>CAZKUN010000443.1:0-4381 GCA_964555935.1 uncultured Armatimonadia bacterium | reverse complement strand
ATCATCGTCTCGCGGCGCAACTACGCTCGCATTGGCGAGATCTGGCGCGACGAGAAGCCGGAGATGCTGCTGACGCTAAACGTCGTCGACGATCCATACGAGGGTGCGGCGGTATATGTTGAGGACAACCGCGTCGTGAAGATCATTGAGAAGCCGCCCAAGGGCACCTCGACGACGAACTACAATAACGCGGGCATCTTCATCATGCCCCCGGAGATTCTCCCTGCGACGAAGGAGACCGGCCTATCCGAGCGCGGCGAGCGCGAATTGCCCGAGGCGATTCAGCTATTGCTGACCCGCGGCGCGCGCATCCGTGGCGTCCCGATCGAAGGGTGTTGGTCCGACGTCGCGCGGCCGGCGGAGGTCATCCAGAACAACAATGCGCTGCTCACCGAAGGCGAAATCGATGGCGGCGCCATCCATGCCGCCACGGCGATCACGTCCGAGGGCGTAGCGACACATGCCCCTTACATCCTGGCTGACGGCGCGGCTGCCGAGGAAGGCGTCATCATCGGGCCTGGAGCGCACGTGCTACAGGGCGCCAAAGTGGGCGCGGGCGCTCGGATCGAGCACTCGCTCATCCTGGCCGGCGCGACGGTCGGCGAGGGATCCGTCCTCGAGTGGGCGGTCGTTGAGGAAGGGCACGCGGTGCCTGAGGGCACTTTCGCTGTTGGCACGCCCGACAACCCGGCATACCTGGGCTGCGACGAATCGTAATGACTGGATGGAACGGAACACGGGGGTAGCGATGGGATCGACTGGACTAGAGCTGAGGCCGCGCAACATCCTGGACCTGATGGACGGGACGGTGCGACTGTACCGACGCAACTTCTCGCACCTGCTGGGCATCTCGGCGATAGTGCTGGTTCCGCTGGCCGTGGTGCAAATCATCGGCCAGTACTTCTATGTGATAGCCATCCGGGGCCTCGCGGACATCCAGCCCGGGCAGATGCCCAACTCCAACCCCTTCGAGATCTTCAACAACATCGAGAAGGTTCCCCTACTCGTGAGCGGCGGCTTCGTCCTACTCTACCTGGTGCTCCTCGCCATCGCCGGCCCCCTATCCAATGGCGCCCTCGCGATCGCCATCAGCGAGAAGTACCTTGGTCGGGACATCGGCCTGAAGGAGGCCTACCGGCGAGCCCTCCCCTGTTGGGGGACGCTGTTTATCGTCGCCGTCATGTACGGATTGCTGGTGATGTTTGGGCCACTCGTGGGCGGCACCATCGGCGCGATACTCGGAGCCCTCGCCGGCGCTGCCATCTCACCAGACGCCGCTCCTCTCCTCGGCATGCTTGGCGCGGTTCTCGGCGGCCTCGCCGGCGTGCCGCTATCGCTGCTCTTCACCACCTGGTTCATCCTCTACATCCAGGTCGCGGTCATCGAGGGCGTTCGGGGTGTCGAGAGTCTCCAACGTAGCCGCGAACTCGTTCGGGAATACGGCTGGCACACCTTTGGCGCGATCGTGCTGACCTCAATGGCCATAGGGACCATCGCGGTCATTCTCACTATCCCCATCCAGGGCGCCGGACAGATCCTCTACATGGCGCGACCCGAGTACCTCCCCCACGTCACCGTGCTCACTCAGTGCGTCGCGCACACGATCCAGGTCCTCCTGGGTCCGATCTTCATGATCATGCAGACACTACTGTACTACGATCTGAGGATACGCAAAGAGGGTTTCGACCTGCACATGATGGCGGCTGCGTTGCGCCCGGGAGAAGACCTGAGTGCCGTCTACGCGCAGTCGCCGTTGGCGCCTTCGCAACCTGTCGTGATGCCCGGCGCCCCGCCACCCATCGTTGGACCGGCCGTGCCTCCGCCCGCTCCGCCGCCGACCGATGCGCCCCCTGTGGCGCCGCCCGTCATCGAGGCCATTCCGCCACCGACCGCGCCCGTTCTCCCGCCTCCGGCGCCCGAGCCTCCCCCACTCCCAAGCCAGCCTCCGCCGCCGGACGAGTAGGGCCTACCGTTTCGTGCGGCTGCGAGAGGGTTCGCGGGTGCGCGTGCGCCCAGAACTCGTTCGCGTCGACCGCCGCTTTGGCGGCGGCGTCTCGTGCCCGGCCAGGCGCAAGGCTGAATCGCCCGACCGCTTGCGCTTGGGTTTCTCCTCACCGGCCCTCTGCAGAAGCAACCCGCACAGCAGCACGATAACAAAGAACAGCAGGCAGTCGGTCTGGGTCATGTTGGGGTAGAGACCGATCAGGTCTCGCATCACAAACCGCAGGAGTTCGACCCCGGGGACCAGCATGATGGCCGCCAGGACTATGGCGGCTATGGCGCGACCGAGAGACGACACTCGGCTCCACCTCCCACTACGTGCGTTGCTGCGACGGATGCTGCGCTCAATGTGCCAAACGTCATCGGAACAAGGATACGACCGCCGCGGCTACGACTTCGCGACCGGCTTCCGAAAGCGTCAAGTTGTCTGAGTACGCGTTCGCCTGACTGATCCCCGACCGCTCAATAGCCTCCGCCGCATCAACAACAGCGACATCCGTGCCCTCACAGACGCTCACCAACTGCCAGGCAGTGTCGGCGGTGTCGGCGGTGTTGCACTCCCCCGCGCGCCCAAGCTCAGCGGAATGCGGGATCACAGGCGGAAGCACCACCACAATCTGCCCATGCGTGCGATCCGTCAACCGGTCGACGAGCCGATTTATCGAGGACCGGTACGTCGCGGGATCAAATGCCATGGCATCCGCCGTTCCTAGCGCCACGACGATCAGATCCGGTGCGTTCTCATCGGCGATCGAGACCTGGAACGAAGACGCGTCGCGGGCCTTCATCCCCCGTTCAGCGGCGTCCGTGACGTTCACCTCGCCCACGCCGAAACGGTCTTTCAGCCCCTGCGAGATCGCCGCGCCGAGACCGGGCTCGCCGGCAACCGCGTCGTCGCCCAGCACCACGAGGTTCACCGTCGCGCCCTCCGCCAGCGCATAGTGAGCGAACATGCGCGCTGATCGGGGCTTGCCGTCCACTTCGGGCCTTGCTCGCGCGAATCCTGCGCGCGGTTTGGGATTCCCTAGCACCTCGACCTCGCGAACGTACATCACGTTATCGCCGCCCAAGCCGCCCCGATGCGTGTCCCAAAACGCGACCTTGACGTAGCGCGCCGCCTGCTGTGGGAACCCGGCGCTCATCCGCGTCGCTTCGCCTGGGGGGAAGGTATACGGCATGCGCAATTGCGTGTAGTTCTGCCCGTCCTTCGACGCCCAGACATCGACCTTGCGCGTGTTTCCGTTCTTGCTGCTATGCACGATCACCTTGGAGATGTCGTAGAGAGCGCCAAGGTCGATCACAATGCGTTTGGGGAATTCCCCGCCGTTCCCGGTGGCGAAACACCCCGGCGGCTCGTCGCTCGAGGTCACGCCGTCGAGCAGTCCACGCCACGCCAACCCTCCCGGATCCGAGCAGGCGAACGACTTGCCGAGAGCCACGTTGGCGATGTCTTGCGCGCCCGCTGAGGGCGACAATTGCGTCAGCGCAACCGCGGTCATGATCGCGAACACAGGCCCACCTCGCAATGTGACGTTTACGCGCCCGGCCACTCGGTGATGTCTAGACTCAGATCAAGAGCAACCGCCGAATGCGTCAGCGCGCCCACGGAGATGATATCCACGCCAAGCGTCGCGTAGGAGCGAATGGTGTCAAGGCTGATGCCGCCCGAGACCTCCGTCAAGGCGCGTCCGGCAATGCGCTCGATGCTCTCGGCGACCTGTTCGGGCGACATGTTGTCGAGCATGATCACATCAGCCCCGACGCCTGCGGCAGTTTCCGCGTCGGCGGGAGTTGTGACCTCTATTTCGACCGTAAGCATATGCGAGGCCGACGCTCTCGCGGCCTCCAGAGCCTCGCGAACGCCTCCGGCCAGCGCGATGTGATTGTCCTTGATCAGAACCGCGTCGTGGAGACCGAACCGGTGGTTGTGTCCGCCCCCGGCGAGCACGGCCTGCTTCTGCAGCGCTCGAAGACCCGGCACTGTCTTGCGCGTGTCGACGACGCGCGTCCCAGTGCCCGCAACCTCGGCGACGAACGCGTGAGTCAGCGTCGCGACGCCGCTGAGTTGCTGGATGAAGTTCAACGCCAGCCGCTCGAAAGCCAGGATCGACCGTCCCAAACCACGGACGCGGGCGACGACAACGCCCGGCTCGAGCGCATCACCATCCCGGCACAGTTCTTCAAGCGCCAGCGTCTCGTCAACCTGGCGCGCGACCTCGCGAGCGGCGTCCATGCCCGCCAACACGCCGGTCGCCTTGGCGATGATCTCGCTGGCGCCAACGGTGTCGGGAGGGACGCACGCTTCGCTGGTGACGTCGCCGCGACCGAGGTCCTCCTCGATCGCGTTGGCGACGGTCTTCTGTAGCCAGACGGGCGCTGC
>CAZKUN010000442.1:0-4408 GCA_964555935.1 uncultured Armatimonadia bacterium | reverse complement strand
GGATGACCTGGCCGTCCTGGCCCCCGATGGAACGGGCCCCGAAGCCCTCCGGGGCCAATGGTGGCAGAAACAGCCCCTCATTCTCCTGACAGGCGCTCTGCCCGCTCGGCCCGGCAATGAGTGTGAGCGCGAGCGTCAGCACGACCAGTTGCGATGCGAGCTCAGTCAATCCTGGTCTCCTTCCTGCGCCTGACGCTGGGGTCCCGACAGGTGAAGCGTGATGCTCGGGCAGGATCGGTGCCAAGCGTGTCTCTTCCCGCCCGGACCTTCAGCACGAGCGGACCGCGCTCCTGCCTCCTATCCGGGATTCCCCATATGGGACCGGGGGGCCCGGCGTTGGCTAAACGGTCAACCGTTCGTCGCGGCACCTCGGCAACGAGGCTCCACACGCCTGCTCATCAGCGTCTCGGAGCGTCCGAGCACACGAGGCAACCACCGAGGCGGGCCCGTCCGGTAACAGCGGTAACGGGTTTCGCGCACTTTCTTTCTACCAACCCACGGCAATGGGGGGAGCCAGTTCGAGGTTACCCATCCCAATGGCTTCCGGGGCATTGCTCGGACCAGGAACGTGGGCGCTACCATTCGTGTCCCCTCCGGAGCGCCGAGATGCACGCCGTGCCGGAGGGTAGCGCGCAGATCACCGAATGCAAGACCCGTCAACCCAAACGGACCAAGGTCCCAGATCTCCCCAGATTCAGTGCCGATGAATTTCCGGACACTGGGGGCTGGTCGCCGGAGCGTCCTGTCCGGGGCCCTCTGGTGTGCCGAGGGGGCAATGTGGCCCACAGCACTTCCCGAGCGGCGAGCCATTTGGGCATGGTGGCTCTTAGCGATTCAGCCGCCATTCGTCGATCAGCGCGCGGATGTTCTGCCAGGTCTTGTCGGATGAACCGGTGACGTTGTCGACCGGCGACAGAATGAAGCCATCCGGGCCGAGCAGGCGGATGGCATCGCGGACCTCGCGCCGCACGTCGGCCTCGGTTCCCGTCTCCACGCTAACGAACCCGTTCACGCCTCCCCAGAGACAGATGCGTCCGGCTGATCTCTCGCGAATTGCGGCCAGGTCGGTGCCCTGTCCCTGAACGGGGTCGACGCCGATCAGCACGTCGACGCCCGCCTCAACGATGAGGTCCAGGATCGGCATGACGCCCGTGGTGCAGATGTAGCCGAACTTGGCGCCCGCCTCGTGGGCAAGGCCGGCTTCCGCGCTCAGCGACGGGAAGACGTGCCGCCGGAACTGAGCCGGCGACCAGAAGGCGGTGCTCTCGTACCAAGCGCGTCTCACGAACAGATCGACCCCGGCGTCGAGAACCGGGCGCATGCGCGCAACGTTCCACGCGTGGACCAGCTCAGCGAACTCATCAACGAAGGCTGGCTCCTCGATGGCCGCCCACGCCAAGCGCTCAAACCCACAGAGCCACAGCCCTGCCTCCAGTCCCACGCCCCAACCGGCCTGCAGCGCGACCCCTCGGCTGTTGGCGAACTGTCGGGCGTCGGCGGCGAGTTCGGCGACTGACTCTCGCGATTCAGGCGAGGGGGGCGCCAGGATGTGGCGCAGACTCCGCAGGTCGTCGCGCGTCTTGACGAGGAACTCGCGGGAGCGAGGCACCAACCAGTCGTCCATGAGCGGCACTGCCTCAAGGTCGGCCCAGTCGGGCGTGAGGTTGACCTTCTGGGTCAGCGTCCCGTCGGGGGTCGTGATCTCCTTACAGAGGACTTCGCACGCCGCGTCAGCCGGCGTCTCGCGCCAGTGCCGGACCTCGATGCCCTCGCCCGACTCGACGGGTATCCCGGGGAGGTCCGACTGGACCTGAGGGCGGGTGCCCGCCCACGCGCTGAGCTCGACCACCGCGTCGAGGCCTAGCTCGAGCTGGCGGTCCACGAACTCGGCATGGTCGGCGCACTGCGAGCGGAGCGCCTCGAAGATCATGAACGCGCACGGGGCGTGGTCGACGGAGTCACGTGATACCGCCGCCTGTGTACGATCCCGAGATGTCATTCGGTGATTCACCTCGCCAGAGAGCGCTAGAGCAGTTGCTTGTGTCCGTCAACGACCTTGTGGATCGCCTCGGCCACTTGCCCGATCAGCCCATCATGGGGCTCAATCCATCCACCGAGCGAGAGCACCCGGTCATTGAGACCCTCGGACACCGGATAGTCGCCCTCTTTGTACCTGGGCAGAGGGATGTCGGCGGGGCCTGGATGGCCCTCGCCCCACAGGCCAGGCAGGTCGTTGGTAAAGAGTGCCCGGAGGTGCTCGAGATGGGAGAATCCCCCCGCCCTCATCGGCACGCCCTCGGCATTGAGCGCCTCACAGAGCCGCGCGGCGGGCAGGCCGCCGAGTCGCTCGGGCTCGTAGGTGAACTTGAGCCCGCCATACAGCTCCGCGCCCTTTGACTTCGGGTGGTTCCGCGGGGGCGCGACGCCGGGGACGCCCGCCATGCCGGCGTGAAGTTCCTCCCGGGCTGCGATGAATTTGGCGATGCGCTCGGGCAGGCTGGCGAAGGACACCTTCGCGATGGCCATAGCCAGCGGGTGCGCCCGCCACTTCCAGCCGAGCAACTGCAGGTCCATCTCGCGATAGGTGGGGTTGGTCAACTCCTCCAGGGCGCCCGTGCGGTGCAGATGGCAGTAGATGAGCGCGCGCTCGTAGAGTTCCCTATCGTTGGTGGCCACGATGCCACCCTCGCCCGCCGACAGCGGCTTGCCCCTGGGGCCGACCCCCTGACAACTGAAGCCGGCGATGTGGCCTAGGTTGCCGATCTTGATCCCGCCCCATTCGCTGCCCGCCGCGTGGGCGGCGTCCTCAACCAGCACGACGTTGTGGCGCGCGCAGATCTCGAGCAGCGCGTCCATGTCGCAGACGCGGCCACACATGTGGATGGGGTTGATGACTCGGGTCTTGGGCGTGATGCGGCTCTCGATGTCGGCTATGTCAGCGAGGAGCGTGTGAGGGTCAAGCTCGCAGAAGACCGGCGTCGCGCCCATGTGGAGCGCGCCGGCGTAGCTGCCCAGATAGCCGATGGTCGGGTGGATGAACTCGTCTCCGGCGCCGAGGCCGGCGGCGAAGTAGCAGCTCGCGAGCGCCGTATGACCATGGCTGGTGGTCAGGACATACTTGCAGCCAATGTACTCCTTGAACTCCTCCTCGAACTCCAGCGGCAGCCCGGCGCCCGCGCCGCTCAGGAAGCCCTCGTCAATAAGCTTGTTGACGGCCGCCTTCTCTTCCGCGACGGATCGACGGTGCCGATCGCTCGCGTCCACGGTGACCGCGGGCGGCCCTCCCATCAGTGCCAGCTCCTGGGGCATAGGGATCCCTCCGGATTCTGCGTCGACTGGTGGTCCGATGGGTTCTTCGCCGCCGGGCGGCATCGCCCTCGTGAGGGGCGTCCTCGGTCACGAGGACCTCCGCGCCCCGCCGGTCAGCGACAACGACACAGGCTAGCTCCCAGCCCTCAGCACGGTACCCAGTGACCGCCCCTCCACCCGCGTGAATCGCCGGTCGCGGGAGTGATTCGGTATTGTCTCTTCTCTAGCCACCAACCCCGAAGGAGGGACCAGCGACGTATGTCGGGTTCCTCCTGAGCACAGCGCCCAGTGGGCGCCCAAGCAGATCTCCCGTTTTCCCATGGTAATTCGGTCTTCCCGTCCACATCGACAGCCCCGAGCCAGACGCACGAGGTGCTCGCGTCTGTCAAGGTCAGACGGGACCGGTGGAGGAGGAGCGTCTCGCCAGTACCAATGGCTCCAAGTTCCCGCCACGCGACGGGCCAATGCCCACACTGCTACCGAGATGTGCGCCTACCTCATTCGGGAGGACGTGGATCATGGGATGCGGAAGCTGAGAGCGGCCTGGCCCCACGGGGTGAGCCCCTGTTCAGGACCGAAGTGCTGCTGGCTGTATGGGAGTCAGGCACCGTACGACGACGAGCTAGGCCGCGGGCAAGCATGAGCGCCGGCCGCGGCGCCACCAACGCGGAGGTTTGGGTTCGATGGGAATGTCGCCCGACAACCGAAGCACGGCGGCGATCACCCGCATGGGGTTGCTGGCCGCCCTCGCCGCGCTCAGCCCAGCCACGGGCGTCGCTACCGCGGGCATGTCCCGCGTGGTGGGCATCGCCTCCGCCGCTGAACTGATCGACGCGGTCGAGCAGGCCCAACCCGGCGACCTCATCGAGGTGGCTTCCGTGAGCGCAGGCGATGCCCATTCCTGTGATCCAGACGGAGCTCACCTCCGACCCTCGATCACCACGGCCGCCAGGTCGCCGGTCAGGCCGGACGCGGTGACAAGCACCCGCTGCGCTCGGCCAGTGCGGACGAGCGTAGCGGCGATCGCGACGTCCGTCAGGCCCTGGGCTGCCCCCAACCATCCCAGCCTAGTCCGGCTGCTTTGAGGGGCTCGTTCGAT
>CAZKUN010000441.1:0-4413 GCA_964555935.1 uncultured Armatimonadia bacterium | reverse complement strand
ACCCACGACGGCGTGGCGAAGCGGCTGCATCTGGCCTGCAACGCGCCGCCAACACCGCGTGACGCATCGTATCCGCAGGGCGGCTTCATGAAGCTCGGGCCCATACCCGCGGGCGAGTTGGATGTCGATGCCGTGATCAATGGAACAGTCCCAGAGAGCATCACGCTTGCGGATGGTACGAAACGCGAGTGGCTCTTCGACGATCCGAATCAGGCCCCGTATCTCGATTGCGAGGTCATTCGCACGACCGGGCGCTGGCGCACTGAGACGGAGGAGCCGTTCTACTACCTGCTGCGCAGCACGCTGACTTCGGAGGTCGATCAGGAAGTCGCGTTCCGCTGCGTTCGTGGGAGCATCATGAACATCCTGGTGAACGGCGCCGACGCGCTCGACCAGCCCGCGCCGCTGAAGGAGGGCGCGAACGAGATGCTGATCGTCTATCAGGCCAAGAACCGGGCTTTTGGGCCTGAACACGCGGGGTGTTTCATCCGGACCATCGACCCCACGTCGAACGCGCGCGTTACCAACGTCGCATTCCAGCCGTCGTAGGAGCCGGAAGGGTATTGTGGTGCCGAATGGGGAATAGGCAGTCGTCGCGCCTGTGAGGGTTGCGCTCGTGAAGCTGAAGCACATCCCAAACGCACTGTGTTGGGCACGCCTGGCGGCAATACCCGTTCTGTGGGTGCTGGCGGTCAGCAAGAACGTCACGCCCTTCGTGATACTGCTCATCGTCGCCATGCTGACAGACACCCTCGACGGCTACCTTTGCCGCAAGTATGACCTCGCCACAGAGTTCGGCGCGAAGCTCGACCGCATCGCCGATGACACGCTGACGCTCAACGCGCTGGCGTGGATGATCTTCATCCGCCCGGAGTTCTTCCGCGACTACTGGCCGCAGATCGTGGTGATGCTGTCCATGCTGGGCATCAGCGTGGGATACCAGTACTTGAGATTCAAGCGCAAGGTCCCGTTCCATACCATCATCGGCAAGAGCACCGCTTGGGTCATTGGCTTCTTCATGTGCTACACGTTCCTGTGGGGGCCGAAGCCGTGGGCGGTGGCGATCCTGCTCGGCTTCGTGATGGCCGCCCTGCTCGAGGAGATCATCCTCGTGGCAACGCGCGAGGACCACGAACTCGACGAACACGTGCTGAGCCTGTTCCTGATGCCGCCTCGCGGCGCTGCCCCCGCGCCGGACGACCCGGTCGAATAGACCGCGTGATGTCTCACCCGAAGGTCTCCCCAATGCCCTCCGATAACGTGATCACCATCCGGACACCTATCTGCATGCTGTATCTCGTGCGCGGGAATGACGGGTACATGCTCGTCGACGCGGGCACGTGGGGGCATTACTGGCCCATCCGGCTGGCGCTGTGGCGCAATGGCATCAAGCCATCCGAGGTGCGGTGTGTCGTAGCCACGCACGAGCATCCCGATCACGTCGGAGTGCTGGGCAAGCTCCAGGCGAAGCACGGCTGGACGGTGATCTGTCACGCTGACGGGGTGGATGCCATTCGCGAGGGGCGAGTCATCATCCCCGAGACGCGCAATCGGCTGGGGAGATTCTGTGCGGGAGTCGGGAGATGCATTCGGTGGCTTCTGTGCTTCCGGGCCATGGAACCTGATATGGTGGTCTCCGGGGACACGTCGCTGGAGCCGTTCGGGGTCGCCGGGCAGCTCGTCCACACGCCGGGACACTCGGAGGGTTCGATGTCCGTGGTGCTCGACTCGGGGGAGGCGATCGTGGGCGACCTCATGGGCGACCGCATCTTACCGGCGCCCGGTCCGCCACTGTTCGGCTATAGCCTAGATGTGCTGTATGAGAGCTGGCGAGAGCTTCTCCGCCGCGACGTGCGCGTCTTCCATCCTGGGCATGGGAAGGCTATCCCCGCTGATAAGGTCCGCGCGTGGCTGGAGGCAGCCGGCGAGCCGACGGAGTGACGGCGGCAGATCATTCGTCGTAGTAGAAATCCAACCAGATCGGGCTAGACCAGGCGATGTGGCCATCCACCTGCGTTACCCGCACGTAGATGTAGCGGCTGACGTTGTTGATGCTGCCGATGGGGCTGACGCCATCGGTTGGGCGTGATCCGCGGAACCACCGGTACGCGAACATGTCGGCGGCCGCGCGGGGCTTCTCCTTCGTGTGGATGACCTGGTTGTTCTCGATGATCTCGACCCTCTCGATGGGCGCAGTCCCCTGAACCGCGACGCCGATCTCGAGCGGGAAGAGGTCGTCTACCTCATGTTGGTTGAAGCGGACCGACGATCCCATGGGCAAGCCGTTGATGTGGAAGTCGAGCTTGATCCGGACGCCTGTGGTGGCGATCGTGCGCCGCCGCCTGAGACCCTCCCAGAGACCGTCGAGAGTCAGCTCTGATGCGTAGATGCCTGTCAGCGCGCAGACGCCGGGCTTGGCCGGATGGCCATCCCCGCCGCCGACGACACCCAGCTTCAGGCCGCGCATGAGCGTGTCCTGGTAGAAATTGCGGGTGAATGAGCGGTCTGTGTCCTGTTTCGGCGCGCCGTAGTACTCCTCGTTGCCCCAGCCCGAGTAGATTTCAAACGCCGGCTCAAACTCCGGGTCCGTGCGCGTCATGTCGCACGATAGCTCCCTCGCCGCGTGGTGGGGAATTGTCAGCGCGGGCGTGTCGAGACCGCGGAGCGTCTGCCAGAGCTTCGGGGGCGTCGGGACGTTGCGTCCGTCGATGAGAGGCACGTCGTAGCCCCGGAAGTAGAGGTTGCGGTGCCCGTATAGCCCGGTGGCCCACTCAACCGCCGGCCACGCGATGAAAGCCCCGTCTTCGGTGTGGGTGCGGGCAATCCCCATGCACTCGGACCACTGATCTTCGCTCATCCACTCCGCGTGATCGCAGATCGCGAGGAAGTCGGTCTCGACGTCCTCGCGGGCGAAGGCATAGCACTCCTCCAGGGAGCCATTGTATGGATGCACCTGCGCGCACGGGCTGAGGGAGCTGTGCTTGTGCAGGTCGCCGAAGTAGAGCCCCACAGACTCGAGGTAGTCACCGGGCTCCATCATGGCCTTCGTATACTTCCGATGCTCCAACTCGGGGTCGAACCAGTCGACTTCCCATGGCTTCTGGTGGAAGCGGTCTTCGGTCATGTTGGCCCTCTTTCGGATCGGCTGGCGTGGCGCAGGAAGATTCCACGCCGGCGCTGAAGGCCCTGCAATGCAACGGCGGATCGTCCGGGAGGGAAAGATGACTGAGTGCGTGGTAGCCTGCGTCGCGCCGTGCCTGCTGATCTGCGCGCAAGCCGTGGGAGATGAGCCGCTGCGCGACAAGACGCTCGTGGTCTGGGCGGCGCCATCTGACCTCGACCAGCAAGGCGTGAAGACCACGCCGATCGTCTACGGAGGATGCGCCAACGGCGGCACGGAGGATGGGAGGAGGGACCTGATCATCGAGCGCGTGGCATGGTAAGGCCGGCGCCAGGGGGCAGGTTCCTTGCACGGTAGGTGTCAGCAGCACCCGGTCGGGGGCATCGGCTGTGCGAATCTACGGGAGGCCACTACAATGCGCAAACGCATTGTCCTGGTAGTCGTCCTTGTTGCCGTCACGGTGGCGACCGGTGCACTATGGGTCCACGCGAGAAGGGTGGGACGGGAAAGGAAGTACGAAGAAGCCACGCGCGAAGGCGACCGCGCCAGTCTGGCGTACGAATACAGCGATGCCTCCAACTGGTACCGCCAGGCGGCAGAGCTACAGCCGGGCCGCGCTGATATCTGGGAGGATGTGGGCGTAAGTGCCCACTACGCCGGAGACCTCGCTCAGGCCGAGAGCGCACTGCTCACGGCCAATGCGCTGGAACCTGGGCGGCCCTGGGTACATTCCCATCTCGCGGGCATATACAGGCATCAGGGGCGTTTTGCCCAGGCGCTCGCCGAGACGGAGGCCGAACTCAAGATAACGCCGGCGAAACCGCGCACGCACGTGCACTACGTGGTTGCGCTGAACCAGGTCGGGCGGCTTCAGACGGCGTACGACACCTACGAGGCCCGGTTGCTCGACGACCCCAATGACGCGCTGGGACACTTCGGCCTGGGAATGGCCCTTACTTTCGATGGCGAATACGAGCGAGCGTTAATGGAGTTCCACGAGGCGGCCGACATCGACGATGGCATGACCGAGGCGAGGAGACAGATGGCGCGGGCGCTCTTGTTCCTCGACCTGCCGCAGAAAGCAGAGATCGAGTTGCGGCGCGTGCGCGCCGAGGATCCCAAAGCTTACGCGGACACCCTCTTGGGTTGGGCACTGCTCGACCAAGGTCGATACGGTGAGGCGGAGGCGGTGTACCGGCAAGCAATCAGGGAAAGGCCTGTCCTCGCCGCCGCCCACAGTGGACTGGCTCGCGTGTGTGGTGAGACCGGTCGCATCGATGAGTCTTTGCGCG
>CAZKUN010000440.1:1764-4453 GCA_964555935.1 uncultured Armatimonadia bacterium | reverse complement strand
CGATGACGCGTGGGATGGGCTCGACGGATCGCGAGACGGATGCATGAAGGCCGGGAAGCTGCTTGGACGGGTTGAGAAACTGGCGTGGGAACCGCCGATACTGTCCTTCGTGGTTAAGCGCCACGGGGGCACGGTCCTCGGCTCCACGAGAGCGGAACTCCAAGGGTGGTCCATCAACATCAATGAAGAAACGGCGAGCATGTCCCCCGTCGGGCACCGCCAAGTCCATCCCAGGTCGCCCAGGATCAACCGCGACCAGATGGTAGCAAGCGCCTGAAAGGGATACTGGAACCCATGCTGGAGGCGAGGGGTTGGGAGCCGCTTGGCGGGCATATTGGTTGGGCTAATGGAAGAGGAAGTTCAAGCGTCCGTGGCGGGTGGCGCGAGCGCGCGTTGACGGAACGGCAGTTACCGGGCGGCCGGTCATCTGGCGAGCAGGTGTCGGGCGGGCTTGCGGTCGGGGTCAGTCCCGCTGCAGATCCTCCGAGGTCGGTAGCAGGGGGATAGTGGTCATCAGAGCATCTGATATCCAGCGGTTCACCGAATCGGCCCACTCGGTGGTCGGGGCTCCGAACGTCAGAGCGTCGACGCGCGTGCTATGGCCTATCTGCGCGAACCCAAACCGACGCGTGGCCAGCATCGTCTGGGTAACAGCGTAGTGCGAGCGAACGAGGTTGGGGACCTCCGCCTGCAGCTCGCTAACTGCACTTTGGGCCAAGGCCATGCGGAAGCTCATCTTGGGCAGATGAGTGTCCATCGCGGTCGTACACCCGGTGATCCTCATCCAGTCCATGACGGGTCGGCTGATCGTCACCTGACTGGGCGACATCGCCGACTGGGGCAACCAGGCCATCCCAAGTCCGATCAACGACACGACGTCGTCACCGTCCAGCGACGCCGCGTTGAGCTTTGACAGCAACGCCTGAGCCTGTGAAAGACGATGGTGCCACGCCCCCGCTGCGCCTTCGCCCTGGGCTCGGGGGCGCACATTAGCGATCTCAGCGCCGATGGCCGCGCGGCTCGACTCGGCGTTGGCTGGCAGCACCATCCAGACATATTGGCCCGCAGCGAGGGCACTGAGTGGATCATCATCCCAACGCCCCCTGACTGCGTCGGCCGCCAGGCTATTGAGACGTTGGGACTCGTCTTCCGTCCCCTCGAACAGAGTACACATCACCGAACCGAATGACACTTGCCCCCCGTGATGACCCATCAGGCCAGATCGCTCTGGTACCGGGACCGTCCAATCGAGACGCGCCATCGCAGTGACCTCGTACCCAAGTTCAGTTGCAAGCGCCTGGTTCGCGTCGTAGGCGTCCCAACCGCGCAACGCGTCGTCTGCGATGCCTGGCGACATCAGGATGCCTGCGGCCAATATCAGAATGCAATCGTTCGCCTTCGGTCGGTGTTGCTGCCATTCGTTGGGCTTAGCCATATCCGGTCCTCCACCTCGCGTCAGCTTTCCGTTAGGGGCCTGCTACTTCAGCGGCGGCGGACGGTCGATCAAGCTATCCGCTTCCGGCTGAGGCCATCTGATTTCTTCCCGTGCTATTCTGTCCAGCCAGTCGTCGATGTCGTTCCAGCGCTCCCGTGGCACCGCGTGGCGGCATAGGTTTAGCGCGTGATTACGCGGGGCCGTGGCGTCTTCCGGTGGGCCGAAGATCCGCAGCCCAAGCACCACCGCCCTGACGCAGTTGTAGGCCTCGCCGCGAGTCATTGTCTCTCTCTTGGCGTACTCGGCGACGAGGGCTGGCCAGCACCCGATGGCGGGGGCATCCGGCGAAGCCCCCATGGTCTCCAACAGCGAGTCCTGCAACTCCGTGCGTTCGCCCAGAGATTCGGCGGGTACGTTGAGGCCGCCAGCCGCAAGTACGTACACTACCTTCTTGTTCTTCTCATGCGCCGTGCTCGCCCATTTCGACATCTTGGATGCCGCGTCGATCAGACTCCGCAGGTAGGCGGCTCGCGGAGCCATCCGGCCTCCGTGCCGCCGCGCAAACCTATCGAGTTCCGTGAGTCCCATTCGGGCCACGTCATAGATCCGGATGTCAGCCGACGATCTGCGGATCAACTCTGACCGGTACGCGAGAACCGCGCGTGTCTCGGCATCAGTGGCCAACGCGAAGAGAACACTGGGGTCGAACGACAGCGCCGTGTAAAGGTAGCCCCCACCCATCAGGCCGGACGTGTGCCTCGCGTCACTCAAGGCACCGAACGTCGACATCGCGCTGGCGTTGACTCGTGCCAACATCTCCTCGCTGTAGATCGGGTAGTGGGGGTACCGCCCCCGATACTCCTTCGTGAACCAATCGCCCTCAATAAACAGCGGGATTGCCAAGACGATGCCCTGGTGGAGACGCAGCCGCGACCAGGCTCCGCGCACATGAGTTGCAGTTGACCACCACCCCGCGAACGGTTGCCCTTGCACCGGGGCACGGCCCTGCCCGCCCGGATAGTAGACCTGGGTCCTTGCCGCCTCATACATCTGCCACCCACTCGCCAATTCATCCGGCGAGAGTACGAGCGGGCCGTCCTGCGCCCCTACGCCGTTTGCTGCGACGATGACAGACAATCCCGCGACGATCTTCCACATACCAGCGCTCCGCCTTTCGCAAGGGTAGCAGTGTCACGCTCGGTGTGACTGGTCGGCTTCGACCGGTGGGGTTGGGATACGCAGCGCCGCGTAGTA
>CAZKUN010000440.1:1246-1754 GCA_964555935.1 uncultured Armatimonadia bacterium | reverse complement strand
CTCCAACTCCGGGCGTAGCACCTGCCCTCCGCGTGATTGAGCGGCCTTGGAAACGGGTATAAATAGATTATGGGAATAGACCTTCCCGAAATCAAACTGAGGAGCCAACGAGATGGATACGGACCTCGCAAAGCTGGGCGACGCCGCTCTCGTGGCCGCAACGCCGCTCGACCGCAACCCCGCCGCCGTGTATCTGGCCGGGCTTTCTGCGTCGGGTCGCCGGACCATGGCTGCCAAGCTGCGTCGGGTCGCCGCGCTGCTCGGCTACGACTCGCCGGGAGCGTCGAACGAAGACGTGGTCCTTGGTATCCCCTGGCAGGGCCTGCGTTTCCAGCACGTCGCGGCGGTCCGGACGCGTCTGCAAGAAGACGAGGCCGCCCCGTCTACCGTGAACGCGACACTTTCGGCTATCCGGGGCGTCGCGAAGGCGGCCTTTGCCCTTGGACTGATGTCGGCTGAAGATCATGGGCGGTTGGGTCACCGAGCGGAAGCAGCGGGACGGCCAGGT
>CAZKUN010000440.1:0-1236 GCA_964555935.1 uncultured Armatimonadia bacterium | reverse complement strand
AGCGTTGTCTTCCGGCGAACTTGGCGCGCTGATGACCGCCTGCGCCGAGAACAACGGCCCCGCCTCAACGCGTGACGCAGCGATGATCGCGCTGCTCTACGTCAGCGGGATGCGCCGCGCCGAACTCGTGGCCATCGACGTGGCCGATTACGACGTCGAGACGAATGGGCTTGTCGTGCGCGGCAAGGGCAATAAGGAACGGACGGCCTACGTGGATAACGGCGCGGAAGATGCGCTGGAAGATTGGCTGGCGCTCCGAGGCGACGCGCCCGGTCCGCTCTTCCTGCCCATCAACAAGGGCGGGACTATCATCTACGAGCGCCGAGGCGTCCCCGCCCGCATGACCGACCAGGCCGTGTACGCGATGTTGAAGAAGCGCGCCTCCCAAGCGAGCGTGAAGGAGTTCAGCCCCCACGATCTACGGAGGACGTTCATCTCCGACCTGCTGGACGCCGGGGCGGACATCGTCACCGTGCAGAAACTCGCGGGCCACGCAAACGTGCAGACCACGGCGCGGTACGACCGGCGCGGCGAGGAAGCGAAGCGGAAGGCAGTCGGGTTGCTGCATGTGCCGTATAGGAAGCGGGCGTGATCTTCGGCTCTGCAGTCACCCGATGCTCGCGCATGGTCGCGGAAGGTGCCAGCGGCCCTTTGGGCGAATCCAGCGCCTGCGTGTCGATGATGACGCGATCAACAATCGGACCGCACACCCTCTTTGACGGGGGCGGTCTACCCCGATCCGCGATGATTGTGGGCTACTCCTGACTCATCGCTCGTGCCGGTTGGGACATTCGGAGTGCATCACATCGTCCATTCCACGCGCGATGGCGGGTTGGGTTGGCGCTGTCAGACCAGGCAGCCGCCGACAGTTCACAACGTCGCGTAGGGGTGAGCGCCCATGACGGTAGACGATGCCCTTCAGCAGGCCACGAGCCTCTTGCGCCAGGGAAACAACAACGGGGTCGTGGACCTTCTTCTTCCCTTAGCAGACACGAACGGTGACCCTCGGATCTTTGAGGGGTTGGCGACTGCCTACTCCAAGTTGGGGTGGTGGGAGAACGCGGAAGTCGCGGCGAAGCGCGTGGTCAACATCAGAAAGGGTAACGCCAGGGCTCACTCCAACCATGGCTTGGCTCTGCGCAAGATTGGACGTCTCGATGAAGCACGGGCTGAGCAGGAGATGGCCTTGAGGCTCAACCCAGGGTACGAACGAGCGCAGGCCGAGTTGGAGAAGGT
>CAZKUN010000439.1:0-4461 GCA_964555935.1 uncultured Armatimonadia bacterium | reverse complement strand
GCCGCCGGGAATCGGCCGAGCCTCCATGAAGGTCGCCGGGCTGAGAATACGGTTGCCGAAATAGCCCGCCAAGCCGGTCCCGTCGGTGTTGATCGTCCAGAGGCTCTGGATCGGGATCGCCGGGCGGTCGACGTATTCCCAGCGGCTGTAGATGATGCGGCCGTTGTTCAGCACGCTGGGCGTGAAGTCGTTGAGGTAGTTGGCCGACAGCCGCTCGACCTGGCTGCCGTCGCCGTTCATCCGATAGAGCACGGGCGACGTGGTCTGCCAGCAGTAGGCGAAGGCCGGCTTGCGGTCGGACAAAAACGCGATGTTCCCGCCGGGCAGCCAGCAGGGGTTGATCTCGTTGTATCGTCCGTCGCTGAGCTGCGTCAGCCCCGAGCCGTCGACGTTGATCCGAAAAATCTGGAAGGGGCGATTTTCGGCCGTGATTAAATTGGGCTGGCCCAGATCGAGCTGAACGTTGGCCGGCGGCCCGCCTTGTTTCCAGCTGAAGAGAATTTGCTGGCCGTCGTAAGAAAGCGCGCAGTCGAGAATCTGCCCCTTGGGCGTGGCGACCAGCTGTTCGAGCTCGCCGCCGCCATCGCCCGGCGTGAAGACGTACAAGCCGCCGCCGGGGCTGAAGCCTTCGGCGTGGTAGGTGTAAACGTGCGACGGGTTCACTTCGCGGCGCTGGACGACGACGAGTTGATCGAAACCGAGTTTGCCTTCGATCAGATCGCGCTCGAGCTGCCGCGACTCCGGCTTGTCGAGCAATTCCTCGTTGGCGAAAACGTTCGGGGTCACCGCGCCGGCCGCCAGTCTGCGAAACTTGCCCAGCGCCTTGGCCGGCGTAGGTCGGGAGTAAATCCGGACTTCGGCCGCGCCCGGATTGTAGCCGCCGTGTGAACTGGTGAACTTAAGTAGAACTTTTTTGGCCGTAGCTGGCGCAGAAGCGTCTGGCGCCGCGAGCATTATTCGTTGCGGGCCGTGGCCGATCTCGAACGCGGCGGTGGCCGCCGGCTCGGTCGCGTCGTCGAGAAATACTTCGCAATCTTTCCAGCACTCCTCGGCAAACCAGGTGGTCCGGCCGTAGTAAACGATCTCGGCGACCGCCACCGGCTCGTCCCACTCGAAGACCAGTTCGGCGCCATCGCGATGCGTAGCCCCCTGCACCACCCAAACCTTGCCCACGTCAGCCGAAGTGCCGCCCGCCTGCGGAATAACGCCATCGGCCACAAAGCGCGCCAAGTAGTCACCGCTAAATTCCGAGTTAGCCCTAACGCGCGCCGTCAGCGCCACATTCTCGGGCAGCGACGACACATCTTCAGCCGCCAGCGACGCAGTCGAAAACGCAGCCGCCAGGATCAGTAATAGAGCCGCCGAAATCGTGCCGGCAAGACGTTCACAATCGAAACGATAGCGAAATGGCTTCATCGTTTCATCTCCCCATTCAGCTGGGATTTCCCATATGGACCTGGGCGTCCCGGCAGTAGCTGAACGACCAACGGTTCGCTGCAGTGCTTCACCAACCGAGTTCCGCAAACCTGCACATCTGGCCGGGAGGCCGGGCAACCGAACGCGTTCCCGCTGGTATGCACGTGTAAATCGCGGTCATGAAGTGAGGCGGGGGTGTAGATTTGCGCGGTAGATGTCAATGGACCGGTGCTGTTGACATCTACCGTGCAAACACGCACGGCGGCTGAAGGGGATCGGCGGATGGGGTGGAAACCCCTCGCCATGAGAATCACGTCAGCGTTTACTCTGATCGCGTTCTGTGGAGCGCGAGCGTTGGCACAGGATGAATACACCTTTGCGGTCGACGGGCTTCCGGGCCTGCGGCCCGGGCGGGCCCACATGGCTGTGGCCGGCGACCGGTTGATCGTCGCCAACGATACGCTACGGATGGTCTGGTCGTTAGATGGCGGCGTGCTGCGGCCCGCGCTCATTCGATCCGAGGACGAGGGCGTCTCCCATTCGCTACAGGGCGGTGAGGCGTTCTCGCTGACCCTCGCGGACGGCACAGAGATTCCCGCATCAACCCTTGCCATCTCCGAGCCGCCAGTTGTGAGCACGCTGGGCGGCGACCCAACTGCGCAACGTGTGACGGAGCGGTCTGCTGGCCGCGAGGCGAGAGCACTGCTCGTGCACGAACGGACTGGCACGCAGGTCGCGTGGCGCGTGACGTTGCGCGATGGCTCAAACTACCTGTGCCAGACGCTCCAGGTTACCGCGGGCGATGGCGTTGAGATCGCCGAGATATCCGCACCAAGCCTGCCACTGGGAGGCCGAGGATACGCGGGCGCTGTGCAGGGCTCGCCAGCGACTGCCGGGGCTTTCTTTGTATTCATCGAGCATCCGATGTCAAACGCATCCCCGGTGGGAGCCGTCCGCTGCTCACTCGACCTTCCCGCGGGTAGCCGCACCGCCACTGTCACGAGCGTCATCGGCACATCGGCTCCCGGACAGATGCGGCGGAGCTTCCTCTACTACCTGGAGCGCAGGCGTCCACACCCCTACCGGCAGTTCCTGCACTACAACTCGTGGTGGGATATCGCGTGGATGGGCCGGCAGATGAACGAGGAGCTCTGCGCCGACCGGATCTCGTCGATTGGCGAGGCACTGACGAAGGCGCGCGGGGTCGAGGTCGACTCGTACGTCTTCGATGACGGCTGGGATGATTTCACAACGCTCTGGAAGTTCCACGACGGCTTCCCCGACGGCTTCAAGCCGCTCGGAGAATTGGCCGCGCGCCATGGTTCGGGGATCGGCACCTGGATCTCGCCGTGGGGCGGATATGGTCACGAGCAACAGGCTCGAGTTCGCTATGCTCGCGAGCAGGGCTTTGAGACTCAGGGCGGCCTCCGGCTGGCCAAGCCGAAATACTACGAGCGCTTCCGCGAGGTCTGCCGGTCGTTCATCAGCGAGCAGGGCTGCAACTACTTCAAGTTCGACGGCATCGGTGGCGGCAACTACGCGACCGGGGCGCCAGAGAGCGTGAAGGCCGACCTTCAGGCGCTGTTTGATCTGTGCGACGACCTTCGCGAGCAGCGAGAGGATCTCTTCATCAATGCGACCGTCGGCACATGGCCGTCGCCGGCGTGGCTGCTGCATGTGGACTCGATCTGGCGACAAGGCGAGGATCTGAGCCACCGAGGTTGGGGCACTCCGCGGGACAAGTGGATCACCTACCGGGATGGCATCGTCTACCAGCGCGTCGTGCGGAGCGCGCCGCTTTACCCGGTCAACTCGTTGATGCTTGCGGGTCTGGTGATGGCCGAGCTGGGCTCGGCGACCACGTTGAACAACGACCTGGAGGCCATGCGGCGTGATGTTCGCGGCCTGTTTGGCAGCGGAATCAACCTGCAGGAGCTGTATATCACGCCATCGCTCTTCACCGACGAGCATTGGGATGCGCTGGCCGAGGCGGTGAAGTGGGCCCAGGTCAACGAGGATGTACTTGTCGACACCCACTGGGTGGGCGGCGATGCAATCGCAGGCGAGGTGTACGGTTTTGCCTCGTGGTCACCGGATAAGGCGACGCTGATGCTTCGAAATCCCCGTGATGATGGACAGAGCTGCCAACTCGACATCGGCTTGGCGCTGGAGCTGCCGGCCGGTGAGCCGAGTGGATGGAAGCTGCGAAGCGCCTATCCGACACGAGCGAACATGACTGAGATGGAGCTGGTCGCCGGACAGCCAGTCGCAGTTGAACTGGAGCCGCTGGAGGTATTGGTCTGGGATGCCGTGCCGGCCGGCGGATCGACGGCGTATGAGGGCTGTCCGGACCTCGCACTTGGCCATCGGCCGGCGACTCGCGATAGGTTCGTCGGGGTCTGGGAGTACGAATACCAGGGACAGATGTGCCTTCGAGAGTACCGCGCGGACGGCACGGCGAAGCTGACCATTGGCGACAGGGTCATCTGGGATGGCTTCACCTGGGAATGGGCCGACGGGCATGTCTACGCGATGAAGGAGGATGGTACGCTCGATTGCCACCATGTGCTCTCGGATGATGGCGAGCTTCTCTTTCTGAGCCACGGCTTCGGCCCGGCGCGGAGGAAGTGAGCACGCGGATCATCCATCTGGCCACCACGCAGCTGTCCATCCGAAAAACTCCGTCCACGCGGGAACCTGGGTTATGCAGGATGTTGGCCGTCAGCGTGAGGAACGCTGACGCGTGAGCATGCCAGCCCTCAAGACCGTCCACCGGAACGTCGTCAGTCTCGCTCATCTCGTCGGCGAGTCGATCTCCCACACAGCCGTATTCCGAGCCGCAGGCGAGACGAAGCCCGGCGCCAGCACCGACCCGGCGAGGCCTCGCTATCGGCGCCGACAAACCGTCGGGCGCCACCGCTGGGTCACACCCGCCCGAAGCAGGCTGGTGCGGCGCGGATGGGATAAGTCGGATGGACAGGTGGTGTCCCTCCGAAAAACTCCATCCACGCTGGAATCTGGGGCTTTGCAGGATGTTGACGGTCA
>CAZKUN010000438.1:0-4493 GCA_964555935.1 uncultured Armatimonadia bacterium | reverse complement strand
GCCTCCCATTTCAAACGCCGCCGTAGTGCCTCCCGTTTAAAGCGCCGTCAACACCATCCACCCAGAACGCCCAATGGTCCACCATGGCTGAGGCAGCGCTTCCACCCGCGTCAACAAGCACCCCGTGCCGCTGCGGTCGACGTCTCGCACGTGCGTGGCCCCGGGCGCATCGCGTTCGTCTACGGCATATGTCTCTCTGCTCGACTCCTCAGTACCATGTGGAAAACCCTCCCATCTCGACATGCTGCAGGAGGCCCCATGCCACGACACCGTTACGCCCGACCACGCCGTCACGCAAGCCGCGCCCAGGACGCCCTCACCGATGAGCAACTCGACGCACTGCTGGGCGCCGTCAACCCTCACACGACGACCGGCAGGCGCATCAGCGCTCGCGGTAGCCGCAGGCACGACCAAGGCTACTCCCATGCCGACGGCCATCAGAACTCGCAGCGTCGTTATCACGAATGATCCCTCCTCCGTCGGGTCTCAGGACCAGCGGTCTTCACGAAGCGTTGCGCGGAGGCCCTCGGGGCCGAGTTGCCGGGGATGGATGCCACGCGTTGCAGAAAGGGCGGCGGCGCGAGTTCACACGGGGCGGCAAGCGTTACGAGGACACCACGGGATCACTGGTTACGCGCAACCCCAACTGAGAAGGCAGGGGGCTTGCCGGCCCCCTCTCGGGGGCCACGAGGCCGCCGCTCGACCGGGCTCATCGACTATGGGTAGTGATACACTCCGAACCAGCGCCCACTTCCCGTCTGAGGCGCCGCTACTCGCAGCGGGACTCGATCACCCGGCGTGAGCATCCTGGCAGGCAGTGTCAACTCCATGAAGCCACTTCGGTCCGCGCCGTCGGATTCCTCGCTCAGGGGCACGAAGTGAAGCACGATCGTGCCATCGGCGTTCTGCCACGTGGTCCCCTCCTGAACGACTCCGAACGTGAGTAGCTCCTCGTCCCCCAGGAAGAGCCGGAAATCGGCCGGCGGCTGGCTCAGCCAGCCCAGTACCGCGGCCCACTTGAATGTGTGGGTGCCATCGGCCGGGACATCCTCCGGGACAGGTTGGGTGAGCCACGCCAGTTCCTCCTGCCCGAGGGAGGCCCGCGCAAGGTCCACCACCATCTCGCCCTGGAAAGAGCCGTACGGCCCCCTGGCGCCGAAGGTCCGTGTCTCGCTCCAGCCGTTGACGACGCGTCGCAGCTCCTCCCGTTCCTGCTCCATCGCGGCATCCAAGTACTCGGGCTCCGAGTAGGAGCCGTAGAAGGGAACGTTCAGGTCAATCCACGCGAGGATACGGCGTCGGTTAACCTCGTCCATTTCGAAGCGTGGTTCCCCATCCTTGTCCGGGTGGCCGGAGAGAATCAGCTCCGCCAGACGGCTTCTCGGTGAGCCCCATCTGCCGGGCTCCAGCTCTCTGACGTGTCGCTCGCTCCCGGAGGAACTCGAAGTGGGGATCCAGTTCACATAGGGGTCGCGACCATGCTTCTCGCGATAGGCCGCGGGGTCGCGGGCCCATCGCCATGGGACAAGCAGGTCGTAGGACGCGGAGAAATACGTGGTCTTTGTGTCCCGTAGATCGACGCTCCTGGGTTCCTTCTCGCCGTCATGACAGCTCACGCAGTAACGATCCCATACGGGCTGAATAAGCCTGGGATATGAGAACCCATCAAGCCCCCACTCCGGTGGCTTGAGTTCCTGAGGCTCGGCGGCGAGGGCCTCGGGCTGCCGACCGCCTCTTGGCGCCATCATGCGCGGCTCGTGGCACCCCACGCAGCCGCGCGTTTCACCGGGCTGGAACTGGGTCCACGACCGCATCCGTTGAACGGCCCGGCCCTCGGCATCGATCACCATGAAGTAGATGGGTACATTTGTGGGCACTCTTGAATACGCGGAGCCGTCCTCCGCCACGTCCATATAGCCCCACACCTTCTTCGCGGCGAAAGTCCCGTGGCCGGAGATGATCGTGAACTGGTGGTTATCCAAATCTCGCTGCCTGAAGTTGTGCTGCGGACCGGCCTTGGCCAGCTCCTCGACAACGCAGATCTGCCTGACATCGCCGCGTCTGACATGCGGCGCCAGACCCTCGTACACATCCTGGATCATGACGGTCGCCCAATCGGCCTCCTGAGGCGCCGGGGCCGAGGATCGCACCGGCGGCCTCGGGCGAGCCCGGAGCGGACGTGCCGAGTAGAAGCCATAGCCGTCCTGCGCGTCGATGATCTGCCACTCTTCCTCTCCCGCGAAGTCACGGAGCATGACCGTGCCGCCATGCGAAAAGAGGTAATGCTCCTCATCGACCGGGTAAGGCGTCTCATAGAGGCCCACAGAATCATGGCCGAGCCGATACTCGTCCACCCTCCCGATGTCACAGTCCGGTGTCAGGTTCCTCAGGGCTGCCTGCGTGTTGTCCCCGCGGCCGGGATCGACCGTGGTCAGCCCCCCGCTGATCCACCCAAGATGCCCCGCGAACGCCGAGATCACGCGTTGCGTTCCGGGGATGGTCTGAGCGTCGAGCAGGGATTTGGGGGAGAGCGCGCGATTGCCATAATGGCCGAGCATCATGCTGCCGTCGGGGTTCATCGTCCAGATGCTCTTGATGGGCTGCACCGGGCGGTCGACGTACTCCCATCGGGAGAACATGATCCGGCCGTCACTAGTCAGCTTCGGCGTGAAGTCCTGCAGGTAGTTGGCCGAAATGCGTGTCTGTCTCCCACCATCGCGATCCATGCGGTAGAGGACGCCCATCGGACTCCAGAAGCACAGCGCCCATTGCCTATCTCGGTTACTGACGAAGGCGACATCCCCATCCGGCAGCCAGATGGCGTCGTAGCTATCATGATCCCCCGTGGTCAGCTGCTTCAGGCCGCTGCCGTCAGTGCGGACCCGGTAAACCTGGAAGTGCTCGCCGTTCCTCAGCCAGTTGAACACGATCTCCTGGCCGTCAAACGAGAGGTCGCAACGCACGATCAGGCCGTCTTCGGCATCGGTGATCTTCCGCAGCCCATATCCGTCGGCACCTGGCTCGTAGGCGTATATCCCTCCGCCCGGCCCGCCTCCCGGGCTGTACTCGGGAGTGTGGTATTCGTACACGTGTCCGCTTTGCAGCGGACTTCGGCGAACCAGGAGCAAGCGTTCCACGCCAAGCATCCGCAGGCGGATCCACCTCGCCAGGGCGTACGCGCTGGCGTAGGCTTCCTCAAACCGGCGTAGGTCATCTCTGGTCACTGCGCCAGAGGATTCCCTCGCTGTGAGCTCAGCCGCCGCTCGCTCCCAGGCGTCCAGGCGCTGGCGAAGACGTGGGTCGGCGAATTCCGTTGCGGACGGCCGCTCCAGCGCCGTCGCCAGCCTGTAGACGGCTTCCATCCGCTCTGTGCATCTCTCGCGGACCGCACGGCATTCCGCTGATGACAGGTTCGGATCAGGGGGTGAATGCTGTGCGTCCTGGCGCGTGCTGTCACCGGCAGCCGAAACTGCTGCGAGCGCGGCGAGCAGACCCACCAGGATGTGATTTGTGCGCCTGGTCATGTGTGTCTCCGCAGAGCGCCGGCCAGCCCGGAGTGCCGAACGAACAGGCCTCGTCCCTTAGACAGCTGCAAGGATTTCTCAGGCGTCCAACCATTTCCTCCTGTCAGGCACTCGAGCTGCACCCTCCTACCGCCCTTGGCCGACCCGCATTTCGGGGGGAAGCCGCCCATGAGACTCGTGAGCTTCCTTCGAAGCCTTCGCTGCCAAATGCGGGCCCCGGGAAGGTCATTGGCGGAGAAGGCAAGCTCCGGAAGAACGGCGTCATAGAGCTGCTCGGCGTAGGTCAGTGTGTCGAAGTGCGGGCTGTCTTTGGGCATCGTGTTTTCCCGTCTGTCCGTAACTGCGCGGGCACCGCGTGCGTTGTGGCCTTCGTCCGGGAGGCGCCACCCACCGTGCGGGCGGCCTGGCCTTCCCGCTGATCCGAGCCCAGTGGTACTTGAAGCGCTTCCGTTGCCAGGTGATGATCGTCCGCGGCTGCACGAACATCACTGCTTCTCGCCAACCTGACCAGACGCGCGACAGCCAGCAGCATAGCACTCGGTCGACAGGCTGGATCCGGGGCTTGGGTGCGGTCCGCTGGTGGACTGCGAGCTGGTGCCGAAGGCGAGGCCAATGCTGGTGATCAGTATGCGCACGAGGGCTCTCACGTCAGGAGATCACATCCGGAATCGCAGGTCGGCCGAACGCAGCTTCCCCTTCCCGCCCGCATTGCCGCGCACCTTGAAGGCCGAGAAAGTACGCAGATTCAGGCGACGCGGGTTTCCGGGAAGGACAACCCGCTGCCACGCCTCGACACACAGCACCTCCATGTCCTGTGGCGTGCCGTCCGGATCGAAGAGGTACGCCTGGACCACGGCCAGCATTACCCTTCCTTCAAGTGTTGCGCCACGCCGAGGCAACCCGGGAGATGGTGGTGCTGCAGCATGCGTCCCCACCGGTAAGACGGTCTGAACGCCTCGGCCATCGGGC
>CAZKUN010000437.1:0-4508 GCA_964555935.1 uncultured Armatimonadia bacterium | reverse complement strand
CTCGCCGGCGGCATACTGCCGCCAGTCTCGGGCCCACTCGCGACCGACAAGCTCGGAGGGCTCGGTGGGCGCGTGGCCGATGCCCGCTATCGCGCGCTCCATCTTCCGAGCCGTCACGCGCCCCGTGTCATTGCGAAACAGGACCGTCCCGTCGAGCACGGCCAGCACGGTCGCGTGCTCGCTCGCCGACAAGACGAACTCCGTGCCCTGCACTTCGGCGACGGCCGCGGGCGTCCACACCTCGAAACGTCCTCCGCCGGGCTGCACGGCGACCATGATGTCGCCACGCAGGAGCTTCATCGTGCTCGGGCGGTCGGCTGAACCCTCTCTGTCGCCGAGCACGAGGTGTGTCTCGGCGGCCACATCAATGCTGGAGCCATCGCCAAACTCGACCAGCAGGCCACCATCGGCGCCCGTCTCTATCACGTCACCCGGCTTCAGCGCACCATGGCTGCCGGGGGCTCGCCAGTCCGTGGCGCTCCCTTCGCTCGCCCCGCCCGCGCGCGAGGCAATGGCACTGGACGCTTCTCGTCGGATCGAGGGGCGATGCGCGACGTGCGGCGTCGGGGCCGGCTCTGTCGACTCCTCATCGGCAACCAATACGGGCGCCGGCTCATCCTCCACGACCGCGGGCTCCACGGGCGGCGATGGCGCCTGATCCACCGCGACCCGCGGGGTCTCGCGCGGCAGGCCCGGCGCCGGCGCGCGCGGGTACAGGAGCCACGAGGCGATCGCCACAACAGCTACGAACGCGGCCGCCGCGAGAGTCGCGCGACCCGTGGTCCAACGCCACCGGCCCGTCGCGCGGCCCGCCGGTAGCGAGGTGTCGCGCCCTTCGGTTGCTGCCGCGGTCCGCACGGCGTTCATCGTCTCCGTCACGAAGTCGTCGGAAGGTCGGTGCAACGCCCGGTCTACGCGCTGAAGAGTAGCCTGATCTGATTCATACGCATCGCGACACTGCTCGCACGCCTGCAGGTGCAGGTCGAGCGACTCAGCATCGTGGGGAGAGATGTCGCCTCGCAGACTGTCTGACATCAGCCTGTCCGCCCGTCTACAGTTCATCTCTATCCCTCCCCCGTCTCGTCGTCGTCAATATGGCGTAGTTGTCGCCTGAGCATCTTCTTGGCGCGATGCCAGCGCATGGCTGTGGCGGAAACGCTCACTCCCGTGGCCTCGGCGATCTCGGGGCAGGAGAGCCCACCGACATAGCGGAGCGTTACGACCGTGCGATACTCCGCGCGCAAGCTCCGGACGGCCGACGCGACGGCTTCATCGCGGAGGGACGCCAACGCCTGATCCTCGGGGTTGGTGGGGAGCCCGGGGGCACTGTCACTCCGCAGCTTGGAAGGATCATCCACGAGCGCAGGACGCCGCGAACGCTGCCGAATCCAATCCCGGCACCTGTTGCGCGCGATGGCGTATAACCACGGACCGAACCGATGTCCATCCCGGAGCTCCCCAAGTCGGCTGTAGGCCTGCACGAAGCATGTCTGAGTCACGTCTTCAGCCTCATCGTTTTCACCGGTCATGCCCGAGACGAGCGCGTAGATCGGCTTCCGGTAAGCCGACACAAGACCGGCAAAGGCCTCGGTGTCGCCCTTGCGCACCCGGTCGACGATGATTTCGTCGGGTTCTCGCATGCCCTCGCGCCTTGACTCGTGGAGATCTTCCGTTCTACACAGTCGTCTGAAGGGAGCAGATCATCACCAAAACCTTCGCGAGAGGGTACCGCAAGGCCTGCGGGCGAAGATTCATGTCACGATCCCGCCGTCGTGAACGTCTACCTGAATTGAGTGCGGACGGAGACGAAACGGGAGGTCTTCTGATGCGGATGATCCAGGGCGGCGTGGCTCACGTGATGGTTGCACTGCTGGTGTCTGTGCCCCTTGCCGAGACCCAAGCCCAGGAGGGCAACCGCATCGAGAAGCCGGGCGTGATACTTCTCGCCGCGGATGACGTGCAATTGATGTACCCGGGCGGCGTCGCCGACGTCGTCGCGACGGCGCGGGCAGCCTTCGAGGACTTGTTCCCGGAGATAGCGCCAGAGACTGTCAATGTCCTGATGAGCAAGGCGCCTGGGTACTACGAGCACGTGACCACGAGCCGCACCGACGCCATCTTCGTCTGCGTGGGGAGCAAGGGCTTCGGCGAGCGGTGGCGTCCCGACGCCGGCCCTGTCGCGATTCTCTGCGAGAGCATTGTGGAGTTGAGCAACCTCTGGCGGCTGCCCGGCTTCGAGCGCTATGTGGCCCACAGGTATCTGATCCCGTCGGTGATCGACGAACTCGGGACCGAGCCCCTCCCCAACGCGCGGCTTGACGGCGATATCGACGACCCCACGGGGCTGTTTGCCGTGGTCACGGACCCTCTGTATGCCAGCGCGCACCCGGACTATGCCGCGACGCGGGCTTTGCTGGAAATCGATGAGGAGTTGGGGCTGGATGGGCTTAAGGACCTCATCTACGACCTCCCGGAGGGGGCCGATGATCCGCTGTCGCTGCTCAGGGAGGCGGCGGTGGCCGCTGAGCCGGCTCTCGCGGACGCGTTCGAGATGCGCGACGCGGCGATGACGCTCGAGGCCGACGAGGAAGGCTCGTGTCTCATCGCATCCTTCGAGGAGGACCGACCCCTGAGCCTGAGGCCCATGAGCACGATCGCCGACGTGGGCGAGCTGCCCTTCATGTGCTCCACTGCCTTCGAGTTCACGCAGAGCGATGAATGGTCGACAGACGGTGACCTGTCGCTCAAGCTGACGAGCCCTGGCTCCGACAACTACCTGAGCACGCACATTCTCGATGCGGACTGGAAGTATAAGGACTGGACGCGCTTCAGTCGATTTGAGATGGACCTCCTGCTGGTCGCGGATGAGCCGCAGAGGCTCCGCATCTGGGCGGCCGACCACGCGTCTGCCGGACACGGGCAATTGCCTATCTGGGACGACGTCACCGTGCAGCCGGGCGAGGAGTACCACATCTCCCTCCAGCTCACTCCCGATGCACTGGTGGGGGAGACGTCGTGGAGGGGTGGGTACTTCGACGGCGAGGCGAGGGCGCGCGAAATCGCCGACCTGATACTGCAGTTCCCTCCACCATCCGGGCCGTTCACCATCTACATAGACAACATCCGACTCGTGCTGCGTGACGAAAACGCCCCGCCCGTGGGCATGGGCGGGCCACCGGTTGCCGCCCCAGCCACTGCCGCCGTCGCGGAGACAGCCGAAGAGAATGCCTCGCGTAGGGAGGAGCAGGCCGAGGCGGGCGAGGCCGTCACGGCAGCGCTCGCCGAGAAGCGCAAGGGAAATCTGAGGGAGGCCGAGGGTTTGCTTCGGGCGGCTATCGCGCTGGACGACGGCAATGTCGAGGCTCATCGCGTGCTCGGATGGACGCTGGCTGACCAGGGCCGCAAGCCCGAGGCGGCGGAGGAGTTCCGGAAGGTCATCGCGCTGACGGAAGACGCCGCCGTGCGCAAAGCCAGCGAGGACGCGCTGAAACGGCTGGAGTAGGCCGGTCATTGGGTGTGAATAGGGGGGCGTATGAGACCGTGGATGCGGCGAGGCGTACCGACACTCTTGTGTATTCTCGCGGCTGGGGCGCCGGTGTGTTTCCTCCACGCGCGATCGAGGTCCGACGCGCTAACCGAGACCTGTTCGGCTCAGGCGGACGCCGACGAGCGATGGGCCAAGATCCAGGGGCGAGATCCGGTTGACGACCTCTGGGCGGTGGCTCTGAACGGCTCCGCCCGACAGACAGAGAAGCTGTTGGATGGAGGAGCCGATGTCAACGCGCGGTGGCGCAACGACTGGACGGCGCTCCATTGCGCTGCCTTCGCCGGACGGGTCGACATGACAGCATGCCTGCTCGAATGCGGCGCGGATCCGCTTGCCCAGACCGCCCTCGGCGCCACTCCCTTGCACGTCGCGGCCGGCTCGCACAGAAGCGGAGGCACGGGGGCAAGCCGCGCGGAGGTGGCCAGGCTGTTGCTCGCCTCCGGCGCAGACCCGCACGCGGCTACAGTGGGTCACTCGACTGCTCTCGATCGCGCCAGGCTGAATGGCAGCACGGAAGTCATCGAGTTGCTGACGAAGACGACAGACGGCCGATGACACGGTAGTTGTTTCAGGACCCCACCCCGAATTGCATCTCCGCCCGCCTCCACGGCTGGAGGAGAGATGCCCCCACCGGTTCAACTCGTGGTCGACGCCACTGAGCGCCCGGATGATGCTGCTACCCGGGGCGCGGACGGGTGGCGGCTGCAACTTCGAGAAGTGCATGTGGGTGAGCGCCGGAGAGGAGACGGAACATGCTATCGATGAAGCGGCTGACGGCAATGGCGGCGGCGAGCATCACGCTGATCGTGGGTGCATCCTGCGTGCGGAAACCAGCGACCACGCCGCCTGGCGAGCCGTCACCCGGGCTCGACCGGGAGGCGGCGAGTGACCTTGGCTTCACGCGCGACGTGCTGGAGAAGATCGAGGCCGCGGCGGGAGCGCCGCTGGAGCCGGTGACGGA
>CAZKUN010000436.1:0-4561 GCA_964555935.1 uncultured Armatimonadia bacterium | reverse complement strand
CAAGGACGCCCGGGCCGGGCGTGACCTCCGGGCTGGTGTTGTTGTCGATCATGGTCATGTGGGCATCGATGGGTTCGCCGACGTCAGGGCACATTGTTAGTCCCTCACGATTGGGGCCAGTAGCAGCGCGATTGCGGGGGTCTGCATTGTCCTGGGCTCCCGGCGTAGGACCAGGCCGACGCAGCTAGCGTCCAGTGGATGTCATGTCAGACACGGTGCATGTGCACCGCGATCTCTACAGCCTGTAATCCCGGAGATAAACGACGCCCAGCTGGACTTCGACGAGACTCACGTTCCCACCAGCCCCGGGTATCCGGATGATGAGCTCCAGCGTGTTGAGGCCCTGGTTGAGAGTCGTGAGCCGACTGAGCGGCAACTGCAGGTACGCGCTGGGAGGATCAGGATGAGCGCCGCCATCGGCTGGCGCAGACCCGGTCACCGCAACGAGCCCCTCCCCCACTGCGCCGGTGTGCAGAGAAACCCCGTTGAGGCGCACAGACATCTCCAGGTCCGGCGACGCTCCCCGCATTCCCAGCCGCAGAGCGCAGAGGTCCGGTGGTGGCGCAAGGGCGCGGTCGGTCAGGTCTTCACCGACGATCAGGGGCAGGTTGCACGGTGTGCCGGCCTTGAGATCAATGGGAATGTGCTTCTTGTACTGGTAGGAATCCTCGTAATCCAGGTAGTAAGCGGGGGTGATGGCGTAAGTGCGTGTGGCCTGTGTGAGCGTGGCCGGGCGGGCGATGTCACGCACGATCTGGTACGCTCGGGCGTCGGGCGGGAGAGTGAAGTTGAACAGCTGGAATCCGGAGGCGCCCATGTACCGGTAGTTCGAAGCCGCCCCTCGGACCAGCTCCGGCGAGACCAGGCGTGATGTGGGTGAGGCGTAGCTGCTCGTGGATGGTGTCGCGGCGAAGGGCCACGTGTACGAGGTGCGCGGGTAGAGGCTGGGGTACACCTTGCAGCCCGCCGGGCGGGCGATGGCGACGAACTCGTCAATCGGCATGTCGTGAGCCAGCGTCATCAGCTGGGACGGTATGAGCACGTCCACGAGACGCCTGTCGAGCCAGCCGGCGACGTCCAGCCCAGCCCAACGGCAGTTCTTGAGCGCGGGAGGCACCCGGACGAACAGGTGGTAGGCGCGGCCGTCCTCGACGCCCAACTCATCCAACCGGCCGCGAACCTCCTCGACGAGGTCGGTGACGAGGTGGGCACGCTCCGTGGCCTTGCCCAGGGGGAACAGGACCTGCACGCGATTGAAGTCCAGCTCAATCCCGTCCATGATGTCCCGGTAACGATCTATGACCTCGAAGATGACGCCGAGGCGGTAGTCGCGCACCTCCTGGTGGGAGAAGTCGAAGAGGTTGCCGTATGCGGCGCTGGCGAGTATGGGTGACTGGCCGATCCTGAGCCTCTGCCCGTTCTGCATCCAGAACTCGCCGGTGAGCGGGTAGTCATCGGGCTCGAACATGAAGTGATCGTCGTTCATGCGGTAGGACGGCACGAAGAAGAGCCCCAGGGCCTTTGCGCGTTCACCCGCGACCCGAATGGGGTCCACACCGGCCGCCATGCCGGCTTTGATCTTGGCGATCCTGGTCTTCCAGGCCGGGTGCTGGTCGTAGGAGGTCCGTCGCCAGCCCCAGATGCTCGCGACGCTGGTTGGGTAGTAGAGGACGTCTGATCCGGCGCCGACGGAGTACATGAGCGTCCTGACCGGGGTGCCCGCAAGGGAATCAACCATAGCCCTGAGGTTGAGTGCCGACACTTGGGGGTCCGTGCTGGTGAAGGACAGGTCGCCGTCGGAGTTGAGCATCACGTTGAAGTCCGGCAGCTCCCCGGCGGATGCAAAGGGCGTGATGGCCAGGACAGCCATAGCGCAGGCGAGCACTGACGGGCGCATGGTGGGTGTTGTCTTCCGACTTTCGTTTCCGACAGAGCCGCCTGGCCTTGAGCCGGATCTCGTGCCGTAGTGTGGCGTGAGTCGGGCGCTCATTCCTCCGCACCAGAGAGGCTGAGATGGGGGATAAAGCCTCATCTTGGCCCTACATTCATGAAGGTCGCTGATTGTGGACGCCAGAGCGGCTTGTCGTAGCATTCCACCAACTCCACGTACCCAAAAAGATGCCGTCGCTGGCCTATGGGTCTGCCGAGCGGCTCGACCTGCTCGGTGCCCATCCGAAGCGTCTTCTGATCGGCGCGGCGCAATCGCTGCGCCTCCGCCTTGCTGCCGGCGGCGTCCCGGGTCAGCAATCCACCGATCATCCCGCCGACGAACAGCGCCACCAACGCGCCCGCGAACTGTCTCTTCGTCATGCCAAACCCTCCCATGGGTCTACTTCGCGCTCTCGTCAGTCATCAGCGGCTTTCTCGACCATCGCGACCTCTAAGCCAACGGGCCGAAGCCCGGTGGTGCCTGCTTGGGTCGGGGCCGAGCGGGGCCAACCATTGCCTGGTATTGCCTCGCCATGGCTGCCCTATCCGGCCTCAAGTTTCATCGATACGAGAGAAGCATCCAACACAGAAAGAACCAGGCTGCTGCTACCAGGACGCCGAGTATTTGGCCGATGTAGCCCAACACCCTCTCGCCCCGACGTACAGCCACTACTCCCAGCAGAATCGCAAGCAGCACCTCGGCCACACTGACCCAGAGGGTCCACTCTAGTGCGTCCCAGCCTCCCACGGCCACGGTGGGCACAGGGGCGACCGCCAGACAGAGACTGGCGACAGCCTGCCAGCGTCCCGGCCTGTTCGGTTTGGCATCGGACATGGCGCGCTTCCTCTCCTTGATCGGACCGAAGCCCGGTAATGCCTACTCAACACGTTCCCACACGGCTCTCCCATCGACGACTTCAACCGACAGCAACTCCTCCGTCTCGCCTGGCGAGTCCTCGCTCTAGTGCGTGTTGTTTCATAGGGCCTTCGGGCGCGTTGCAGCAACGGCAGGGCGGGATCCGTCGGTCTTCGACCTCGTATCCGCCCCCCTCGACGGCGTAGCGTAAGGCTTAGCCTTGGACGGTGACCTGAATCTGCGCCGCGCCGCGGAGCCACTCCTCCGTGATTGCGTGGACGGTCAGGGCGGTCATCCCGGCCGGGAGGCTATCGCGCGCGAAAAGCCCGGTGTCGTTCTCCGCGACGAGCGTCGACCCCACGTAGAGCCGCCACAGGCTCACCGGCCGGTCGGCCCCGGCCCTTATCTCGACGGATTCGGCCACGGTAGCGCCATCCGCCGGTGCGGCGATCGTCACCTTCGGCGCCGGGTCGATGTAGTGCTCCCTCACGAGCCGATTGCAGTCGCGCATGAGCTGGACCTTCTCTGGCGCGAGGTCCTCCGGGTGGCCGTCTCGGTAGGGATGGGGGTAGAAGAACACGCCCGGCATCTTGGGGAAGTGCTCGCGGTAGTGCTTGATCCACTTCTCGACCCAGGCCGAGTCAATGACATCGTTCGGCGCGCCGGCGAGGCTGATGGAGGGAATGGTCTTCTCCTCCACGCCCGCCTTCCTCGCGTTCCCGAGGCGCCAAAGCGCCAGCCTCTCGGTCCACGCCGGCTGCCCCGGCCAGTGCATGTAGGACATGACGATGTTCAGGTCGATCCAGCCCGCCTTGATGGCCTCAACCATGGCGTCGCTTTGCATGTGGGAGTAGACGGCGATGAAGAGACCGGGATACCGTTCCTTGATCCGCCGACAGGCCTCGGTCAGTTCGCGGTTCTTCGGGTTGCCCGGGTATTTCCCGGTCCCGGGCGTGCTCTCCCGGAGGTTCTGCGTCTCAGTGTCATAGCCGACCATCTCATCGAGGCAGATAGCGGGCAGCCCCGGCGCTATGGCCTTGTCCACGAACTGCTTCACGAAGTCGTCCGTCGAACTCAGCCAATCAACCTGAGTTCCCGCCGCCCATGGGCAACCCATGACGCCCCGGCCAGACCACCAGGGCAGGTCCTCGAGCAACGCCTCCGTCTCCATCGTCTGCGTGTCTAGTAATAAGGCATCGCCAAAGCCCGGCCGGCTGGGCGAGTGAGCGCCATACCAGCCAATGAAGTAGGGAGTGGCGATGGGCGGCAACTGCCATAGCGGGACGACGGGATCGTGTGGGACCGGCGGTTCGGCGTTCCCATCTTGGGCTAGCGTGGAACAACCGGAAGCGAAGAGCAGGACCGCGAGCATGGGGGACATCCTCCCTCGATCGGGATTCGGTTGTGCGGAAGCGGACGAAGGTACGAGGGCCGGGCGTGGGCGTGCGGGTCAGGCGACCCGCACGCACGGAAGACCAGAATCGGGATTCCCCATATGGAACTGGGCGCCCCGGCGTTGGCTGAACGGTCAGCCGTTCGTGTGGTGACACTTCGCAGTCCAAGGTCCGGAGCCCTGCTCATGTGTCCGCCGGCGCCGACAGCGCGACGGGCAACGAGCGCCGCGACGGAGAGCGCAGAGCCCTCGATCCCGGACTGAGAGCGCGCGGGAGGGTGGCAGCGCGGCATACCCCTTGGTCCGTTGGCTGCGAGCGTTCTGGCGCGTTTCGGGTTGCTGTCCTGGGATGGAGCAGGTGTGCCGCCGTGGCCGCCTCGCGA
>CAZKUN010000435.1:0-4730 GCA_964555935.1 uncultured Armatimonadia bacterium | reverse complement strand
CGGCTTCGGGCGCTGCGGCTTCGGGCGCTGCGGCTTCAGGTGCTGCGGCTTCAGGCGCTGCGGCTTCAGGCGCTGCCGCTACGGGCGTTGCGGCTTCAGGTGCTGCGGCTTCGGGCGCCGCAGCTTCGGGCGCCGCGGCTACGGGCGCTGCCGCTACGGGCGGGGCTGCCACGGCCTCCGCTGCTGGCGTCGGAGCTGCCGTCGGCTCGCTCGGGGCGGAACCGTCACGGCGGCGCTGCACGCCCGGCTGGTCAGCTTGCTCGCGAGCTCTGTCGAAATCCTGCCGGCGACGGTCGGGAATAATGTCTCCCTTGTAGATCCAGACCTTGACGCCGATGTTGCCCTGGTTCGTGCGCGCCTCGCCGAGACCATAGTCGACGTCGGCGCGGAACGTGTGCAGCGGAACTCGGCCGGTCGGGCTCTTCTGCATCTCCGAGTGGGCGATTTCCGACCCACCGAGACGACCGCCAACCTTGACCTTCATGCCCCCGCCGCCGGCGCGCATGGTGCGCTGAATCGACTGGCGAACGGCCCTGCGGAAGCTAATCCGGCGCTCGATCTGGTGAGCGATGTTGTCAGCCACCAACTGCGCGTCAAGCTCGGGCCTCTTCACTTCTTCCACCGTCAGATGGACACGGCGCCCGATCATCTTGTGGATCTCCTTGTTCAGGCGGTCCACTCCACTGCCCGAACGGCCGATGACTACGCCCGGCTTGGCCGTGGCAATGATGACCGTGACTGCTTCCGCGTTCCGCTCGATCGCTACCTGGCTAACCGAAGCGTTGCGCAGTCGCTCTTTGATCAGCCTGCGGATCTTGACGTCCTCGATCAGCTGATCTCGGTACCGCGCGTCCTCGGCGAACCACCGGCTAAGCCAGGGGCGGATAATTCCGAGACGCATTCCGTAGGGATGAACCTTCTGTCCCATGCTGAGAGCCCTCGCTTTGTGTGACCCTTAGGTCACTCTTCTCCGTCGCTAAGCACCACGGTGATGTGGCAGCTCGGCTTGCGAATCCTGTCCACGCGACCCCTCGCCCGGTAACGGACGCGCGGGATCGATACAGCCTGGTCAACGAACGTCGTCTCCACGCTCAGCGACTCGGTGTCGAGACCGAAGTTGTTCTCCGCGTTGGCGGCGGCCGAGTTCAGTACCTTGGCCAGCAACCCCGCGGCCGGACTCGACTGCACGGCCAGGATACCCCTGGCGTCGGCCAAGCTGCGGCCCCGAATAAGATCGGCATACCGACGAACCTTACGGGGACCAGTCCTTACAAAACGCGCAACCGATCGAGCTTCCATTGGGACCGACTCCTTCAACCTGCCGCGTCCATGCCCACATGCCTCAAAGAGGCCAGGGCGAGACCGGACGGGCGTTAGTCAGCACGACATGGCGCCTGCGTGCTCCGCGACTGCGCCGGCTACCTCTCCGGTGGTGGTGCAGCCGTCGTCGTGCGCTCTGTCCTTGTCGAACTCGTCATGCCGCGATACGTCCGCGTCGGCGCGAACTCGCCGAGTTTATGTCCAACCATGTTCTCCGTGATAAGCACGGGAACGTGGCGTCGTCCGTCGTGGATCGCTATGGTGTGTCCGACCATCTCCGGAAAGATGGTAGACCGCCGCGACCACGTGCGGATGACTTCCTTCTGGTTGTCCGCGTTCAGACGCTCAACTTTGCGGAGCAAATGGTCTTCCGCGTACGGGCCCTTCTTCATTGACCGAGGCATGTTCTGTCCTCCATCGCCTGCTGAGCGACTACTCGTAGCGCCTGCGAATGATGTACTTGTCGCTCGGCTTGGCCATCCGTGTCCGCTTGCCCAGGGTCGGCTTCCCCCACGGGCTCATCGGACTCTTGCGACCAACGCCGGCTTTGCCCTCGCCACCACCGTGCGGGTGATCGACCGGGTTCATAACCGATCCACGGACCGTCGGGCGCCAACCCAGCTTGCGTCTGCGACCGGCCTTGCCGTGGTCGATGTTCATGTGGTCTGCGTTGCTGACTTCGCCGATTGTCGCGCGACACTTCTGGAAGACCAATCGCATCTCACCAGACGGGAGGCGGAGCGTGGCGTACTTGCCTTCCTTCGCGACGATCTGGGCCGATGAACCCGCGCTCCGCGCGAGCTGCGCGCCGCGGTTCGGCTGAAGCTCGACGCAATGGATCTGCGTGCCGACCGGGATGTTCTCGATCATCATGCAGTTCCCGACGCGTACCGGGGTGCGATCGCCGGAGACGATCTTGCCGCCAACCTCGATGCCCTCGGGGGCGACGATGTACGCCTTCCGACCGTCCGCATAGTGCAACAGCGCGATGTGCGCCGAACGGTTCGGATCGTACTCGATGGCAGCGACCTTGCCGAGAATGTCGTCGTGGCGCCGCTTGAAGTCGATCTCGCGGTACTTCCGCTTGACCCCGCCGCCCCGGTGCCGAACCGTAATGGTGCCGGTCGTGTTGCGTCCGGCGTGCTTCTTCTTCGGATTCGTGAGCGTGCGCTCGGGCCGCTTCTTCGTGAGATTGCTGGTGTCCAGCGCCTTATAGCGCCGGCGACCCGGAGAAGTTGGCTTGCTTGGTTTGACAGGCATCAGTGTCACCTTGCTACGGTTTGCGGCAGCCTTACCGCGTGGCTACAAGCCGCGATTAACCGGCGAGCACGTCAATGGACTGACCTTCTTCGAGCGTCACGATCGCCTTCTTGCGTCGGGCAGTCTTGCCGGGGCGATGGCGATAGCTCTGCCGACGCTCCTTGCCCTTGACGTTGAGCGTGTTCACCTTCGCGACGTTCACGTTCCACAGCGCCTCAACCGCGCGCCTGATCTCAGTCTTGTTCGCATCGCCAGCCACTTCAAACGTGTACTTGTTCCGAGGAAGCGTACCCTCGGCTTGGGCCATGCTCTTCTCAGTGACCACCGGGCGGATAACGATCCGGCGATACCGTTCCAGCATCTCGGGAGTGATCATGCTTTCCAAACCTCCTCGAGTTTGACCAGCGCCTGCTGCGTGAGGATCAGCCGATCCGCCTTCAACAGGTCGTCGAGAGACAGATGGGGCGCGGTGCGAATGGTCACGCCCGGCAGGTTCCGACCGCTGCGATACACCTTGTCGTCCTCGTCCTCAGCCGGCCCTACGACAACCAGGACCTTGCCGAAGGCTTCGAGGTTCTCGAGAATCTCCGCGAAACGCTTAGTGGAGTACTCCTCGAACGCGAGGCCGTCGAGCAACGTAACGCGGGCTTCCCGGCGCTTCGCGGAAAGGACGGCCAAAAGAGCCTGTCGACGCATCCGCTTTGGTAGATTGCCGTCGGTCTTCCGCGCTTTCGGCCCGTGTGCCTTGCCACCGCCAACGAAGATCGGAGCGCTGCGCGCGCCGTGACGAGCATGACCAGTGCCCTTCTGGCGGTACCACTTGGCCTTGGTCATCTTCATTTCGGCCCGGGTCTTGGAGCCGACCGAGCCTACACGACGTTCGCGACCCAGGCTGACGACCGCCTGATGCACGAGCGCGTGATTGGGCGCCGCTTCGAATAGTTCATCGGGAAGCGAGATCTGTTCGATCTTCTCGCCCTCGCAGTTATACAACGCTGCATCTGCCATCCTACGAGTTCCTTTCGTCTGCCCGCGTCAACGTCAGGCTACGTCGCCGTGATAATGAGCAGCCCGCCGTTTGCGCCAGGAACAGCGCCCTTGACCAGCAGCAAGTTCCGATTTGCGTCGACCTGGACGACCTTCAGGCCCATAACCGAGTTGCGGACCGAGCCCATGTGACCGGGCTTCTTCGTGCCCTTGATGACGCGGGCCGGGTCCGTCGCGCCCGATGACATCGGCTGACGGTGAACCTTGGAACCGTGCGTGGCGGGTCCGCCGATGAAGCCGTGACGCTTCATGGCACCGGCAAACCCCTTACCCTTGCTGGTCCCAGTTATCTTTACGGTCTGGCCTGCCTCGAAGGTATCCTCAACGCGGATTTCATCACCCGCTGATGCCTCAAGATCGGCCTCACAATGCAGCTCCCGGAGCCAGCGAACCGGCTCGACTCCCGCAGCACCGAAGTGCCCCGTCATCGGGCTGTTCACGCGGCTGCGCTTGCGCTTGTCCATCCCGATCTGGATAGCCTCGTAGCCATCCTTCTCGGCCGTCTTGCGCTGCACGACGACATTGGGCTCCGTGTGGATCACCGTTACCGGCACCACGTTGCCCGCCTCGTCAAAAACACGCGTCATACCAAGTTTCTTGCCCAACATGCCGTTCGCCATCGGTCGCGCTCCCGTTGCGGCGTTATGAGTCTCTACGCCGCCCCGTTCAGGTTGATGTCTTGATCTCGATCCCTACTCCACCAGGCAGATCCAGCTTCATCAGCGCGTCAACCGTACGCGCAGTGGACCCGTGGATGTCGATGAGTCGCTTGTGGGTCCGGACCTCGAAGTGTTCCATCGAACGACTGCTTCGTCCCAACGCCGTCGGCTTGACGATGCAGTGGACGCTCTTCTCGGTCGGCAGCGGCACTGGGCCGCTAACCTTGGCGCCTGTCCGCTCCGCCGTCTCGACGATCTTCCGCGCGGACTGGTCGAGCAGACGGTGATCGAAGGCTTTGAGTCTGATCCGAATTCGATTTGCGGGCGGCATCTTCGTTCCTCGTTCCCGTTGCGAGCTACGCGCTCATCTGCTCCGCCATAGCGGAGGTGATTACTCTACTCGTGGATCTCGGTGACAACGCCGGCGCCGACCGTGCGACCACC
>CAZKUN010000434.1:0-4748 GCA_964555935.1 uncultured Armatimonadia bacterium | reverse complement strand
ACTGATGCCCATCGAGACATGACGAACTTCAGGAGCGCCCGCGCTCGCCAACGCGCGGAGCGGGTGCTGGAGGTGGGAGTCGGGGCGGATGGGATGGCGGAGGGACTGCCCGCCCCGTACCGGGCATGTCTTCGTGGCGCGTAGCTGCCACCTCGTGAGATCGCGCGGGGTGCAACCTTCGGGACCTCGGCGAGCAGCGGACATTCGATAGGGGAGTCTGTATGAGTGGTGCCCAATTATCTCGGCAAATGGTCTTGTGTCGGGTGCCCCGCGTTAAGTTGGTGCTGTTGCTACTGCCGCGTCGCCAGGGGCTAGGGATGCGGCTTTGCGAGGCTGCTCGGAGGGGACGGACTGGCATTTGGGTTGCTCTCTCCTGTGCTCGGCGAGCGCGTCCATGCTGAGTCAGCGACGGCCTTCGCTCCCGCCGGGTCTCCTTGGGCTCCGGGACCGGGACGTGGATGCGAGAGGCTTGCGTCTTGCCCGCAATCGCGCCCTTCCTCATGATTGCGCGTCTTCCGACTCGTACGCGGCGGCCTCGCCGCTCTCATGGTATTGGGCATCGGTATTCACCAGCCACGGATCGTGCCGGCCGGTGCCGAGGGCCGTGCGGGCGGCCAGCAAGCCCGTCAGGATGGAGTGGTCCTGGTTGTTGTATTTGAACATGCCCGCCCGCCCGATCGGCGTCAGGTTCTCGAACCGGCTCAGCCACTCCCGGATGGTCTCAACGTGGCGCTGGTGCCCGATCTCCATCACAGGATAGGCCTGTTCATTACGCACGACGAATCCGCTGACCACGCTATCCCTCGCCGCGAGGTTGCTCATCTCCAGTTCCTGGGCGGCCCTCTCGATCAGTTCATCGTCGGGCACGTCCCACACGTCGTCGCCAGGGGTGCTGAAGTACTCGACCGTCACGGGAGTAACGTCCTGCCCGCCGGCCATATCAGCAGAGAAGCCCCTGTAGTTGGAGATCCTCCCCATCCGGACACTGGTCGAGTGCACGTAGATCCAGCTATCCCCGAACGGCTCGCCATCCAGCCGCAGGTTCACGGAGACATGCCCCCGATACCGCAAGGATCGAGCAGCGTCGAGCACAGCGTCAGGCGGCGGCGGATCGACTGTCCGGACGAGTTCGGTCAGGGGCGCGCTTGAGAGGAGCCAGCGAGCATCGAATTCGGTGACCTGGCCATCAGGCCCCGTGGCCTCAACGGCTGTGACCTTCGTGCCCTCGCGGCGGACGCGCGTCACCTTCCGCTCGCAGAGCACGTCACTTCCCGCCTCCCGGACGCCATCGGCCAGTCGCTCGTAGAACTGGCCGGCGCCCAGCCGCGGGTAGAGGAACTCATCAGCGAGCGTCATCACTTCACGAACGCTGCCGGGGAAGAGCGCCCGCTTGATGGCGGCGCCCAGATTGAGGCCCTTGATGCGCTGACTCGCCCAATCGGCGCCGAGCCGCGAACAGGGGATCCCCCAGACCTTCTCCGTGTAGGTCTTGAAGAAGATCCGGTAGAGCCGCGAGCCGAAGTGATCGGTGACCCACTCCTCGAAGGTCCGGGGCACGCGCGGAGCCAGACGTCTCAGGGCTCGCGCCCAGGCGTAGCTGCCCATCACCCCTACTGATGTCAGGACGCCCAAGCCCAGCAACGCGTTCTTGGGCGAGAGCGGGTAATCAAACAGCTTCTGGTTGTAGAGGATCCGCGAGAACCGATCGACCGACAGGAGATCCTCGGCGACTACGGTCTCGAAGAGCTTGCGCACCTCGACATTGTTGGTGAAGAATCGATGTCCCCCAATGTCGTACCGGCATCCATCGCGCTCGAACGTCCGCGAGAGGCCCCCAACTTGCGAGAGCTGCTCGAGCACCGCCACTCGCGCGCCGTGGCTGCACATTTCCGAGGCGGCGCAGATCCCCGCGGGGCCGGCGCCGATGATGACCGCGTCTGTCAAGTCACGCCTCCTCCGCCACGGGTGCGGGTCCGTCCGCCGTCTCATCGGCCCGCGAGCGGCGCCCAAACACCCGAATGACCGCTATCCAGCCGAACCCGGCCAGGATCGACATGTACGGCGTCATGGCGAAACGGTAGCGAGTTGCGGTCAACGGGCCGTAGATCAGCGCGAAGTAGAGCAACCCGAGCAGGAGCAGTCTTCGCCCCGCGGGATCGGCGCTACGGGCCGATCGCCAGATTCCCAGCACTACCAGCGCGTAGCATCCTAGCAGCACCACCCAGGCTGATATCTGCAGGGCCAGCATGAGGGGCGGAAGCTGGAGCACGTCGCGAGGCGAGCGCGCCCGTTTGGCGATCTCCAGGTCGAAGCGCGGATCATCGGGGCTGACCCCGAGCATCCCTACCAACGCGATGGTGCCCGTGCCGATGTAGAGCCGCGGGTGCTGCTTCACCGCGGCCATCAAGTACGTCGGCAAATGCGCCATGACCTCGCGCTTGGCGATGTCCGTGAGGGCCGCCGATCGGACCATCGGGTTCTCCCACTCAGTTCCGGATGCTATCCGAGCGGCCTTCCGCTGTTGCGCCATCACGCCGCCAACATGCTCGACACCCAGCTCCTCCAACATCACCCGGTAGTTCTCCCCGAAGGTGTTTGTCCCAACGATTGAGCTGAGATGCGGTACCCCAAAGACCACCCAGTTCCTGGCGCACCATGGCAGCAAGGCGCCCCCGTGGATGAGCAACCCGAGCCCGGCAACCAACAGGCGCCGTTTCAGCGGGGTCGCTCGTGCCATGCCGATGACGACAACGCAGAGGACCAACGGGAACAGGAGCGCCACGGGCTTGACCATGACGCTCACGCCGATGAGCGCGAAGGCGCCGATGGCGCAGGCCGACCGGTGGGTCAGGGCATGCTCGACCAACAGGACGCTGGCCCAGATGAGAATGCACGCGAAGAGCGTGTCGGGCATGTGAAACACCGAGTAGGGCAGGCTCCCTGGCATCAGCGCGAAAACGACAACGCTCGCGACGCCAACTGTCTGCCCATGCTCCCGAGACAGGCGAGACGCCAGGCGATAGACCCCAAGGGCCGCGATGGCGAAGATGAACGCGTTGAGATACGAGGCCAGACGGCCCGCGAGATGGACACCGCCGCTGGCCTTATACAGCCCGGCGAGCAGGAGCGGATAGAGCGGAACATCGTGGGCCGAGGGTTGGGGCGGAGCGGCGTCATCCGCCGAGAAGACCCCGTGGTCCACCATGTTGACGGCCTCGCGCATGTAGCGCCCGCCGTCGCCGCCGTGAAGATGACTGGCGCAGGCAACCAGCGCGATTCGTGACGCCAGGATCACCAACAGTAGAAGCCACACGCCGCGGGGGGGCCGGACCTTTGGTGTATCGGGTCTGGCTGTCATCGATTCTCACTCGTGCCGGTCCGGCAGGATACTTGGATTGCGGGTGCCGGGCATCGGTGGGGCACGGTACCCAGCGCGGGGCATTCTCCGGCCCCCGCAGGATCTCCTCCGTTCGCCCAAGAGTGCCCAGCGTGGCACCCGCGAGCGGTTCGCGGCTGTGCTTGGGCGCTGCATCGGGCAAGTCCACGACTACTCCCCACACGAGCCAGTATGCGTCCCTGCCGCTTTCCACGGGCAGCCGCGTTGCGTGTGGTCGGCATGCCCGCGTCCCGGGCGGACATCGGCCCTGCAATCGCCCGGATGGAATAAGTCGGATGGACACCGCCCTTAGCTGTGTCTCCTCAGCGATTTCCTTCAAGGGCTGCCAGGTGTGCATAGGCATCGCACACGTCCCCCGTAAGGTACAGAAATCCATCCGCATTTAGCCGACGCATCATGGCGGTCACCGACCTCGACGGGCGCTTCCGGTCTGATAGGCGACGCGCAGCGCACCCCACCAAGGGAGCGCTTCTCTCCGTCATCCCTTCCCACGTCCCATCGCCACCAGTGGGCTGCAGCGGATGGACTGCGAGAAGGCGTCGTCATCGAGCATCGCCGCGCAATCGTGACCCCAAGTACGCTCCGAGTTGACGCACGGTGACGTGTCCTCCCGTCATCGGCCGAGCTGCGCGAGTGGACTGCAGCGGGTGGAGTGCTCGAAGCGTCCCGTCCTGGCAGGGGTCTGTGGCGTCACCCCCGAAGACTGATGGCAAGCGGGCGCATCGGACGGTAGCGGCCGCACAGACGCAGGGGAGGCCGAGCATGGGACCCGGAAGCGGATCCGGAACGTAAGCGTGTGTTGCTCAGCGACGACGAACCGGACTACGGGCACGCGCTCACGCTCTACTTCGAAGCTGAAGGGTACGACGTGCGCCATACCACCGAGGCGGCGGAGACCCTTGAGTGGGCTCGATCGTGGAAGCCACATGCCATCATCACCGACGTCGCGAAACCCAAGATGGACGGGCTCGAGATGGCACGGCGGCTGAAGGCGGACGACCAGACTGAGGGCATCCCCGTGATCGTGGCTTCGGCCAGCTGCGGTAGCGAAGAGGGGCGCCGCAGGGCTCTGGATGCGGGAGCCCACAGCGTACTGGCGAAGCCGCTCGACCCCAAGGAACTGCTGCGACTGCTGAGGGACGCCCTCGGGGAGTAGACCTGGGCCCGCGCGTCACTCAGTTACCGCCATCCGCTATCCCCTCCCACACCTCATCGCCACCACCGGGCTGCAGCGGATGGAGTCCGAGAAGGCGTCGTCGCCAACGTCGTATGGCCCAGGACCTGCTGCACGTGCCGTACCAGAAACGGGAGACTGAATAGAAGTTCGCCGAAACGGCATCTGCGGGGAGTG
>CAZKUN010000433.1:0-4750 GCA_964555935.1 uncultured Armatimonadia bacterium | reverse complement strand
ATCGGTTGGCCGTCAGTGACCACATCGAATGCTACGGCTGGTCCGGACATACCGACCGTCAGCAGCAGTGCAGTCCACATTGCGCGACGCTCCTTCGCGTGTCTAGACGAGTCCGGGCACGCCGCCCTTGACGAAGATCTCGCGGAGTTCGGCGACCTCGGCATCCGAGAGCGGCTGGGTGGGTGGAAGCGGCGGGCCACCCGCGCGGCCGACGAGTTCGGCGGCGACCTTCTTCGGCGCGGCTTCGCCACCCGTGCGCTTGCCGCTGCGACCGCGGAACTCGTAGAACGGCCAGCTGAGCTTCTCGAGATAGGCGGGCACCTCGCGGTATTCGCCGCGCTCGAGCATCGCCCACAGCTCGAGGTCGTGTTGCGGCCAGAAATCGCCCGTGTTGGAGACGAAGCCCTGGGCGCCCATGACGTGGGCCTGAGCGTGCATGCCCTGGTTGTCGATGAAGGCGACCTTGTCGGCGCACTTGCGGTAGCCGTGGAGGTAATCGTGGATCACCGGTGAGGACCACTTGGCACCGACGACGTTGTCGATCTGAATAAGCTTGACCAGGAGGTCGGACGTCATGTTGAGCGAGGTCCACCAGGTGTTGTAGGCGAGAATGCCGATCTCGACCTGGCTGCAGACGTCGTCATAGAAGCGCAGGACGTCGTCCTCGGAGTGGTTGTTATACAGGCACGGCGGACCGAGCTGCAGTCCGAGCGCGCCGGCATCCTGGGCTTGCTTGGCGAGATCGACGCAGATGGCGGTGCCATCGTCTTGGACCGCGCCAAGCACGTGGACACGATCGTTCGCAACCTCGACGGTTGTCTTGATGACATCGTAACGCTGCTTCGGCGTGAGGAACGGAAGCTCTCCGCCGCCGGCGGCGACGAGGAGACAGCCCTTGCCGGTGACGACGCCGTCGGCAATGACCTTCTCGATATTGTCGCGAAGGCCCTCGAGGTTGATGCTGTAATCATCGTTGCACGGCGTTACGCAGGGAACGACGACGCCTTTCAGGACGAGCTTATCGGCGAGACTCACGGGTTAGCGGCCTCCTTGATTATGCGACGAGCCGCCGGAGCTTGGTTTCACGCGCTCCGGCGGCTCGTGTTTCGACGTGAGGGCGGGCTGAACCTTGGTCTGTCGGATCTGGAGATCCCACGTACGACGGCGACGGCGGCGTGGAAACTCGCGGAGTTTCCCTGTTGAAACCGCTCCTACATGTCTTCGGCATCGACGATCGAGACGATCGTCGTACGGGACGATCATCGTAGGGCAGGGCGGACTAGCGTAAGGCGTTCAGCGCGCCGATCTCAATCTGGTCGATGCTAAGCGGCTCCGGGGAGGTGAAGCGGATGGCCGAGGGCTCGCCGGGAAGGACAGGCACGTAGTTGTCGGACGCGACGATGCCATCGACCGGGAAGACGAGGTGGACGAAGTAGGCCAGCACGTCCGAGACAAGGCTGACCTCGTACTCATTGCCGCCAAGGTCGTTCCACTCCGCGCCGATGGCTGCGGGCTTGAGGGGGATGTCTTTCAGCTCGCGCGGGAAGACGATGTTCGGCGGGACTTCCGGATAGCCCGGGGCGGTGATGACGAGCGCGCCAGGCTCATCGCCAGTGAGCGCGCCGAACCGGCCTAGGCGCCACGAGCCAAGGTGCGTCGAGGCATTCGCGTCGAGATTCACTTCGATGGAGATCTGATCAACGACCGCGCCGTCGAGGCTGACTTGCTGAATCAGCGCCTCGCCGTCCCAGCGGGCCAGCTCATCATTGACGCCCCAGAGCTGGACCTCGCTGCCCTTGATGATGGGGGAGAGGATCGTCGGCGCCAGCGCGCGGCGGACGAAGTAGTAGCTCGCCTTCGGGTTGAGGTAGTAGTCGATGCAGCTCCAACTGATCCCTGGCCAACAATCGTGCAACTGCCAAAAGAGCGCGCCGCCGCAGTGGGGCCAGTTGCGGCGATAGTGCTCCAGCCCGAAGCGCAGGCCCTCTGCCTGCACGAGCGCGGACTTGACCGCGTAGTCAGCGAGGTCGGTGGGAAGCCCGACGTGGGCGGTCATCATTCGGTCCTTGCGGGACTTGTCCGGGTCCTTGATTCGGTAGAGGAACATCTCCGAGTCGTACTCCAACTCGCCCTCGGTGATGTGGCGCGTGAGGGTGCTCAGCGTCGGCGAACCGTGGATGCCGAACTCAGAGCAGAAACGGCTCTGGCACTCCGCGTAGTGACGATACGAGACGCCTTCGGGCGTCGGGTTGCCGCCGCCCTTTTCGCCGAAGCGTCGGGGGTAGGCTTGCCCGCCCCAGACCTGCCAGTTGTGGCGGTCGCCCTCGTACTCGGAGTTGTGGTCGTTGCCGCCATAGGGGCTGCTCGGCCAGTAGAGCCGAGTTGGATCGAGCCTGGCGCAGACGGCGGGGAGGATCTCGTGGTAGATGCGCCGACCGTAAAACGGCGCCCCCTGATCCTCGCCGTGCATGAGGTCGTCAAGCCAGTCATTCTCGTTGTTGCCGCACCAGAGCGCGATGCTTGGGCGGTTGCGCAGGCGTCGGACGACGGAGTCAGCCTCGACCTCGATGAGATCGCGAATCTCCGGATCATCGTCCGGGTAGGCCGCGCAACCGAACATGAAGTCTTGCCAGACCAGGACGCCTAGCTCATCGCATGCATCGTAGAACTCGTCGTGCTCGTAGACGCCGCCGCCCCAGATGCGGAGCATGTTCATGTTGGCGTCTTTGGACATCTGCACGAGGGCGCGGTAGCGCTCGGGCGGGGTGGGGCCTATAAGATTGTCGACGGGGATCCAATCGGCGCCCTTGCAGAAGATGGGGACACCGTTGACGTTGAGCGTGAAGCTCTTGCCCTTTCCGTCGGCATCGGGTGCCTGGACGACCTCCGTCGTGCGGAGGCCTGTGCGGACGGTTGCCTCGTCCAGTACGGCATCGGATTCGAGCGTGAATGTGACGTTGTGGAGCGGTTGGTCGCCGTGGGAGTGAGGCCACCAGAGTTTGGGATCAGGCACGATCATACGCGTCTCCGCGCGCTCGGCGACCAGTTGAGCGGTGCTCTCGTAGGTGGTCCCGTCGTGGTCGAGCGCGACCTTCAGCACGGCGCCGTCGGGGGCCACGCCTTCGATCTCGCAGCCAACGACGACCACGGCGCCCTGAGGGCTGATCGCATGGCAGCGGACGTAAGGCGAGCCGATGCGCGGGGACTTCTTGGCCTGGAGCCTGACCGGGCGCCAGATGCCGGCGGTCACGACCCGCGGGCCCCAGTCCCAGCCGAAGTTCATCCCTGCTTTGCGGACCCATGGGCGGTGAGGGTTGAACGCCGACCAGAGGTGATCGGCGGGCTTCTGCTCGATCGTCTTTATCGTGGAATCAAAGCGGACGGCGATGGTATTCGTCTCACCTGGCTTGAGCGCATCGCCCGGTTCGATGACATGGGTGATGAGCTGATTCGCCGCGTGGCCGACCTCGACGCCATTCAGCCAGATCGTCGCGTAGGTGTCGAGCCCATCGAAGACGAGTTCGGCATCGCCGGTGAGGTCGGCGGGACACTCGAAACTGAGCCGGTACCACCATTCCTTATCCTCGACCCACTGGCACTTCTCAATGTTCATGTCATCAAACGGCTCGGGGAGTTTCCCGGCCGCGATCAGGGCGCTATGCACGTCGCCCGGGACGGCCACCGGCAGCCACTCGCTGTCATCGAAGTCGGGGCAACAAGCCTCGGCCAACGCTCCGTCGCCCGGTTCATATCCTCTGAGACGCCAATCTGCATTCAGGTCAAGCATGGGGTCTTCTCCTGTTTTCCAGCGTCGCGCGACGCCGGATTCTACCTCGGCATAGGAGCGAGCGCAAGGGTGTCGAGATTCAGCTTGCGCTGCACGGTGGTGAGCTTGATCTCGTGCTCCCCGGCGTCGAAGTCGATGGCCAGAGGCGTGCCGTCCGCGGCGCAGACGGTCATGTGGGCCCACTCTTGGGGCGTCGTGCCGTAACCGCCCGTGTTGGGGAAGCGGAAGACGTGGTGATCGCCGCCAAGGGGCTCGTTGTCAACCTCGATGAGACGGTCAGCGCTTTCCTCGTGGGCGGCGCCTTTGACGATGAGTTGGTAACGGCCGGCCTCGGGGACCTCAACGCGCCACAACAGCCACGCGCCGCCGGTGACCTGCTGCTCGACGCCCTTGCCGCCGCTGAGGAATTCGCGGTGCGAGTATGAGCGCGCCGTGCCGCCGCCATGGTCTGCGTAGGTCTCGGCCTCCCAGAGAACGGCATCAACGGGGGGCGCGTCGGTGGTGCGAGCGTCCAGTGGCGGCCCACTCGTGAGGGGTTTCAGGCTCCACGTGAGCACGCCGCCCTCGGGCACCACCGTGAGGAAGTTGGTCCGATCGCCGAGCCAGGCCAGGTCTCCCGAAGCGACGCGCTGTGCCCCGACTGCCAGCTTGCCATCGCCATCGATCGTTGCGATACGTGGTCCGGGATCGCCCTCAATCGTGCCCCAGTAGAGGTGCTCGCCAGCCCAAGCCCGCATCCTCGACGCCGTGCTGATCGTGGCTCCGGCGGCGCTCATATTGGCTCGGCCGATCTCCGCGTCGGCGGCGCGGGCGCGCGGGTTGCTGACCTGGGCGAGGGTGAGGCGACCGTCATCGCCCGCATCGAACGTGACCTCGGCCGTGCGGCCGCCGGGCCACTGAAGCGCGATGGCGAGTTTGCCGTCGGAGTCGGTGACCGATGCTCGGGCCTCCTGCAGTTCCTCG
>CAZKUN010000432.1:0-4761 GCA_964555935.1 uncultured Armatimonadia bacterium | reverse complement strand
CCCCACGCGATGCACGCGATCGTCCAGGCAATAGCCCACGCCCCCGTAGGACCATCCATGGCGCATCACCCTTCGCCTCTCGCGCCCGTCCCGGTCGCGGCAGGCTCCCGGTCGACGTCCCTGGCGAAGGAGCGATACGACCGGCCAAACGTGCGCTTGAACGCCCTCGGAAGATCCCACCGGGCGAGGGCTGCTACGAACTCGCTCAGCGCGAGCGTGCCATGCTCGTCGACCAACCTCCCGGTCACTTCGAGGCTCGTTTTCACTGCCGCCTGAAACGTCTGATCGTCCACGCCTGCTCCCGGCCGCAGCGCATGCTCCGCGTCTCTCAGCCTGAGCCCCTCGTGCCCTCGCGCTGTTGGCCCGTTGCCCACGTCCGTCCTCGCCAACCATGCCGGTACGCCCCACAAGACGACGCCGGGGCCCCGCCCATCAGTCACTTCGTGGATGATCGCCCTCGCGTATTCCTCGGTGAACGCCTGACTCAGCGTCTCCGCGTCCTGCGTGGCCGCCTGCAGCACGCAGACCTTCAGGTAGTCTTTCTTGGGGGCCATGTACGCCCATTGCGAACCCACCTCGCGCTCAGCCGGCTCCTCGCCTAACACCGCGATCCGCGTCGCCGGTCGCTCGACCTGCAGGACCGATTCCACGCGCTCCGCGAGGCTCGACATCTCCGCGGCCAGCGGCTCAGCCCGGATTGCCGCGACGTCGAAGGTGAACGGCAGACGCTGCATGTGGGCGCCCTCATCCATGGCCGCCAGCTCCGCTATTGCGAGCCCAAGCAGCTTCACTGGCCACATGCTGTGGCGAGTTCCGCACTCCAGCGCCTCCTCCGCTGCCTCCACGGCCTCCGGCAGTCGGTCATCCATATAGAACCGATACGCCGCCTGCTCGTGAACGTGCCCGCGCCAGTATTCAGCATCTCCGGACACGCCGCGCCACACGGCCGTACCGGGTAGATCTAGACTCGTGTGACCGGGCTCGCCGCCGTCGTAGACGGGATCGCGGGGTGGGGGAGGACTGGGCCATCGCATGGGATCCGCCTCCGGTTCATACGCCAAGTTCAGGCCCTCGCCTGCAACATTCCTGCCTACTCCTCGCGAGGCCGCTCCTTGAGCATCCTGCGCCACGCCCTTTCGAAGCTCCCGCGCGATTCATCGAACGCGCGCTTAAACGCCTTTCCCTCCGGCTGCGTCGCTAGCAGAACCATGAACTCGCGCACATCGAACATGCCGTGTCTCTCGATCAGGAACTCAACCGCGGAGTAGGCCCCCGCGTAAGCGTACTGCATGGGCTCCTCCGCGACGCTCATCCCAGACCAGAATATGCCCTCGATTTCGTTGAGCTTCGGCACCTCTCCCGGCATCAGCTCGAGCTGGTCCAGCTCCCCCTCGTCCGACACCTCAAGCTCGGCCCATTCGGCCACTCCCTCGAGCACCCAGCGGGGTGATCTGTCGCCGGTCAACTCGCCCGTGATCACGTGCATGTATTCGTGCGTGAGCGCGCGACTCAAGTCGTCTGGGGGGGCTTCCGGGTCGTCCACCACGCAGACCTTATAGAACGGCTCCTTGGGCGCCAGGTAGCCGTGTGGCGAGTTCGACAGCTCGACGAGGCTATCGGCCGCGAGCACCGTGAACATGGTGGGCACGCGCTCGAATTGGAGCATCCGCTCCAGTCGCTGCGCATGCTTGTCCGTCAGCGCGACAATGCCAGCGGTGTTGGGAGATCCGGCCGGGAGCTCAAACGTGAATGGGGGTCGTTCAACGATCTGCGCGTGGTCTCGCGCCTCGAGTTCGGCGCTCGCAATGTACAGCAGGTTTGGCAGGCCATCGCCGGCATGGGCGTGACGCAATGCGATCCGCGTCGCCTCGACCGCGTCCGGCAATCGGTCCATCAGGTACAGTTCGTAGGCCTTGTACGCGTGGACGGCCGTTTGCCAGATGTTGCGCGGCGACGGCATCCCGACCTGTGCGGAGAGCCGCTGAACCCCGGCGCGGTGAAACAGGGCCTCTCGCTCGCTGACCGGCCGCTCTGGGAGATCTCTCATCCTATCCTCTCGCACCCCCATCGTCCTTGTCCGCCGTCCCTCTCCTCGCACAGTCCCTCGCTCACCTGTGTCGGACACTTGTTTCGTCGCCTTCCGCGAAACGGGTGTCTGACACAATAATCCCCACCCCTCATTCTCCGCCGTAGCGCCGTCCCTCCTGCCTATTCGAGCAAGCTGCGCCCCTCATACGCCACCGGAATGGGCTCGCCCAGCAGCTCCATCGCGGTCGGGGCCGCATCGACGATGGACGCTTCTCGTGACGAGAGGTCCATGCCTCTCACGTAGACCAGCGCGTCCTCATACGAGTGCATGCCGGTCAGGGCAGCAGGCCCTCTGAATGCCGGGCCGGCGAAGGAGGCCTTCAAGTCGTAGCCGTCCTTCGGTATCGCCAGCAAGTCTGGGGCGCGCTGGCTCGCGTCTCCGGTGAAGAGCTCGCTCCCACGATACGCGTTCTCCATGATAGCTGTGCCATCCTGCGGGTCCTTGAGATCGAGTAGGAACTCGGCGAGCTCATCCAGAGCGCTGTCGTAGTCGCGCCTCGCCACTGAGCCGCGAGGCTCGCGGCCCTCCATGTTCAGGTAGAGCCGGCCGGGCGTCATGCTGAAGGCGCGCGTGCTCTCGGCGATGCTGGCCAGCCCCTTGCCTAGCGATCGGTCCACCTCAAGCCAACCGGCTTCCCGTAGGCAAGCATTGAGATGCACTTCGGCCTTCACTGCATGGAAGCCGTGGTCGCTGAGGATCATCAGGTTGTCGTCCGGCGCGAGGCCATCGACGATCTCCCCGACAACAGCGTCTAGCTCCTGGTAGAAGGCCACCAGCCCTGGCGCCGTCTGCTCTTCGCCGTCGGCCCAGAGAAAGTGGTTGATTCGGTCGGTCGTCATGAAGTGGCAGACGAACAGATCCCATTCGTCTCGCATAAGCAGATGGGCGGCGCGTTTCCGAGCCTGGAGCGTCTCGCTGGCGTCGGCCAGGAAGGCATCCACATCCTCAGCCGCTAGTCCGGCGTCCACGTCGATCCGGTAGCCGACTCCGCGCAGCCGCGAGGAGAGCGAGGCCGGCGATGTCGCGCCTTGCAGACGGGGCGCCAGGAACCCAGCCACCGTTGTCAGCCCTTGCAGGAGAGTCGGGGGATGCGTCATCGGGACGTTGATGACCGTAGACGGCCTTCCCGCCTCGGCGGCGGCATGCCACAGAGGTTGCCCGTTCAGGTCGTCTGCGTTGGGGAACGAGATGTCATACGTGCCGGGATCCCGGTCGGTGAAACCGTAGATCCCATGGCTGCCCGGGCGAAGCCCCGTCATGAAGCTCGCCCACGCGACGCATGATACGGTTGGGTATACCGAATCGATGCGTCGGAGCGTTCCCTGCTCGAGTATCTCGGCGATGTTGGGGAGGTTGCCCTGTGAAACCTGGTTCACGAGGAACGAATGCGGCACGCCATCGAGACCGAGGACGGCCAGGCGGGTCTTGGTGCGCCGGAGCGAGGGCAGTAACCTCATTGCCGGGGAAGTCCAATCGGAGAGCGTCCGGGTGCCGACGAGCCTTGAGCGCCCGCGCCGGGTGTCCGTCTAGCCCGTGCGAGTCGCCTAGGTGGACACGTTGCCGCGAGTCCGTTACTTCTTCTTGCGGGTGGCTTGGGTTTCTTTGAACGCGTCGACGGCATGACGCACTTCCGGATGGCATTCGATCATCTTCTCGAGGGAGACGAGATCGAAGATCCGTTTCAACTCGCCCGTGGCGCCGGCGATCTTGAGTTCGCCGCCGCGCTCGCGAAGCCGTTTCTGACCGGCCACGCACATGGCGAGTCCCTGCGTGCTGATCAAGTCCGTGCCGCCGAGATTCAGGATGAAATTCCGGCGCCCGGCCGCGATGAGCCGTGCCATCGATTGGGCCATCTCCTCAGCCGTGTGATCGGCGAGGTCGCCCTTGATATCGATGATTGTCACGCCACCCTCGCTGAGGGCCTTCCGGGAGCTGACGTGGAGTCCGCCTTCACTCATGTCGCTGCTTGACCGCTGACGATTTCAACCGCTTGCCGCTGAACGCGCGGCATGTTGGTGCGGCCCGTCGCGGTCTCCGCTCCGGATCTTGGGTTATTAAAACAGTACGGGCGCCCACCACTCGCGCGAGGAGACCTGACGCACATCCGCCTCCAGCTCCGCGATGGTGCACCCCCGTGGATCAACTGGACGAACGGCGTCCGGGACGAACGGTCCCGGCTGCCTAGTCGGCCGTATACGACAGCAGCGCCAATTGCCGCGCGCGCTTGATCGCACGACCGAGTTTCCGCTGATGCTTGCGGCAGGTACCTGTCTGACGGGCCTTGCGGATCCGGCCGCGCTCATCCAGGTACTCTCTGATGATGCGAACGTGCTTGTAGTCCACGATGAAGGTGCGCCGGTCCGCGCAGAAGTTACAGACTTTCTTACGCTTGCGTCGCGGGCCTCCGCGGCCTCGGCGGACGCGCGGGCGTCCTCGCTGCGGGCCGCCACCAGGGCGAGAACCGCCACCGGGGCGAGAACCGCCGCTGCTCGGGCGGGAGCCGCCGCTGCTGGGCCTTGAACTGCTGCTGGGCCTTGAGCTGCTGCTGGGCCTTGAGCTGCTGCTGGGCCTTGCGCTGCTGCTAGGCGTTGCGCTGCTGCTGGTGCCACTTTCACTGCTCTCGGGTCTCGGCAACTTAACTACCCCTCTTTCACGGCTACCAAACTAATCGA
>CAZKUN010000431.1:0-4772 GCA_964555935.1 uncultured Armatimonadia bacterium | reverse complement strand
AGCCGCTCTTACGAGGGTGGGCAGATTGCGTGGTGGGTAGCGTAGGCGTGCGGGTAGTCCTCCCACCTGTCGGCGAGGCCCTTGCGCACGGGGTTCTGCACGATGTACCACCATTGCTCGCGTGCGTCGCGGCCGTCCTCGATGAGATGCTCGTAGTAGGCTCGCCTCCTTTGCCCTCAGTCTGGGTGTCACGCTACTCGCCGTCGTGACTGCAATGGCCAACCGCTGACGTAGGTCGGCCAGTGATGTTGACACCAGATGCCGGGCCGGGACGACCGGCCCGGCATCTGTGATTCCGTCAATCCGGCGCGGCGTACTCCACTGCGAACTCCTTCGGCTCCGTCGGGGGAGGGGCAAGTCTCCACACAACCGTGCAGTTGCCGTTGGCCTTCCGCACTTCATCCGCCTCCGGCGTCGTCGCCAGCACTCGGGCGCCATCCGGCAAGCGCACTGCGTGGACCAGCACCGACTGGTATGTCTGCCCGCCGGTGCCCTTTTCCGCCGCATAGCGCCACTTGTCTCCCGGGAGCCGCTCTGCTCGGTCTGACCGGTCCGTCGAGCGCGATACGGCCGCGCCATTGAAGCTCTCTCCGGGCGCGATGGGCTCTGGCAACTGCACGGCATACACCATCCGCTCGGGGTCTCTGTCCCATGGCCGGGCGATGATCTCGCAAACTGCGCCATCGACGGCGAAGTGCTCCGTCGTGAGGCCCCTCGGCCCGATGATCCCAAACTCCGTCATCGGCTCCTCCGAATCGTTCGTCACCCGACCCCACGTGTAGAAGACCGACGCGCCTTCGGCGTCAAGTTCCACCACATGCAGCAGGACGTGGTCGCCGTCACACGCGTCCAGCGCCTCGATCATCTCACGCAGCTCAGCCTCATCGGCGCGACACGTATCGCATCTCCCCAGGTGTGCCGCCAACTCGCCCGCCTCATCCGCCGCCAACGCTCCATGCACGTAATCTAGCAGTTGCGTCCCAGCATACCTATCGCATCTCATCGGCATCTCCTCCGTGGCGGTCGCAAGCGCCGAACGCAGTTGCCTCACGGCTGACCATACCCGCCGCCGAGCAGTCCCTTCCGGGCACTTCAGCCGCTCGGATATCTCGGCGTAGCTCAGTCCTCCGTAGTGGCGCAGCGTCAGCGCAGACCGCAGTGTGGGGGAGAGGTCGCCCATCGCGGCTTGGATGGCCATCGCCTGAAGGTGGGCCGCCGATCCGACGGTCGGCATATCCATCGCCAGATCGCTCTCGGTAGTTGCTTCCTGCCGCCGTTTCCTGCTCCTGGCATGCCCGAGCAGCACGTTCTTGGCGATTGCGCGGAGCCATGCGAGATCGTCCCCGCCCCGATAGGCCGACATCCCCGCATGGGCCCGCAGGTATGTCTCCTGCAGCAGGTCTGCCGCCAACTCCGGGTCGCGTGTCTGAGAGATGAGCATTCTTCTCAGCACGGCGCGACTGCGCTCCCACATCAGCTCAAGCTCAGCCATCATAGCGTCTCCTGCCTCTCCCAATGGTAGATGCCTGAGACCACCGTTTCGTTCGCTTGCGCCCATCCGGTGGCACGGGCGGCATCACTGGAGCGCGGATGATAGAGAGACTGCAGGGAGTTATGGGCGCCGATGCACGCCTGACCCTCTCCCTCGCCGTCGGAGGGGCCGAATACGAGATCGCCGTTTGATCGAAGTATCCGGCCCGCCGCCGTCCGCGTGGCACAGGGAAACTCGGAGGGAAACTCGTCGTCTGAGTTTCCGAGTTTCCAGGGCTCCTGCCCCGTCGCATGCCTTCGCACCGTCGCCGTAGGACAGGCGTCCCCGCCTGTCGATTCGTCCGCGTGGCAACGCACCTCGTGCCCCCTCGCTTCCCCTGGGGGTCTCACCTCTTTCGCCGCAATTGCTTCAGATGGGCTTCACACATTGGAGGCTCCCATTGTGCTACTGTGGAGTACCAGTACCAGAGATGAGTAGGACAGTCTCATCAGCCGCCACAACCTTCGTCGCCGTTGACGTGTGACTTGGTGCGCTGCTGCTGGTAATCTGGGGAAACGGGGTGGTCCGCATGCGTGCGACAGCGATCCGGTTGCCGCTGCTGGTGCTGCTGGCCCTCCCCCACGCTGCGCCCGCCGACGCTGAGCAACCACGCGGGGGCCCAGTAACGGCAGACGAACTCGCTGACGCCGTTGAGGTGTATCCCTTTCGCCACCGGACAGTCCAGGGCGTCGGATACGTGGCGACACACTACTCGGAGTGGTGGAGAGAGCGTGTGGCCGCTGGTGACGACGTGGCCGCCGGATACTACTTCGACCCCACCGATTTCCTCCTCTTCGCCTTCGCCATCGACCGCACGGACGTGAAGTGGGATCTCACCGTGCGGGCTGAGGAGACCTCCGGGTTCAACCCCCTTCTCCCCACGTCCGGATCTGTCGGCAAGAAGCCCAATGCGCGGGAACAGCGGATCGCGGTCGCGTGGCCCTGGGGCCACTCCTACTACGATGGCGAGACCTTGGTTTCTCAGCGCTCTCACAATATGACGACGAGAGTGTCCCGTCCCGACCCGAGAGGGTTCCTCGGCGGCTCGATGACCAAGGTCTTGCGGCACATGGGTATCCGGGCATTGCCGGGCGAGATCGAGCTGCTGCGCGGCCTCGAGGTCGTGGGTGAAGAGACCGTGTCCGATGTGGTGACCCATCGCCTCCGCCTGTCAGTGGAGCACGGCCAAGGGGAACCCTTTCTGAGGTCGCAGTTCGACATCTGGGTGGCTGCGGACGGCTGCCCGATGCGCACCACCAGTATCACGTGGCTCACGAAGGGGGCGATCCTTGTAGACACCCTCATCGTGCGAGAAAGAGGCATCGTCCCAACCGTCTCCGACCTGTACCGTTACTCGTACAGCGACGACCCGAATCAGCCCACGCCGTATGCCTGGTCGATGCGGTTTGGGTTCAAGGACCTGGCCTTCGACGATGATGTGAACTGGGAACAGCGATCCCTCATCCCGTGCATAGGCGCGCAGTTCAACGATAATATCTGGACGGAGATGCCATGGGACATCTACGTACTTGACGACATCCACAAACTGCACCAGGCTGGCACGATAGCAGCCCCGGGGCCCGACCACGAGCTGTTCCCCGCCACCACGAAGCGCGAGTTCGAGTCTCTGCTGTGATCGATCAGAGGCCCCCTCCTCTCCCGCGCCGAAACCCTCTCCCATGCCCACTCACTCCCGGCGCGATTTTCTCCGCGTCGCGACCGCCGCCTTGGTGGTACGCGCTGCTGGCCCGTGCCTGTCAGCGCCTGGTCCGCGGCTCCCCACCAACGCCATCATCATCCTCGCCGACGACCTCGGCTGGGCTGATCTCAACTGCTACGGCAACCGTGTCTACGAGACGCCAAACCTCGACCGGCTCGCGTCCCAGGGGATGCGCTTCACGGATGCTTACGCCGCGTGTCCCGTCTGCTCGCCGACGCGCGCCAGCATCATGACGGGCCAGTATCCCGCGCGACTTGGGCTCACTGATTGGATCCCCGGAGTGCGCGCGCGTCCGACCGATAGGCTGGTCGGGCCGAGTTTCGCGCAGCAGCTTCCCGACCAGCCGACGACGATTGCCGAGTGCCTCTCGCCCGCCGGTTACACCACGGGCCATGTCGGCAAGTGGCACATGGGCGGCGAGGGTAGCCTCCCCGAGGACCACGGTTTCGACGTCAACGTTGGAGGCACCCAGCATGGTTCGCCGGCCGGCGGCTACCATCTCCTGAACCAGATGAACCTCCCTCGCGCCCAGCAAGGGGAGTACCTCACCGATCACCTCACCGACGAGGGCCTCCGCTTCATCGACGTCAGCCGCGAGCAGCCCTTCTTCCTATATCAGTCCTACCACTCCGTCCACACGCCGATCCAATCCAAGGCCGAGTACGAGGAGGAGTATCGCGCCGACTCCAAAAGGCTGGGCTTCAACGCGGCATACGCGGGAATGATCCGCAGCCTCGACGAGGGCGTCGGGCGGATCCTTGATTGCCTTGACGCGGCCGGGGTTGCCGACCGCACGCTCGTGCTGTTCATGAGCGATAACGGCGGGCTTTCGGGCGTGACCGACAACGCGCCGCTGAGGGCGGGGAAGGGACACATCTACGAGGGCGGAATCCGCGAACCTATGATCGCGCGTCTGCCCGGCCTCATCGAGCCCGGCAGCGTCTGCGCGGAGCCCGTTTCCACCGTTGACTTCCTGCCGACCATCGCCGATCTCGCGGGCGCGGACGTGTCGGGGCCGATCGATGGCATCAGCCTGGTCCCACTGCTTCGCGGCAAGCGCGTGCGCGCCAGACCGCTCTATTGGCATTACCCGCACTACAGCCCTCAGGGCGGCCGGCCCGCGTCCGCGATCCGACTCGGCGACTACAAGCTGATCCACCACTACGAGGGCGATCGCATCGAGCTGTTCAACGTTCGCGACGATCTCGGCGAATCGAACGATCTCTCGAAGGATCAGCCCGGCCGAGCGGCGCGGCTGAAGCGCCTTCTCGACGAGTGGCGCGAGGCCGTCGGCGCCCAGACGCCCACGCCTAATCCGGCCTATGCGGCGGCGAAGGCGGGGGAGAGGGACGCCGATTTCGACGTCCTCGAGGCCTGCAGCGTTGATGGCTCCGATTTGGGCTACGCCGTCCGTACAGCCCCCAGCGCGGCGGGATACGCGTTGAAGAAGCTGGACGAGCCACTGACGGGGGCGACTTTCAGCGTCAAGCTCCAGTCGCTCCATCCCGACCGCGCCGCCAA
>CAZKUN010000430.1:1111-4783 GCA_964555935.1 uncultured Armatimonadia bacterium | reverse complement strand
GTCTGGGGCTCGTAGCCCCAGTGGGGTGCGGGGCAGCGCCCCGCGGCGTGGCCGTCGCGATTGACTCGCGGCGCGGGCTAGGATGCTGTGATGATGGGAACCAGATCCAGACTGAGCGTGTCCGATTCCGAGGGCGAAAGGTCCATGTAGAAGTGGGGCCCATGCGCGCGACCTTTCCACGGAGGTCGCGCGTCACCATTGGCGATGCGTCGGTCAGGCTGTCCGGCCTTTCCGAGCTGCCGGCGGCTGGGGTTCTGTTTTCCGCGCTGCATTGGCGGACGGGAGCGGCCGGTCGTCTAGTTGCATGAGTATCAGGGCCCATGGCGGGAGACGCCGTGGGCGAGGATGGCGGGGGATGTCATTGGACATGTGACATCATCTCGACGTGGGAGGCGCGTCGTCTCAATCCTTGGGCCGCCTGGAAGCCTGGGTCTGCGTCTCAAGGACGCAGAGAAGAAGGAGACCTTCGATCTTGGCTTCGCGGGCGATGGCCGGGTGGGGGAGACGCGCCGCCTTGGTAGTGAGATGTGGCGTGGTGACGCCTAGGCGGCTTCGTCCACGGATTGCCGAGGCTGCCGGCTGACGAAGTCCGTGGCGCGGACGAGTTCCACCGGGGGCGCGAGTTGACCCGCCCGGCGGAGCTTGCGTTCGACGACGTGATGAGCCTCCCGTGACGTCGCCACCACCACGATGCGATCGAAGCTATCCTCCAGACACCGACGGATGTTGAGGACCACGTCGGACTTCCCGGTCTCGACCTCGACCGCGATGCGGTCGCCGCTCCTCTCCGCCACCACGTCCACGTAGTGACCATTCTCCAGGCGGGCCTCGAAGGTGACCTCGTATCCATCGGCCTTCAGCACCTCGGCGATCTTGTGCTTCCAGTACTCGTGCTCCGGGCCGCCGCGGCGAGCGTCAGTCGCTGCCGCCGGCTCTTCGGATGCCTCTCTCGCGTTTGTCTCGCCGCTTGCCTCTTCGTCTCCGACGGCCTTCCTGGCCTTGGTCGACGCCGCCAGCACGACCATCCTGCCCCTACCTGTCGCCGCTGACCCTTTTGCTAGCAGGCCTCGCTCCACGAGTCGCGTGGTGAGTTTGGTCCCTCGATCGGCGCTCAGCCCCAGCCGCCCATATCGCTCTGTGACAGATGAGGTGGGATGAGCGATTACGTCGATAACAAGCGCTCGCTCATCCTCATCCAATTCCTCCACCTCTCTTCGTATGTCTTCCGCGGGCCGAAACTCCCGAATGCCGTGGCTCTGCTCCTCCGCCGGCCGAATAGCGGGCGAGGAACCTGAAGAACCCGAAGAGCTCGGGGAGCGGGTATGTCGCCGCCTAACCTGCTTGTCTGAGACGGCGCCCTTCTTCAGCTGCACCAACGGGAAACGGACGGTGAAGGGCATATAGCGATCCTGTAGCCTCACCACGCCCGTCCCGACCGGCAACCTCCCCAAGTGCTTCGTCTCTTCCTCGCCCAGTAGCATGGCGCTTGACATGGCGCGGGCATCCTTAGAGTGCTTGAGGTTCAGGCAGATGGTGCAGTACGTATTCCCCAGCGCCGGCAACGAGATCAGGGAGGGGTGCTGATCGACCAGGAGCACCGCCTCGCCCAGCTCCCGGATCTCCCGCAGCACCACATCCATCACGCTGCTCTTGGCGGCATCTGACCGCAGCAGCACGTGGTGCGCTTCCTCGATCAGGATGGCATGCTTGAATGTCTCTCTATCGCCCTGTTGCATCCGGTAATGGTGGATCCATAGCAGCAGCGACTCGACGAAGAACGTCTTGTCATTGTCGTTCAGGGCGTCGAGTTCGAAGATGACGTTGCTCTTCAGCAGCTTCCTGAGCGGCGGCGGCCTGGGTGAATTGAAGACCCGTCCGGTCTCGGCGTATGACAAGGCCTGCAAGGCCCGACGAGCGGAATCCATCCACTGGGCCTCTCGGCCCTTGGCTCCGTATTCATCCAGCCAGCGGGCCACATCGATGAAGGTCGGCCAGGCGTCTCGCTCGCGCGCCTCCCGATAACAAGCATCCATCGCCTTCTGAAACAGGTAGGCCACGCCTTCCCCTAACCAATACACCTGACACAGGATGTCGATGATCTTTTTCAACCAGACCGACGATGACGTGCCCTTGGGTGGGATGAGAGGATTGAATGAGAATGGCGCGACATCCCGGCCGACCGTGTGGATGAGCGGCGCGTCGTCCTGTCGTCTTGCGAACCGGTCGCATTTGCCGCGAAGCTGTATCTCGCGGGGAATGCGACCCTTCCTTCGGGGTCTGGGGCTCGTAGCCCCAGCGGGGCGGGGGGAAGCGCCCCGCGACGTCGCTGTCGCTGTCGTCGTCCCCGACGCCGGTGAACGCGCGCTGACTCGCGTCGGTGCTGCGCGTGCTAGCGCCGGCACGAGGTCGCGGTAGTTGCGTTTCCAGTCGAAGATGAGGAACGGCTTGCCTTGCTGGGCCAGCTGTTTGAGGATCAGAAACGCGACGTTCGTCTTGCCGCTGCCGCTCCGGCCGAAGATGGCGACGTGTTGGACCCACTCGTCTTCCCGAAGGCCGAACGGATGGGGTTCTTTCTTGCCGTAGACGACCGTGCCCAGCGGGTATTCTCCACTGGCACGCTCTGCCGTCGGCGGCGGCAGTAGAATGGCCCTGTCATGATACCGATCGCCAAGATGGCGCTCCGCCAGGAGCCTCAAGGTGGCGAGGGTGTCAGGAACAGCCTGAGGGTCTAGGACGCACTCGGTCCTCAAGGCATCGACGCGGTTTCCCAGCACCGGCCTCAGCTTCAGGCAGAGCTCCGCCACGTCGCGCAGACTACTCGCCATCGCCCTTCCCCCCATCCATCAAGCTGAGCCGGTAGTAGGCGCGCTCATGTGCCGAGGCCATGTCGCGCAGCTCCCGCCGCAGCGTCCGCAGATCATCAAACGCCCGGATCTCGAGGGCCCGCCGTTCCCTACGCAAGTCGGCCAGCTGTTTCTCTAAGAAGTTGCGCTTCACGTCGACGCCCGTGTTGTAGCCCAGGCCCCAGCCGGTGAAAGCCTTGAGTGAAGACTGACAGCAGAGGATCTGATAGCCGATCTCCTCTTTGGCCTGCCGGTGCAGCCGCAGGCGTAGCGAGGCATCGCGCTCCGCAGCGTCGGCGCGCTGCGAGGACTCGCCAAGGGTGTGAGTCAGGTAGGCCCCCAGCGCGTCGGGAGCGTCGATGGAATGAGGCAAGGCCGCGACTGTTCTGACGAGGTCGTCGTCGAGCTCGTCCAGCAGTGAAGGCGCCAGTTTCTCCTCTTCGAGGAGTCGGCGCCAGAGAAGTTCGATCTCAGGATCATGATCGTCCCAGGAGTCCGGAGCCATGGTGGTTACCACGACTCCCTTGGGGCCCGGGTATATATCCCCGTTACGCGCGCAGCTCGCTACCGAAGGCGGGGGCGGTGGCCAGGGCCAACGTCTCCTCTTCGGTGTCATGCTCCAGCACGTGGACCGAGTAGGCCACGACATAGAGCTCGTGCTGGTCAAAGCGGCGCTTCAACTCATCGGCATAGGAATACCAGAAGCGCGGATCGCCGTCTTCGGTATCGACGACAAACAACAGTTGGTCGTCTTGATAGACCGTGCCGTCATCGAACCACCAGCCCTTGATCGGGCCGGCGACGGTGACGCCGCCGAAGCGGTCAGTGA
>CAZKUN010000430.1:0-1101 GCA_964555935.1 uncultured Armatimonadia bacterium | reverse complement strand
TGTTTGCGTCTGGTCGATCTTGTGCTGCTCGACGGCGGTGCCGTCGTTGTAGCGCACGGGAATGTGGATTTCATATCGGTTCATGTTGCATCACTATCAGGATGAGGAGGGAGGGTCGGTTTCGCCGTGCCCGCCTTCGGCGGCGTTGGGCGCTGGCCCGTCAGCAGGCACTCGCACGACGCGGTGGTTGCCCTTGGTGAGCGTGTCGTCAACCAGCAGCTTGCCGGCATGGATCAGAGAGGACACGTAGTCGGTGAAGGTCCGTCTTGCGGCTGGGATCATCTGGCGCTTCTTCGCGGTTGCCGCGTAGCGGGCGTAGAGGTCTGCGGTTGCGATGGGTCCTCTGTCCGCTACCAACTCGTGGATTAGGGCATGGTGGGTCGTGAGCCAATCAGGTAGCGCATCGGATGGTGGATCGAGAGCGCTGGGAAAGGCGGAGCGGATGTGCTTGGCCTGAATGCGAGGAGACCGATCTCCTTCCGCACAGCGAGCCGAGGCCGTCAGCAGGCCGATGGCACGCCGGGCGTCGCCCGAGGCGCGGGAGACGATCTCCGCGACCGTCTCGTCAGACCATGCGCCGGACCTGAGGGCTGTCTCTGCCCGATCGTTGACAATGGCGGTTAAGTCAGACTTGGGATAGCCCGACAGCTTGAGCTCGGTGGGCTGGAAACGAGAGCGGATGCGAGGCTCGAGAGTGAGCAAGATGGTGGCATCCTGCGCCGTGGCGATGATGCCGACGTTGGGGAGCGTGGAGAGCGCGTAGAGGATGGCATTGCGGGATGAAGGCGAAGGACGATCGATCTCGTATAGTAGGATCACGAGTTGTCTGTCGCGGAGAAGTCGTTCCAGGCGCTCGCGCTTGGCGTTGGTGTCGTGAGCTGCAGCGCCCAGGATGCGGAGATCGCGGACCAGGGAATCCATGACGGCGAACGGACTCTTCGCTTGCCAGCAGTTGACCTCTGCGACCAGAGCGCTGTTGGCGGCGATCTGTCCGAGGGCTACTCGGGCCAGGACGGTCTTGCCTGAGCCTGAAGGCCCGGTCACGAGCCTGACCTCCCCCCATTAACGGTACCACTCACAGTCTCATGGATTCGTTGCCTT
>CAZKUN010000429.1:3065-4841 GCA_964555935.1 uncultured Armatimonadia bacterium | reverse complement strand
TCGGGGCCTGGCGCCACCCAGTTTGGGACTTGCTCGCCGAGGCCGCCAGGAGCGGAGGCTCGGAGGAACTGACCCCAGATCAGGCCGGCGAAGGCTCCGCCGGAAAGCGCCACAACCCCGATCATCGAGGTCAGCCCGCCGGCGATGTAGTAGAGGATGTAGATCTCCTGCTTGCTGAGCACCTGGAACGACCGCCGCGCCAGCTCAGTGAACAGGATGATGGTGGTCCACTCGGCGGCGGGCCCCATCGACTGGCCTGCCACGAGCCCCAGGTAGATCGAGCCCGGCATCATGACGAAGCCGATGAACAGGGCACCGATGACCGTGCGCCATCCGAAACCGTCGGAGTATTCCTCCGGGGTTTCCATCAGATCGCGGAATTGTTGTAGTTCTTTGTCCTCGGCTAGCATCGGGCATCTACTGATGAAGCTGGAATCCGGGGCACTTACGGCCGGGGATATTCCACGGTCTCTGGGCGTGTACCTCCCGTTGCCTCACCATCCTCCGAGAATCAACAGCGGCCTCGCTCATTCTGAGCGAGGCCGCCTCATATCTCCGTCATCGCCCCTGCCTTCCATTCACACTTGCTCGCCGCCCTCTTTCAGCCGCTTGATGTGGCGCGGCGCAATCGGGTCTGTGGGATGCTTCTCGTAGAGTTCCTGCCAGGCCTCGAGCGCCAGATCCGGGTGGCCTGCTTTCTCGAGCGCGTGGCAGTACTGGCGCGAGTTGATCGCCGGCGCGCCGAGTTTGACCGCCTGCTCGAAGAACCGGATGGCTGAGGCGGGTTCGTTCATCACCGAGAGCTGCTGGCCCATGTTGAACCAGGCCTCCCAATTCCCCTCATTCGCGGCGATCCCCGCGCGCAGTTCCTTCAGCGAGCGCGTGTTGTCTCCCAGGCTCCAGAGCAACCATCCGTTGAGGCTGTAGCCCTCAACCCACGTGGGATCGAGGAACGTGCCGGTCGAGTTGCAGCGCGCGCATTGGATGTACTCGCCCTTGTGCCAATACCCGTCTGACTCAACGATGAGCGTGTCCGCGACCGCGCCGTATAGGTCGGCGAGGCCTTCGAACGGGCCGATCGTCTCCACGGCGGCCTCGGGCTCGAGCGTCGGCCACGGCCATGCATCGAGCGCATCCGCTATCTGCTTGCCGATGAACTCGGATTGGGTCGTCGTGCTTGCCTCAAGGAGTTCCTTCGCTCGCGGAGCCTCAAGCCCCGCCATCCCCTCGACTGCGTAGTAGCGAATCCACTCGGAAGCATCCGTCAGGGCCGCGCCGGCCGCGCCGAGACCGGAAGCATCCCCCAGGCGGCAGAGGGCGATCCCCGCCTGGAAGCGGACCGCGCGTGAGGGGTCATTCAGCAGTGGCGCGAGGTGCTTGGTCGCGCTACGCTTGCCCACTTGGCCGAGGCAGAACGCCGAACGCGCGCGCTTGGCGCTGTCTTCGAGCGTCAAGCCTCGCAGCAGGTGGTCGACCAATTCGAAGTGCCCTTTCACCGAATTCAGCGGCAGTGGCCCCTCTTCATGATCGTGCCCATCGTCCGCGGGCATCCCTTGGGGCGGCATGCCCCCCGGCGGGCCGGGCATCGGCCCCGGCGCCGGTTGACTCCACGTGCCACAAGCCGTCGCCAACAGACCCACTACCAGGACCATCAATGTTAGTCGTTTCATGAGCCAATCACCCTTTCCGCGTCCCCGCTGATGGGGCCCATCTCCCGTTGTCCCAGGACAGCCGTCCCACTCTCATCCCATACAGACGCCCGACCTGCCGCTAAGG
>CAZKUN010000429.1:2386-3055 GCA_964555935.1 uncultured Armatimonadia bacterium | reverse complement strand
TGTCGGCACTGGATTAACGGTCGTCGGAGCCACCACGCTGAGTCCGATGAACGCCGCAAACACCGCGATCCCTAGTAGCAGCAGCACGACCGTGATAATGCCCAACACCATCCCCGCCGTCGCGCTCCCGCCCGCGCCATCTCGCCGCGCCGATACCCCGGTGGCGATCGCCGCCGGCCCGAGCACGAGCGACAGAAGCGATAGCGGCCCACAGCACGTCCCAGCCAGCGCGATCGCCATCCCGATGATTCCGAGAATGAGTGACACCTGCCCGCGCTTCTCGACGGCTGGGTCGATGCCGTCAGCGTAGATCGTCTGCGCGTACGGCGATGGCGGCGGGGCCGGTGGCGGCGGGAGTGGAGTGGTTGGCGGCGGGGCGGCCTCAGCCCCAGGCGTCACCGGGGGCGGGGCGACCGTCGGCCCGGGCGTCGTTGGCGGGACGGGCATCGATGGCACGGCGCGCGCCTGCGCCGTTCCACACTTCCAGCACGTTGTCTCCGTGGCGTAGAGCGGCTCGCCGCATTTTGCGCAGGGCGTCCGGTCACTTGAGGGCACTGCGGGAGCCGGCCGCGAAGTCTTCGCCGGCGCCGGCGGCTTGTCCAGCGGCTTGAGACAGCGGCTGCAGATAGTTGTTATGCCGGTGGCTGCATACTCCTCGCCACAGTGCGG
>CAZKUN010000429.1:0-2376 GCA_964555935.1 uncultured Armatimonadia bacterium | reverse complement strand
TTCCAGTCTCCCGTCCCGTCGTCCGCCGTCAACCGTCGTTAGGACAGGCGTCTTCGCCTGTCGTAGTGTCCGCGTAGCGACGGGGCTCCCGCCCCGTCGAATGTCTTCCAGTCGTCGTAGGACAGGCGTCCTCGCCTGTCGCCGTGTTTCTTGCCGTCGTAGGACAGACGTCCTCGCCTGTCGCCGTTCAGCTGGAACGCCAAACGCCAGCTTGGTGCCGTCAGCCGTCAAATCCGCCGATGATACGCATACCACTCGAGACACAGGATGAATAACGCGATGACGGCCAGATGCCGCCAGATCTCGCGATTGGACACCACGCCTCCCTCGCCACCACTGACCTTGCGGCCCCCGATGCTGATCTCGCTCCGGGGCGTCAGATCGCTCTCGAGCGGGCTGAGGAGGTTGGCGACGAACGCGGACTCATCCTCGCCCTCTCGGATCACGTGGTACACGCCGGCCCACTCTGTCGCATCAAACACGCCCGTGCCCGAGGAGGCCTCCACATCGTGGCTGCGCTCCCGAGGGTCGCGCACCGTCACGCCCTCGCCGAGGTCGCCCAGCGGCACGGCCTCGCCCGTCTGGATGCTGCGGTTCGCGACCTCCCGGCTGCCGCTCCGGAGCCACTCGAGGCAGTTCTGCACGAGTATCGGGAACGCCGCGCGCAGCGGGAGATTGGACCGCTCAAACGGGAATCCGACGAACACGACCCGCAACTCGCCCTGGCGACCGGCCACGATCAGCGGCGTCATGTCACCATCGACCAACACCTCGCCCCACGGTCGCGCCACGACCGACAGGGCTTCGGCGATGGCCACGTCATCAAAGCTCGCGTGTTGGGTCACCGGATGCCGATCGTTCCACCGCACGACCGCCGGCAAAGTCACCTTCCCGGTGACCCGAACGGGCGCGTTGCTCGTGCCCGTGGCAATCAGGAGGTAGCTCCCGTCGCCGAGCGTCTCGGGCGCCCAGCCATCAAAGATCGTGACGTCAAAGTCGTCGCTCTCGGTGAAATCCGCCGGCACGACTCGCGTGATCTCAGCGAGGGGGTCGATCTCCAGCGCCCGCCGCAGAAACATGTTCTCCTCAGTGACGAGCCGAACGCTCGAGCTTGAACGCGGCTGCAAGTGCGCGAAGGCGGCGTTGTCGGCGGGGAGATCATCGTCGAGATCGATGCGCGCGGTCACGACGCCGGCCTCGTACGGGAAGTCAGAGAATACTGCTCCGTGCACGCCCTTCGCCTCGAGTTCGATCGGGCGAGCGTCGATCATGGAGTCCTCGTGGTACATCTCCAGGACGAACTCGGTTGGCTCATCGATGTAGCTCGTGATCTGCACGAAGACCTGCACGCCGCCGCGACTGGAGTAATCGCGCCGCGCGTCCATCGCGGTGATGCCTGCGTTGCGGGCCTCGTCCCCCACCTGCAGGAAGCGCAGGCTCTCGCCGCTCAGGTGCAGGTCATCAAGGGGCGGGAACGATCCGTCCGACACGAGGACGATCTCCGCCGCGCTCTTCTTCTTCGCCAGCGAGACCGCCAGCGCAAGCGCGTCGCGCAGGCTCGTCTCCGTATCGGTCGCCGTCACGGTGGCGAGGGCTGTCGAGAGCGTCCGCTGGTTCGAGGTGAATCCCGCTCTGACCCGCGTCCGCTGTCCGGCCTCGACGATGCACGCCTCGTCGCCGCGACTGAGGTCGCCGATCATCTGCGATACGAGCTTCTTCGCCGCGCCGATCCGCGACGGGCCGACGTCAGTCGCCTGCATGCTCGCGGAGGCGTCGATGACGAACACGGCGCTCTCGCCCGTCATTGCGTGGAGCTTGAGGAATGGCCTGGCCACGAGCAGCGCCAACACGATGAGCAGTAGGATCTGCAGGAACAGCAGCAGGTTCCACCGCAGCTTCTGAAACGGCGAGTTGGCCTGCAGATCAGCCGTCGAGTTCTCCCACAGCAGCGTCGACGAGACGACGCGATCCTTCCGTCGGAGCCGCAGAAAATACAGCAGCACCACCGGTGGAATCGTCAGCAAGTAAAGCAACGCCGGCGCGTTCAGCAGGTTCATACCAGACTATCCATCCGCCCGTGCCTTGCCGTCCCCTCAGCCTCTTCCGTTCTTCGCCGTCTTCGGGTCTTCCCGCTTTCGTTCCGTTGCCGTCCTCACCGCACCATCCCCGTCCTCCGCAGCTTCCGCAGCACGAATTCCTCCACCGGCTCGTCCGTCAGCAACCGCGAATAGCCGATCCCCCGGCTCACGCAGAACTGCTTCAGGTCCTCGCAATACTTGTCCATGCGCTCCCGATAGCTCGCCAGCAGCGCGCGCGTGACGGTGATTTCGCGCATGTCGCCGGTCTCGGCATCAACCAGTCGCAGGTCGCCGGCGA
>CAZKUN010000428.1:0-4910 GCA_964555935.1 uncultured Armatimonadia bacterium | reverse complement strand
GAAGGCAACGAATCCATGAGACTGTGAGTGGTACCGTTAATGGGGGGAGGTCAGACCCGCTTCCACGACGCCTGTCTCATCACCAAGTGGGGCGCCGCCGAGCCGGAGCGTGGAGTGCGGCGGTGGTTCGATGCCCCGGTGAACGCCCTGCACGAGGCGGGGCTGAACGTCCTGGCCCTGCCCGACCACCCACCCAAGTGGGCCGAGACCACCGGTGACATGCCGTATGACTTGGCCGCCTTCGAACAGCACGCTCAGGCTGTGGCGGAGCACTATCGGGACCGCATCAAGTACTGGGAGCTGTGGAACGAGCCATACATGGAGGGCTTCTTCAAGGGTGACCTGACGCAGTACTCCGCCTTCGCGACTGCCGCCGAGCGGGCACTGCGGCGGGGGAACCCCGACGCGGTCCTGGTCGGATGCTGCAGCCCCCTGGAAAACCCCGAGTGGGCCAAGGGCGTTGACCAGGCCGTCCGGCAGGGCCTCGACATCTGGAGCTTCCACTTCTACACGTCCGGCGTGACCGGGGGCGGCACGATGCCCTTCGCGGGCGAGTTGCAGGACCTGCGCAAGAACCTCGCCGACACGAACATCAAGGAGTACTGGAACAGCGAAGGGACCAACTGGGATGTGGGGGACAACTGTTTCTACACCTTCATGCCCTCTACACCGGAGATCAACGAGCGGGCCGTGGCCTATGCCTCGCGGGTGTGGATGGAACATGCCAAGGCGGGCATCAGCAAGTTCTTCCAGTACCACCTGCACCAGACCGACACGGCCCTTCACTTCGGCAGCGGCAAGCTCTTCATTGGCTACGACCGCTCGCCCACGCCGGCGGCGGTGGCGACCGCAGTGACCGCATGGTGCATGGATGGGCTGCGCAGCGTGCCCGTCGCCCCGCTCCCCGGCGCGGTGCAAGCGCTCTTCACCGGCACTGACCGCCGGTGCTGGGCCATCTACGATGATGGCGGCGAGCCGGGCCAGCGGCGACTGGACCTGAGCAAGCTGCCCGCGGATGCGCGCGTGCTGGACGCCATGGGCAACGATCCGCGCCGCGAGGGCAGGCAGACGTGGGCCGTCGGCATGAGTCCCCTTTCGTCGTCTCCACGAAGCTGCCGGCCGAGAAGCTGGCGGCGGCGTGTCAGAGGGCCGTGACGGCGAAGTGAACCAGCTTGGGCGCATCCACGGCCTACGAAGTAGCTCTGCAGCGGTGAACGCTATGAGGACGTATCGACTGGCTTGCGCGCTGACCATCGCGGCTTCCCTCTGCCGGGGGGGCCCGCGGCTGCGTTGGGGGAAGGCGGTGAGGACGAAATACTGGACCTCAGTAACCAGCGAGTGGCGCTTCGAATCGACGCGCGCACCGGCGCCTTCATTGACATCCACAACAAGCAGACCGGTCTGCACCACAAGGCTGATGACGATGCGGGCTCCTGGCCCTTTGGGATGGAACTGGCCGGGCCAGAGGAGGGCGACGTCGCGCGGATTGCCATCGCGCCGGGAGCCGCACATCCGCAGACCATGCGCCGCGAGCTGCGGGCCGAGGACGACGGGCAGACCACCGTGCTGGTGATGCGCTATGAGAACATGGTCACCACCAAGGGCGCGCCGAGTGGCGTCGACCTGACGGCGCGCATTGCGCTGAAATCCGACCAGGACTACTTCCTGATCCGCGCTACCGTGGTGAATGGCGGAGACTATCGGATCACGAAGTTCGCCTCAGGCGGGACGGGCTTGGTTGCGGGCGCGTCCCGCGAGAACGAAACGCTAGCCGTCCCCGGCTGGGACTACGGCAAGCTCTGGCCCAACCCGCACGCGTCGTTCGAGGAGCGCGCGACCTTTGGCTACCCCATCTTCGGCAGCCACTGCGCGCTCAACGCCGGATGGATGGACCTCTACGGAGAGCGCGGCGGCATCGGCATCGGCTACCTGAACCGACAGGGCTTGACGATGCTCTTCAACGTCCAGCGCAGCGGCTCGGGAATGCAGATGAACTGGCAACTGCTGGATATTGTCCACGACGAATCGCCCTGGGGGCACGTCGGCAGTGTCCACGCCCTAGCGCCCGGGGAAAGCCTGACGACCGATGCCTGGATTCTCGCCCCCCACGCCGGAGATTGGCATCGCATGGCGGACATCTATCGGGCCGAGTATGAACGCGCCTTCGAGGGCGACTATCTGACGTGGGACAAGACGAGCGCCGTGGCGCGGGAGATCGACTTCGTCACGAGCGTCATCATCTCCAACAAGCTGGGCGACGGCCCGCCCAGGTCCTTTGCTTCAGTGCCCGATTACATCCGCAAGCTGGCGCAAGACACCGGCATTGATGTGGAGGGGCTGCTCGTCGCGATCCTGGGCCAGAACGAGACGTGGCCGATCCACATGCCCGACTTCACGCCCTGCAATCCCGATGCGGGTGGGGACGAGGGCTGCGCGCAGATGATGGACGATCTGCGCCGGATGGGCGTGCCGGCCGCGCTCCTCTACGGGCACCCCTACTACAACCACCCCGAAGCGAGCGACTACGTCGCCGACGCAGACACGGGGTACGAAGAGCTGAACCGCGTTTGGGCCGACATCGGGAACGTGGCGTGCACGGACTCCGGAGGCTGGCAGGACCTCTGGCGGGAGAAGTACATCCCCGCATTCGAGCGGCTCGGCGCGTCGGGAGTCTACTGGGATCAGGGGCCGACGCAGTACCTTGTCTGTCCCAGGACCGATCATCCGCACGGGCGGCGAGCGGCGGATCAGTTGTCGGCCCACGTGCGCGGCGTGCTGAAGATGCAGCGGGCGTTTCGTGACGGCTACGGGAACACCAAGCCCATCTCCTGGACTGAGGTGGGAAGTGACATCCAGGGGCGGACGATGGACATCTGGACGGCAACCGAGGGAGGCTACGCGAGCGGCGGGATTCTCACGAGGGAGATCGGGCGTTACGCAATCCCGTACCGGCTGTGCGCTGCTACTGGGGCCACGTCTGCCGCGGACATGAACGATACGCTGGTCAACGGCTTCATCGGTTGGCTGGCGCTCATGCCCGGCAACGAGGAGGTCATGGCCGCTCAGCGACAGCACGCTCGGATAAGGCGCGAGCTGAGAAGCGCCGCCGCTCCAGGTTTTCCGCATGGTTTCAGAGACAACGTTGGCCTGGCCGTGGGCCATCCAAGCCTGACCGCGCGCTCCTTCCGCGATGACGATGGAATCACCATCCTGTACCACGCTCGGGAGTCCGTGGACAGCGAGATACTCGTCGATGCATCCGCGCTGGGCTTTCCCGGCGGAGGCACCGAGGCGCTTCGCGTGACGCTCGCGAAGCACGAGGCGGGCTTCAGGATCATTCGGCTGAAAGGCGCTAAGTAGGCCTGTGATCCGGCCGCAAGGCCAGAACGCCCTGGCGCGTCGAACCGGGCACCGCCCCCACGCGGCGCGACTCGAGTCTATACATATAGTCGACACGGCGCCTGAGTTTGCGCCAACTTTCTGCGTAGAGCCCCCTACGAGCCCCGATCTCACTCCGTACCAAGCGAATGCAGTGCGACGATTCCCAGCATTCGTCGGCCAACACCACTCGCGATGTCTGCAGGCTCCAGCACCCATCGAAGCGAATGCCTGTCGAACGGTGACAGCGCGAGCGACCCGTCGCCAAGGAGACGAGGCATGGTGGTAACACGATTCGGGCGGGCGAGCCTGCTGGTGCTGCTGATTGGCCTGGCCGCGGATGGCTGGGGCGCGTCGCGTGAGTTCACTGTGCCGCTGGTCGCCACCGGCCCGGAATTGACGGGGGATCTGTCCGACCCGGTCTGGCAACAGGCGGCCAGGCTGACGGACTTTGTGGCGCTGGACGAGGGCGCTTCTCCGGAGGCGCGTACCGAGGTCTACGTGCTGGCCGACGCCGAGGCGCTGTACGTGGCTTTCCTCTGCCATGAGCCGAACATGGATCAGTTGGTCAGCGAGACCAGCGGCCACGGCGGGCCGGTGCCCGGCGATGACTGCGTGCACGTGGTCATTGACCCGGCGCGGGGCGGCGTCTGGGCCTGGCACTGGGCCGCCAACTCGATCGGCGCGGTCTGGAACGCGCTCGAGACTCCGTCCCGGACTCAGCGCGAGGTGGTCAGTCGTCCGGAAGGCTCCGGGAGCCGTCGCGCGGACGGCTGGGTGCGGGAACTGCGATTCCCCTTCGACGCTCTCGGGGCGCATCCTCAGCCGGGCGAGGTCTGGGGTATGAACTTCGGCCGGTCGCGCCGTGCCGGCAAGGAAGAACACAGCTCATGGGCGCCGACCCTCAGCGGCTTGGCGGACCCGGAGACCTTCGGCGAGGCGAGTTTTGCCCCGGCGCCGGGCCCCGTGCACTTGGAGGTGCTGTCGCGGGGTGGCTGCAGCGCTGACGGCAATGACGACGGCCGCAACACGTTCCGCCTCCGCGCGCGCAATGACGCCGCCCGGCCGGTGAAACTCGCCCTCAGCATCGCTGCCGATGGGGTGTCGCTGTCGGCCCGGGAGATGGTGCTGGAGCCTGGGCTCGCCTCGCTTCCTGCCTTGCGCTACCGGGTGCCGGATGAGGATCAGCCTCGGCTGGAGTTTCAGGTTCTGGCGGATGGCGAGGCGCTGTATGCCAGCGAGTTGGCGGCGGCTCCGGCGCGCCCGCGTGGCCCGCAGGTCTGGCAAGTGGCCGATCCGCTCTACGAGGAGCTATTGAGCGCTGATGCCCCCGGATGGCGGCGGGAGGGGGCCTTGGTGTGGGGGCATCTCAATGACGTGTCGCTGCTGCGCGACGCGGCCAGGCGTTTCGCGATCGCTTACTCCGAGGCGGCAGCCTACCAAGAGCACGTTGACCACGGCTTCATTCTTTTCGGGCATGGTGTTGTTCGCGACCTGGACCATCCCCACCCGATCGCCCGTTACCGGGTGCG
>CAZKUN010000427.1:0-4946 GCA_964555935.1 uncultured Armatimonadia bacterium | reverse complement strand
GCTCCATTGCTCCCGAAGACTAAGTCCTTGCATGAAGCCGCCCAAAAGAGGCGGAAGGGTTCCATTGATCGCCACATCCGAGCTGGAGCGTTGGTCGATGAGGTGGACGAGATGAGGCGCACAGCTCTTTACTACGCGCAGGCGGAGGGCGCCATTGAAGTCGCCGTGATGCTCATGGATGCCGGGGCAGATGTGGACAAGAAGGACTCATTGGGCAATGGGCCTCTCCACATCGCAGCGGTTCGCGGCCATGTGGCGATTGGGCAGCAGCTCCCCGCGGAAGCCGAGTTGCCGACCCATGTAGCCGGTGATGAAGGCATCGGGTGACAGGCGAAAACCCGGCTTGTAGCGGGCCAACTGCTCGCCATCCCAGTAGCCATCGCAGAACGACTGAGTCGCGATGTTGATCGCCCCGCCCGTGTGAGCGTCGAGGAAGAACTCCTCCCGGCGCTCCGCGAAGATACTCCGCAGGCGTTTCATGAACTCGCGCGTTGCTCGCAGCGAAACGTGGGACCGGTAAGTCCCGTCGCCCTGGTCCTCGCCGCATCCCTCGTGCGTCGGGTTCCAGCAATCCCATGGCACGGTCGTCCCGTCCATGTATATCCCATCGATGCCCGCCTCATCCGCCAGCTTCGCGATGCCATCGAGCAGGAGGTCACCGTAGATGCCGTTGACGCAGGAAACGTAGCAGTCCTGCACCACGTCATCGCGGTGGTACCACATGCGGTCGGGCAGCGCCATGAAGTCGTTCTCCCGCCCAAGCCACTCCGGTGAGGCGTCGGACATGAGCTGGCCGAAGTAGACGAGAAACAGCATCCCGCGCTCGTGGCAGGCGTCCGCGATCCGCTTCAGCTTGGGAATCTGCTCGAGATCGGGCACGCCCTGGAACCGCGACCAGGTCTCGTGGAAGATCACGATGCGCTTGCCGTCGCGGGCCAGTCGGTCCATGAACGAGGCCTCGCTCGGACCGATCGCCTCGCCGAATCGGCCATCCACCAGAACGCAGTCTGAGGCCGCCGTTGGCTCGTCGCTGTCGGCCTGCGTGTCAGCGCCGGTGAGCGTCTCGCAGCGGCTGAGGAACAGCGTGTCGGCATCATCGGGGAGCTCGCCGGACGGCACGCCGTCGAGCGAACGCTGGACCTTCGAGATGCGCAGGTCATCAAGGTGGAAGTGCGAGAGATCGAGGCCCACCGTTGACCCGCTAACGCTACCCGACACCGTGCCCACAAGCGGGTGCGTTGCGACCTCGCCGTTGATGCTTAGCCGCAGCTCGTCGCCCCACGAGAGACCGACATAGCACCACTCGTCGGTGGGCATCTTCTGGGGTCCGCTGAGAACGACGGGGTACGTCCCGTCGGCCATCTTCGTGACGAGTCGCATGCTGCGCTCTTCGGGGTTGTAGTAGAGGATCAGCAGTTCCTGCGCCGACGTCGTGAGAATCAGGAACTGGCGGATGTAGGTGGAGATGGGCTCATCGTGCGACTCGCTGGGGTCGAAGGTCGGCTTCAGCCAACACTCGAACGTGCCCTGCTCGAGGTCGATGTTTCCGCGCGCCGGGATCGCGAGACGACCGGCGACCTGGGCATCTTCCATGGCGTAGTAGGCGCCGTGGTAGATGCGGTTCTTGCGCTTGGAAACGGGCTTCGTCGGCGTGACATGCAGAGCGAACTTGGCCTCATAGGGCTCGGTCAGCTCTGTCGGCGTGTCGATGAACGTGGAGCGCCACAACCAGTCATCACCACGCGGCACAATCTCCACTTGCCGCGCACGGTCCTCAGCTTCCACCCACTCCAGGCTCTCCGTCATCCACGCCAGCCCGCGACTCTCGTCACCAATCCATAGACTCGGCGTGATCGGTTGGCGCAAACCGTGCGGTGGCAGCGCGTGGGCGCGTTGCGGAGGATCGTTGACGTCGCCCCGGTACGCGTATTTGCAGACTTCCTTGCGCAACGGAATGTCGAGCGAGACGTGCTCAACGCTCGCCGCCTCGTGCGGCGTAAGCGTGAGTTCGTTCCAACAGAACCCGTCGTACTCGATGCGCGACGTGACCCCGAGGTCCAGCTCCCGCCCGCGCCAGAGGCTCTCCACCACAACGTGGTCGTCAGCCCGCTCAAGGATGTCGCACTTGCGCGACTGCCAGACGACAGGGCCATCGGTCGTAGTGACGCTGACCGTCATGGGCGCTGATAGTAGCTTCTCGCCGGCGCTGCTGATGCTCGCGGGGAGCGCGAGGTCGCGGAAAGACAGTCGCTTGCCGAGCATCTCAACCGCGCGCCCGCGCACCTGCATGGGCGTCCACGGCGGCAACACCCCCAGGGGTAAGCCGGCCTGCGTGTTGATCCACCGCGGATGCTCGCGGATGGCGAACGAGATCGCACGCTCCTGCATCGGCTCGCCATCGGCGCCCATCACGGAGAGCGTCGCCTCGAACTCCGCGCCGACCTCGCCTGTCACCGGCAAGCGGAGGATCGTGCCGCGACTGCCTGCGATGCGAGCCTCCTCGGTCACGACGGCTCCTTGCGCCGAGCGGAGCTTCAGGACTGCCGTGTCGGCCACCGTGCCCTCATCGAGGGTCACGCGGCCCTCGACGCGCCCCGGAATGGAGTAGTAGCGGAGGTCGACGCGCATCCCTACTGGCACTGTCAGCGGCACAACTCCCGCGAGCAAGGGGATCTCCTCGCCCGCGACGCCGACGCGATAGCGCCCCCCGAGTCTACCGCGACCTGAAAGCTCATACGGGACGGTGACGGTCGCCCGCTCGTCCGGCGCGAGGCTCGCCTGGCGGAGCGTGGCTTCAGCGCCGCTTCCCTCCGCCCAGACCTTCACGTTTCGACTCTCGCTCGTTGGGTTCCACACCTCAAAGGCCAGCTCGTTGGAGCCAAGTCGGGGCGACTGGACGGCGACTTGCTTCACAACAGGCACCGCATCTACGAGGTGGATCGCCCCGAGTGGGGTCGGCCGGTAGCCGCCGAAATTCGGGCAAACCCACCCGGAGAGTTCGGGCGGGCGCGCGCGGAAGACGTTGAACCCCCAGAGGACGCTCTCAGCCGGCATCTCCAGGCCAAGCGACGCAAACGGGATCGCCATCTCCACGATCCACCCGAGGTCGGTCCGGCCGACCTCGGCCTCCCACGGGGCGTCCCAATCGCGCACGTCGTTACGCGCCTCGGTCGCGCTCCCATGGCAGTTGACGGTGAACTCGTAGTAGGCCGCGATGTCCTGAAACCACGTGTTGTACGCGCCGTCGTACCCACCGAAGGCAACGCTCGCCTCCTCGGCACTGCGGAGGTCCTCAGGGGCGATGTAGACCCGGATGCAGTCGTCCTCGAAGGCACGGTCGTCATGCTCCCGCGCAAAGCCCCTGGGGCGCGTCGGGTCTGACTCCTCGCACGCGGCCGCGACGTAGATGGCCCTCTCGTCGAATGTCACCGAGACTGCTGTGGGGGGCTGCGCGAGGGCGCCCCCGCCTAGCTCAACGAACCCTCTCAATGTAGCGGCATCGCGCCACTCATCCGGGCCGACCGCTCCGTCGATCACCGGCGCTTGAGCGCATCGCGCCACAGTCACGCAGGCGCGCTCGCCTTGGGCCAACGCGGCCGTGCCAATACAGAGAGCTACCATTTGCGCGAGCAATGCAAGGTCCCCTTTTGCCATCCGTCGCAGACGGTCGATCATCCACGGCAACGCTTCAGCAGCAGGGCCTCCGAGACCTGCGCAGGTTCCGCGGCGCAGTTGGCGAAGCATCGCTACGAACGGCGGACCGTCAAGGCCACCGATGGAGGGATGGTATGCAACATCAGTTCACGCGGCGGCGCTTCATGGCCACAACCGGACTTGGGGGACTCGCTCTGGCAAACATGGCAGCCGGTCAGAATGACACCAGCGGGGTCTTGCGCTTCGGAGTGATCGCTGACCCGCATCGGGACATCATGCACGACTCGATGGAGCGTCTGAGCGCGTTCGTGGAGGCCGTGAAACGAGACGCCCCAGACTTCGTCATCCAAATGGGTGATTTCTGCCAGCCGATGCCGGGGAACGATGAGTTCCTGGCGCTGTGGGACGAGTGCCCCTGCCCGCGATACCACGTGATCGGCAACCACGAGGGCGACGGCGATGGCAAGTACCGGACCGGCGGAGCCTACGCTTACCGCACCGAGGAGATCGTCGAGTACTTCGGCATGCCAGGGCCCTACTACTCGTTCGACGTTCGCGGGACGCACTGCATCGTGCTGGACGGCAACAACCCCGGCCCAGGCCAGAAGCCATACTACCGATACATCGGCGATGAGCAACTCGAGTGGCTCGAGGCGGACCTTGCCTCGACCACGCTGCCGACCATTGTCTTCAGCCACCAGCCCCTGGAGAGATCAGATGGCGTCGAGAACCACGAGGCCGTGCGCGCGGTTCTGGAGGCGGCGAAGCCGAAGGTGCTGGCATGCTTCGGGGGCCACAGGCACCTGGACTACCACCGGGTGATCAGCGGGATCCTATACGCCATGCTCAACAGCATGTCGAACCAGTGGCTGGGCGGAGACTACCTGCACGTCCGCTACAGCGACGAGGTCGATGAGCAATACCCATACATCAAGTACACCGCGCCATTCAGGGACCCGCTCTGGGCGTTCGTGACGACTGACCTTGGCGCGGGCACGTTAGTAATCGAGGGCAGGGACAGCGAATGGGTCGGACCGTCGCCGGCGGAACTGGGGCACAACAGCGGCGATGAATCGGCCCCGAGGATTACCAGCAAGGAGCTGTCCTTCAAGCCAAGGAATTCCGGTGATGGCGCCTGAACTCACATTCCAGGAATTGCGCGATGTTCCCGGCGAGGCACGGGTGAGAAACGCTCCTCGCCACCATCGCCGCGCGCTCTCATCTACCCAATCCTTGTAAGCCGGGATTGCCCATATGGAACTGGGCGCCCCGGCGTTGGCTGAGCAGTCAGC
>CAZKUN010000426.1:0-4972 GCA_964555935.1 uncultured Armatimonadia bacterium | reverse complement strand
ACGGCTGACGGTTCAGCCAACGCCGGGGCGCCCAGTTCCATATGGGCAATCCCGGGTTAATACGCATCGCGAGCGGAGGCCTAGCAAGACGTGCACTGGAAACGTGTCAGTGCAGGAAATCGATGAGATCTACACCACCTCGAGGCGATCATGCTCGCTGCGCGCCATACCCTCCCCTATTCCCCCTCGTAATACGGCTGCAGCTCCAGGAAATTGCAGATGATCTCCTGGCCGGCCTCCCCGCCCTTCACGTCGTCTGAGATGACCACCGTCGCCGCGCGCGACCGGGCGCGGAAGGTGATGTTGTGGATGTTGAAGCCGGCCGGGTGGTCGGCGTTGAACGGGCCGACCACGTGGGAGTAGCAGCTCCTGAAAGGGTGCTGGAACGAGTGCTCGGCGATGAGATCCACGCCCTGCACCTCCAGCCGCACGGGCAAGACCCTCGCGTTCGAGACGCCCTTCCGCAGGTCGCCGTAGTCGGCGCTGATCATCTTCACTGAATACGTCTGGCCGGGCTTGAGGCCCCGCGCGACCTGCGTCACGCGATTGGGCTTGGCGTCGTCGCGACGCAGGAGCGCGAAGTTCTCGCCGCGGCGGGTCGCCGGGTAGCGCCCCTGCAGGAAGCTCAACTGCGGCATGCTGCCGGTCGTCACGCTCCCGGGGGCGGCGGCCTCCACCTGCCAGCCGTCGAGCCCGTCGTCGAAGTCCGGATTCTCGAGATGCGTCAGCTCGTAGTAATCCGTCAGCCGGTCGCCGCGGCCCTCGATGCAGTAGTGCCGATACAGCCGGGCCATCCAACGGATGATCTCCTCCTCGGAGTAAGCCGAGAGGTAAGAGGTCACGCCGTAGAGGCCAAAGAGGGCCGGATCGTTGGCGATGAGATTCATCTGCAGGTCCATGAAAGCCTTGTAGTCCACGGCCGGGTCGATGTTGCAGCTCTCGGGCGGCGTGGAGATCAGAAAGCCGGTAACGATCAGCAGATGCGGTACGATCTCGGGCTGAACTTTGGCCCATTCCTGCACGGTCGTGATCAGCGGCCCTTGGATGGCGGCGCGCGCGTCCAGTTCGGTGTGTTGCTCGGGCAGGTACCGCTCCAGGGCGATGGCCCAGCCCTCGTCCAGGCACGTCTGGGCAAACTCCCGGCTGGCCTTCGCGCCGTAGAGCGAGCCGCAGTAGGGGTAGTAGACCTTGTCTGCAAAGCGCGGATCGTCCCGCACGCGCCTGAGCGCCTCATGCCACGATTGCCAGATCGGATCATCGCCCGCGCCGAACTCATCCACGATCATGCCGTCCAGCAGCGGCTCATCCATGTTGGAGCCACTGACCCACGCGTCGAAGACCTCGTCGGTGGAGACGCCGTCTGTCTGGCCGATCCCGGGCAGAGGTGTGCTGACGATCCAGCGCTTGCCCTCGCGCTCCCAGGCCAGCCATTTCTCGCGATCGTCGACACCGCGACTGACCGCCAGGTTGATGTGGGGCAGAACGTGCTTCTCCAGGAACGGCCAGTCAGTGGGACCATACGGCGTGAGCTGGGGCCCGCAGTCCACGCGGCAGTAGCCGATCTCAGGGATGGCGCGCGCCACGAGATTATTCACCTTCGCTCCGGCGGCGCAGGAGATGATGAGGTCATACTTGCCGGCAGGCAGGCGCCGCATCGCCTCGGCCACGGGCTCTTGCCCCGGGCGCTGCTCGATGACCGTGGCTAGCTCGCCGGCGGCCGGGACGGTGACGGTGATCCTGCCACGCGCGCCGCTCGCGGTGCTGGCGAAGAAGACCCACCCATCGCGCGGGTTGGTGAACTGGATCGTGGTGTCCTGGCTGATGTCGCTGACGTTGCGCAGCTCGCTGACGAGGTTATTGAGCACCCTGATGTGAGGGTCGGAGAGCGGCCATTGTGGCGGCTCTGGCCAGGTCACGGTGACCGTCGCCGGCCGGCCGAAGGGCTTGCCGCCAGCCATCACCAGCGCCGTCAGATCGTAGTCGCCCGGCTTGAGCTTCGCGGCGTTGAGCGCGGCCCCCGCCTTGCCGTAGCTGGTCAGGTTGGCGATCTTCCGCGTGACCCGCGGACGCTGTGCCCCTGCGGGAGCCAGCGTCAACTGCACGGTGGCGTCATCGGGCAACTCCCCCAGGCCGCGCAGATTGAGCCGCGCGATGACCTGCCGGGCCGCATACGCGGTGGTCGCCGTCAGCTCCACCTCGTGCGTGAGCTTCGTGGTCAGATAGTGCTCTTTGATCTCGGCGGGCGACAGCGGCCGGTCGTAGACGCGCACCTCGTCGATCAGCCCGCTGAATGTCTGATTCTTGGTCCATTTCGAATCACCCGCGCTCGTGCCGAGGTAGAAGTGCTCGGTGGCGGGGATCTTCGCGGCCTGGCCCTCGCCCGAGGCAGCCAACTCGCCGTCCACGTACAGCTTGAGGACGCCATCGGCAGACGAGCCAACGACATGATGCCACGACCCGGGGCTGACGGGGGCGCTGATGTGTACCGTGCTGTCCCCGACATACCACCAGACCTTGCCGTTGCCGTAGTACGTCAGCGCGTAGTTGTGGTAGGCCTTGCCGGCGATGCCCGGCTCGCCGGCCGCGGGGACCTTGTCCGGCCGCACCCAGACTTCCAGCGACACCGCCTGCTCCGGCGACAGCGCGGCCGGGTTCTGGCAGTCCACGGCGTCGTCCACGCCATCGAAGCTGAGGCAGTAGCCGTCGCCGGACCTCACCCAGGTGGCGCCGTGGATCGTGCCGGTGAGGCCGCCCACGGAGTCGGTGATGACGTCACCGGAACCCTCATCGCAGGCGAAACGCGCCACCGGGCCGGATTGGGCCAGACACGGCCCGCCTACTGCGAACAGGCAGAGCAGGGGTAGAATGCGCATGAGGATTGCCTTCCTTGTGGGCCTAGTACGGACACCCGTTATTCCGCGTCATCTGACGTTCCCAAGCCCGCGGGCACTAACGGCTCTCACTGACCAGCCGTCTCGCCCCACAGCTCCGCCTCCACCAGCGTCAACGTCTCCCCCGCCTCCCGCGCCGCGAACAGCAACTTCACGTGGCGACAGGACCGGGCCTCCGCCATCGGCACCCGCAGCTCCAGCACGTCTTCCCCGGCCACTTCGCCGCGAGCCTGGCCCATCGGATGCCACGCCTGCCCGTCCGCACTGCCGGTCACAGTGACCTCGAGCGCCGCGTCGCAGTACCACAGACGGGCTTCCCGCACGGCGCAGGACTGCTTGAGATCAAAGACCACCGCCGCCGGGTCCGTAGCCGTCCACGAGACCATCCAACGACTGGCCGGGAGCGCGTAGGGCGCCCCGCGAGAGGCCGCCGTCTTGCGAGACTTGACGGCCGTGCGCCGGTCGGTCAAGTGCCCGTCGCCAGACGGTATCGGTCCATCCGCCCGGGCGTCGGGCATGGCCTCGGGAGCCGGGAACAGCTTGTAGCTGCCTCCCGTCTCCGCATTGTGGCTGGCGTCGGCCTGTTCCTGTGCCCACACGACATGGTTTCCGGTCAGGCAGGAACCTGGGAATGTCGGGTCGGGCGCGACCACGCTATCCGGGAAGCGGAAGCGCCAGATGGCCTGCTCGGCCGGCATCTTAAGGTCCTCCACGGCAAAGCCGGCAAAGAACTCCCGCCAGCCCTTGTCCGCGACCGCGCTGAAGGCCATTGGGCTGCTGCCGAAGAGGATCGCTCGCCCCTTCCCCCATCCGATGGTCCGTCACCGCTGGAGAACCGTCCTCATACGTCGCCAGCACCGTCACACCAGGCGAGGGAGCGAGCGCGTAGGCCACGCCAGGCAACGTCAGCTCTCCCTCCGGGGCTCCGCTCACCGGTCGGAGTTGCGTCTGCTCAGTCGGCTCGCCAACCGTCACGCCGAAGAGTTCCTGCCGCGACGCGGCCGTGTCGTTACCCAGCGTGTCATTCGAGAAGGCCAGAGGGTCGGTGCAGACCAGCGTCCCGCCTCGCGCCACGAACTCTCGCAGCTTCGCCACCACCTCTGGGCGCTGGTACTGCGCCGTCGGCAACCATATCAGGTCAAGCCGCTCGCGCAGAGGCAACTCCAGCACCTGCGCGCAGTCGATGAACCGAAACCACGACCGCGCGACCGGCCCCAGAAATGTGTAGCAGCTTTCGGTCTGCTCGGAGTACGGTCGCGGCGAGTCATAGGGCTCCGCGCAGAGCGTGTCATCGTTCGACAAGATGGCGGCGCGGCCGTCGGCGGGCAGCTTGACCGGCGGCATGACGCGCAGCAAGTCCAGGATGTTGGTGATCGTGCGGTACCGCTGCGGCGAGCCCCACAGACAGTGCTTCGTGTCCCCCGTCAGCCGCCTGCTGTTCCCCGTGTCGGGCAGATACAAGTGCAGGCCCGTGCCGCCGTTGCGAAACACCTGGCTCAGCTCCTCCACCGTCTCCTCGGGGGTCAGGCTCGCCAGGTAGTGCTCCACGTGGGCGCAGGGCCAAACTTCCTTGCCGGTCAGGTCAGCGATGACCTTGGTGTGGTAGCCAAGGGTGCATCGTCACGGTTCGCCTCGGCCCGCGTGCTGGTTGGTGAAGATGTCGAACAGCTCGGCCTGGGCGCTAAGTTCATAGACCCCTGGCTCGCCGCCCCCGTCCACCGAGATCAGGGGCATATCGGGCTCGTTGCGGCGAGTGATCTCATGCATCTGCCGGCTGCGCTCGCGCAGCCGGGCGTTCACCCACCGCCGGAAGGCGATCCACTTGTAGGGGGTTCGGGTCACGCTCCGCCAGGCCCTCGGGGATGCCCCACTGCCCGCCGCCGAACTGTTCGCGGACCTCCGCGTCGGCCTCTGCGAGGTACTCGTAGTCCCCCGCCTTGCGGGCCAGGTCAGCGCCCTGCTTGATCATGTAGTCCGCGACTTCGTCACCCGCGGAGATGCCAAAGACGAGGGGGTGCGGGCCATCGAACACGTCCTGAATGTCGGCGACTGCCCGGGCGAGGGCGCGCGGGTCCAATAGC
>CAZKUN010000425.1:3264-5002 GCA_964555935.1 uncultured Armatimonadia bacterium | reverse complement strand
GCTCGCGCTCTGGCTCAGGAAGGTGATTCCAGTGACTGCAGTGCTGCCAGTCCTGCTGTGTCTCGCGGCAGGCGTGTCCTCGGCGCAAGCGCCCTTGCCTCTCACCATGGAGGATGCCGTTGCAAACGCCATTGACCAGAACCCGCGCCTGAGCGTGGTTGCCGGCACAATTGCCGCCGCGCAAGCCGGGGTTGGCATCGCGCGAGAGCCGGCTAACCCGTCCATCGTGTTCACTCCTGGTATCACCGGCCCCGACGGCTCCGACGAGGAGTTGGTTATCCAACAGCGTCTCGAGGTGAATGGCGTCCGGAGCGCTCGCACCGGCGTCGCCCGCGCGCAGCTAGACCTCACCCTAGCGCAGGCGGGCGTCGAGACGAACGAGTTGGTCTACCGGACTAAGGCGGCGTATTGGGAGCTGGCTCGCGCGCGCGCGATGCTGGCCCTGGCGGGCGAAGTGCTTCAGATCGCCGAGGAGTTCGGCCAGGGAGTGGCCCGGAGAGTGGAGGAAGGCCTTGAGCCCGGCGCCGACCGGGTCCAGACGGTCATCGAGGCCAGTCGCGCGCGGCAGCAGGCCATTCTGGCCGAGAGTGCTGTTCGCATCGCGACCGCTAGACTCAATGGACTGATGGGGAACCTGCCCCACACGCCCATTGGCGAGCTGCCGCCACTCGCGTTCGAGGCCGTCGACGTGGACCGCGAGGAAGCCGTACAAGCCGCGCTGGTGAGCCGACCGGAACTTGGGCTTCAGGAGGCATCGCGGGAGTCACTGGTCCACGAGGCCAGGCTCGTGCGCGCCGAGGGCCGGCCAGACCTCATCCCCCACGTTCGCGCCGAGAGTATCGTTCGCGAGCGACGCGGCATTGGGGTGGGGATTGGGGTCGAGCTGCCGTTCCTCGACCGCGGATCGCGGCGCAGCAGGGCGCGGCGCGTCTCGGCGCTGGCCGAGGCCCAGGACGCGCGGACCGAGGCGGCGCGCGCGCAGATTCGCCTGGAGGTGGAACAGGCATTGGCGCGTCTAGACGCGGCGGAATCGCGGATCGAGGAATACCAGCAAGGGACACTCACGCAGGCACGGTGGTTGCTTGACGCCCACCTTACGGGGGCCGATATAGGCGCGCCCGACACTAACGTGCTGACCGTGCTGGAGGCCCAGCGTACGTTCAGGGCCGTGCAGGCCGAGCACGCGGACGCGCTCGTCGAGCATGCCATTGCCCGGGCGGAGCTGGAATGGGCAATGGGAATGGCGCCACCGGAGCCGGCGGGGAGGAATCAATGAGCAATTCGTTACGCCAATTCATGGGAGGCCCGGTTGGGCGCGCGATTCTGCTGGCCGTCGGAGCACTCGCCATCGTGGTCATGGTGGTCGTGGGGGCGCGCTTTCTTCGCCCTGCGGACGATGTCCCTCCCCCACCAGCTAGGTTCGAGGTGTCCGCTGACGTGCTCAGGTCAGGTGCGGGCAAGGTGGGAGATCTGATCGTCGCCGAGGAGGCGATCGAGCTGGCCGGCATAGCAGTCGCTCCGGCGACGACGCGCGTCGAGGCTGAGGAGCTGGCGGTGAGCGGGGTCATTGAGGCCGGCGGCGACCAGAAGGTCCGGGTCACGCCACGCGTCGCGGGCACGCTTGGTTCCGTATCGGTGGCGGTCGGCGACAGTGTCCGAGCGGGACAGACGCTGGCAGTGATTAAGAGCGTTGATTTGGCGCGCGCGCAAGCCGAGCATCGACAGGCATCGGCGCGCG
>CAZKUN010000425.1:0-3254 GCA_964555935.1 uncultured Armatimonadia bacterium | reverse complement strand
GCGTCGCCGTGACGCGCGAGGCGCTGGCGAGGAAGCGTGAGTTGGCCGAGCTCGGGGCGTTCGCCCGGCCACCCGTCGAAGGCGCCCGAAGCGATTCGGCAATCGCTGAAGACGAGACAACCAGCGCCGAGCGCGAGGTTACGGCCGCCATGGCTGCAGTGGCGAAGGCGCGAAGCGAGAACGCGGCACTTGAGAGCGACGTCGCCGGCGCGAAGAGCGAGGTTGCCGCCGCCGGGAGCGAAGCGGCGGCCGCCGAGAGTCAGGTGACGCGGGCGGAGGGCCTGGTGACGACCCGCCAAGCCGAGATGTCGCAGGCCGAGACCCAGGTCGAGGTCGACCAGAGCCGCCTCAGCCGGATGGACGTGCTGCTGAAGGAGCAACTTGTCTCCCAGCAAGAGTGGGAGCAGGCAGGGGCTGACGTTCGCCAGGCGCAGGCCAACGTGGACGCCGCGCAGGCGAATATCCGCCAGGCCGAAGCGGAGCTGCAATCCGCGAAGTCACTATGGCAGGCGGCCGAGGCGACCATCGATGCGGCCGAGGCGAAAGCCAGGGCGCTTGAGGAGCGAGTGAAGCTGGCAACAGCCGGCATTGAGACGGCGGAGAAGCATCGGGTGCAGGCTGAGGCACGGCTCGGGGCCGTGAGCCGACGCCAGGAGATCGCCGGAGAGGTTCTGGACCGGGAGGAGGCTGTCTACGAAGGGGGCTACGCAGCCACCAAGGAGATCGTCGAGGCGGAGGGAGCCCTGCGTGAGGCGGAGATAGAGCGGGACGCGACGGCCGAGTCCGTGCGGTTGCTCGGCGGGTCGCCCGGCGGCGGCAGCACCATCGCGATCGCAGCGCCCATCGGTGGGCGCGTGCAGGAGCGTAACGCATCTCCCGGCGAGACGGTCGACACCGAACACGCCCTCTTCGTGCTCCTGAACCTGGATGTAGTGTGGGCACAGCTATCTGTGTCTCCCAAGGACATGCTGCTGGTGCGCGAGGGGCAGTTTGCTGAATTCTCCGCCGAGACGGCTCCCGAGCGTGGCTTCGGTGGCGTCGTCTCGGCTGTATCAGCGACGGCGGACCCCGACACCCGGGCCATTCAGGTCCGCTGCACCCTCGACAATGCCGACGCGGCGCTGCGGCCGGGAGCCTTTGTCCAGGGAACGATCGAGACAGACGTGGCGCGCAAGCGGGTCACGGTGCCCGACGGTGCCCTGCAGGAGCACTTCGGCCAGCACACCGTTTACGTCTCGCACGTGGTGCCGGGGAGCTTCGAGGTCCGACACGTGACGCTCGGAGTCGCCGGGGACGGTTGGCGGGAGATCACGGCGGGACTCGATGCCGGAGAGCCGATAGCGGTGAGCGGGACGTTCTACCTGAAGTCCGAGGCCCTCAAGAGCGCGCTGTCGGACGGTTGCTGCGCGCCGCCGGGAGCGGGCTAGACACCATGATGAATCGTCTCGTCGACTTCTCGATTCGCAACCGCGGCATGGTAATCCTCGCTTGCTTGTTGCTCATCGCAGGCGGCGTCTACTGCGCGGTCACCCTTCCGATCGATGCCGTGCCGGATGTGACGGAGAAGCAGGTGGTCATCAACACCTCAGCCCCGGACCTCAGCCCGGAGGAGGTGGAGCGCCAGATCACCACACCACTCGAGCTTGCGCTCGCCGGCCTGCCGTACATGCGGGACCTGCGATCGATCTCTCAGTTCGGGCTGTCGCAGGTAACAGTACTCTTCGTGGACGACGTTGACATCTACCTGGCGCGGCAACTGGTCAGCGAGCGACTTGGCGAGGCGAGAGAGCAACTTCCGCCCGGCGTCGATCCGCCAGTGCTGGCGCCGGTGGCCACGGGCCTCGGCGAGATCTACTACGTCTTCGTGGAGGGCGATGAGTACTCGTTGATGGAGCGTCGCACTATTCTCGATTGGCACGTCAAACCGAGGCTGAGAACGGTGCCCGGCATCACCGAGGTCAACAGCTTCGGCGGGCATGTGAAGCAGTACCAGGTGCTGGCTGATCCCGAAAAGCTGTGGGCGTATGGGCTGACACTGAGCGACCTGCGGGAAGCCCTGCAACAGAACAACCGCAACGCGGGCGGCGCCTATGTGGCGAAGGAAGATGAGCAGCAGGTCGTGCAGGGCGTGGGACTGGTCGAATCGCTGGACGATCTCCGCAACATCGTGCTCAAGGCCAAACAGGGGACTCCGGTACTGGTTCGTGACGTCGCCGAAGTGGAACTCGGGCCCGCGATTCGGCAGGGCAGCATCACCAAAGACGGTAAGGGCGAGGCCGTTGCCGCTATTGCCGTAATGCTCATGGGAGCGAACAGCCGCACGGTGACGCAAGATGTGAAGGAACGAGTCGCGGAGATTCAGGAGGAGATGCCTGCGGGCATTCAACTCGTGGGGTTCCTGGACCGGACGACTCTCGTAGAGGACACTGTGGACACGGCCGGGCACAACCTGCTACACGGTGGCGTGCTGGTCATCATCGTGCTCTTCCTGTTCCTCCTTCAGCTCCGAGCCGGCCTGATCGTGAGCAGCGTGATCCCCCTGTCGATGCTCGTCGCGATCATCTGCATGCACCAGTTCGGCGTGTCGGCGAACCTGATGAGTCTGGGCGCAATCGACTTCGGATTGGTCGTCGATGCCGCCGTGATCATCGTTGAGAACTGCGTTCGGCGCCTCGCCGAACGCCGCCGGGAGTTGGGCCGGTCGCTGACGCAACCGGAGCGCCTGGACACCATCCGCGCGGGCACCGTGGAGGTCCGGCGCGCCAGCCTGTTCGGCGAGATCATCATCATCGCCGCTTACCTGCCCGTACTGACGCTCATCGGCGTGGAAGGGAAGATGTTCCGCCCGATGGCGTTGACCGTCGTCTTTGCTCTCGCCGGCGCGCTCATGCTGTCACTCACCGTTGTGCCAGCTCTGTGCGCCGCGTTCCTTCGGGAGGGCACGGACCGGGAGAACCCCTTCGTGGCGTGGCTCCAACGAGCCTACGTGCCGCTCCTGGGCTGGGCGGTCCGGTGCCGCTACTGCGTCGTCAGCGGGGCGCTGGTGTTCTGCGTCGCGTGCGCGCTGCTCTTCCCTCGGCTCGGCTCTGAGTTCCTGCCACGACTGGACGAGGGGGCCATCTGCATCAACCCAGGCTACCTTCCGGGCATCTCGGTGGACACCGCCATCGAACGGGCGGCGCTCGTGGAGCGGGTGCTCCTAAACAGGTTCCCCGACGAAGTCGAGACGGTCGCCACGCGCATCGGGCGCCCCG
>CAZKUN010000424.1:0-5010 GCA_964555935.1 uncultured Armatimonadia bacterium | reverse complement strand
TTCCGGTCCTAGAAAACTATCGATTCAGAGGCCCTTTTTCGCGACCAATCGACTAGAAAACTGCGAAAAAAGCGACGAAAACGCTAGCATCGCACCACTCCGAATCCCGCGACCCCTGTTTTTCCGGTTCTTTGCCGGTTCCGTCCCGCCACCTCACGAGATCCAATGCCATCACTTAGTTATTGGTATTGTCAATAGATCTCGGGCCACAATCCGTTCGGAGATCACGAAGCCCCCCACAATTGCGCAGTCGGGCCCGACTCATCGGCGGCACGCGTGCCGCTCAGCCTGTCAGCGGAGGCAGAGCCTACAGACCCTCGCCACTGGCGGCAGCACCTCGCGTTCCCAGATTTGGCAATCAGATGTGTAGGTTTTCAGAATCCGGATGGTAAACCGCTGTAACCAACGGCTGACGGTTCAGCCAACACCAGCGCGCCCAGCTCCCTATGGGGAACCTCCGATGCAAGGGCGGACGCGAAGCGTGATTCCAGGGCGGATGCGATTCGAACGCGATGTCGAGGAGGAAGAGAGATGATAGCTAAGCGCTTCGAAATGACAATGGTATTGCGGGTGTCGGTTCTCATCGCCTGCGCGACCGTTTTCCATTCACCGCACGCCTCGGGGAACTACGCTCTCGTGGCGGCCTGGCCAACGGAAGCTCCGCTCGAGCGCCCGTGCGGCGTCGCCATCGACGGGTCGGGGCACGTCTATGTCTCAGATGCCCGCAACGACCGGATCCGGAAGTACACGACCGACGGGGCGTTCATCAGCGGATGGGGCACGTCGGGCAGCGGGGACGGTCAGTTCGACGCCCCGCGCGGCGTCGCAGTCGATGGGGTGGGGAACGTCTACGTCGCGGACGGCGGCAATAACCGCATCCAGAGGTTCACAAGCGATGGGACGTTCATCGCCAAGTGGGGCACGCGGGGCGGCGGGGACGGACAGTTCGATCGCCCGTGCGGGGTCGCCGTCGATGGGTCGGGGGACGTGTATGTCGCGGATGCCCTGAACCACCGGATCCAGAAGTTCACGAGCGACGGGACGTTCATCACCAAGTGGGGTGCGGAGGGCAGCGGGGACGGGCAGTTCGACGCCCCGGTCGGCGTCGCCGTCGACGGGTCGGGCAGCGTCTATGTCGCCGATTACTACAACGATCGGCTCCAGAAGTTCACGAGCGACGGTACGCTCATCACCCAGTGGAGCATCTATGGCGGGCATAAATACGACGGCCCGTCCGCCGTCGCCGTCGACGGATCGGGAAGCGTCTACGTCGCGGGCCCTGGGTGGAGAAGCATCCACAGGTTCACGAGCGACGGTACGTTCATCGCCGAGTTGGGCACGCGCGGCAACACGGACGGACAGTTCTCTCACCCGCAAGGCGTTGCCGTCGATGGGTCGGGCAGCGTCTATGTCGCAGATATGATGAACCACCGGATCCAGAAGCTCACGAGCGACGGGACATTCATCACGAAGTGGGGCGGAGGGGGCACGGGGGACGGTCAGTTCTGGTACCCGCACGGCGTCGCGGTCGGCGGGTCGGGGAGCATCTACGTCGCGGATGCCGGCAACGACCGGATTCAGAAGCTCACGAGCGACGGGACATTCATCACCAAATGGGGCACGGCAGGCAGCGGGGACGGACAGTTCAGCGGTCTCCGGGGCATCGCGGTCGACAGCACGGGGAACGTCTACGTCGCCGATACCGGCAACCGCCGGATCCAGAAGTTCACGAGCGCCGGCACGTTCATCACGAAGTGGGGCATGCCCGGCGGCCAGTACGGGTATCTCGGTAGCCCGCGCGATGTCGCCGTCGACGGGTCCGGCAGCGTCTATGTCGTGGGTACCCACACGTCCGGGGTCCGGAAGTTCACGAGCGACGGGACGTTCATCACCAAGTGGGGCCCCCTGGCTCCGGGGACGGCCAGCTCAACAAGCCGATAGGCGTCGCCGTCGATGGGTCGGGGAGTGTTTATGTCGTGGATTCCCGCAACGATCGCATCCAGAAGTTCACGAGCGACGGGATGTTCGTCACCAAGTGGGGCAGCGGCGGGGGCGGCCAGTTCAGCGACCCGCACGGCATCGCCGTGGACGCGGCGGGGGACGTCTATGTCGCGGACAGCGACGACCACCGGGTCCGGAAATTCCGTGCCGAGGCATCGCCCCAACCGCCGCTCCTCTCCTGGGCCGGCAGCTCGGGCTACCAGTCGGACGGCTGCGATCCCGAGGTGGGCCAGTACCCGGTTCAGACGTTCACCTTCCAGGTGAGGGTCTCGGACGTGAACGGCGATGCGCCGACCTACTGCCGAGTGGTGATCGAGCGTGACGAGAACCCCTGGCGCACGTTCAACATGCGCCGAGGCGCGAGATCACCGGCGACGGGGGCAAACTACACCTTCGCGCGGAGCCTGCCTCCGGGCGACTTCCGCTATCGCTTCGAAGCGGGTGATGGATCCGGCCCCGGGGTCGGCGCGCCGACTCAGTGGGTGGACGGCGTGAGTGTTGTGCCACGCCTGAATCAACGTCCGGATGGCGCGGTCTGGAATGGAGTGAAGTGGACCGGAGATAACTACTACAATACCAACGCCTACAAGCAGCGGGTGAACCGTGAGATCGCCGGTGGAGGTAGCATTGACTACACTGTACGTGTGGAGAATGACAGCCAGGCCGCCGATACGCTCGTGGTGAAGGGCACTTCGGGCAGGCGTGATTGGACGATCACCTACCTTGCGGGCGATGGGGCTGATATCACCTCCGACATGACCGGCGGCGGCTGGACGACCGCTGAGTTAGCTGGGGGAGCCGCAACCGAAATAACCGCACGCGTTGCTGTGACCAATGTCGACTATGCCGGCGCGCCGAAGACGGTCTTGGTGCAGGTGGGGCGAGCGGTCTGGGGTCCGACTAAGTATGCGGAGTCCGCCGACACGGTGAAGATGGTCACCACAGTTGAGGGCGCGGCCTCGAGCGGCGCCATGCACGTCACCGGTCTGATGGCAGTGCCGACGAGCATGGGCGCTCAGGTCCAGTTCGGCCTATCGTCGGCGGCCCAGGTTGATGCCCGTGTGCTGAACATCGCCGGGCGGCCGATCAAGACGATCTGCACTGCGAAGGCCTGCGAGGCGGGGACGAACACGCTGCTGTGGAATGCGATGAGCGACGGAGGCTTGCGGGTGCCCAACGGAGTCTACCTGGTAGATGTGGCGGCGAGGACGGACGACGGCGGTCAGTCGAAGGCGCTGACGCAAGTGAGAGTTGGCCGGTAGCCGAGCCCACCCCACTGATGCAGATTCGTGGGGGTGATTGATCCTATACCTGCTTGTCGACAGGCGACCTGCGTCTGCGCCAACTTCTTGCGTTGAGCCCCCTAACGGCCCTGACCACGTCACCCACCAAGACGCTCGATCGCCCGCTGGGACTCTGTGGCGCGATCTGAGTTGGGCTCGAGTTCGATGACGCGCGTGAACGCCTGCTTGGCTCCGGCGTCGTCCTTCAGTTCGATGAGCGCCCACCCCAGCACCCAGAAGGCTTCGACATGCTCGGGATCGACAGCGACGACCTCGCGGAGGACTCGCGCCGCTTCGGCGAATTGGCGGGCGCGCTTTAACTCAACGGCGCGGCGACAAAGTTCATCCACATCAACCGCAGGCTGTGGAGCGACCTCGACGTCGATTCCGGGGGCGGCAACAGCCCCGCCCCCCACGCCGAAGCCATCGCCCGCGAGGACCATTTCGACCTCATCGATCCAGACCTTGCCGGGGCCGCGTTGGCAGATGTTGAGCTTGAGGCCACACGGGACGGGCACCTTGGGGTTGGGGGAGTAGTGCAGCACGTACTCCTGCCACTCCGGGCTTGTGATCACCGCCCCGCCGACCGTCACCACCCACTTGCCCTCGACACCCTGCGGCTCGAGCACGACGCGCGCGCCCTGTCCTTCGGCCTTGCCCCAGAAGCGGATGTCGTAGTCGATCGCCTCATCGGGGTAGAGGGTCTGCTGCACGACGATCTGCTGCTCCGGATCGCCGTCGGGATACGAAATGCAGAGGCTTCGCTCGCCGAGGTAGGCATCGGCATCCCAGGTCACCTCCGCGCCGGGCAGCACGTCGCCCAGGTGGCTGTGGCCGCAGATATATGTCTGCGTGCCAAGGGTCACGAACACCGGCCATCCGAAGGCTTGGCCCCCGGCGCCGCACTCGAAGCCGCCGTTTGAGACCATGGACTCCTCGCTCACGAGCGAGCGGTCGGCGAGGGCGATATCAGCTGCGGGGCCGAACTGAACATCATCCAGCCAGTACGAGGCATCTCGGTCGCATCCCTCGCGCCAGTAGCCCGCGTTGAATGTGAACTGCACCAACTGGACATCCTCGGGGAACACGTAGTCCTGGCAGTAGGCGGTCCACTCCGTCGCGCCGTTGCAGGTGGACCACTGCGCCCGGCCGCGCGTCTGCGCCAAGTCGGCCTCGAACGGGAAGACGCGCCACATCGGCCCGACATTCTCGGACTCGCAACGATAGAAGAACTGCAGGCGGTAGCGCACCCACGGCTCGACGGGGATGCGTTGCGTGTAGATCCAGGCATGCTCGGGCGGCTCGAGCGGGTCGACCCGCAGGCTGGCGTCGCCAGAGTGCGGCGTGTCAGCGTCAACCTGGAAACACTCGGGTGGACCCTTGGCGACCCACCACGACCGCAGGCCCTCCTCAAACGAGGAGTTCGGCACGAGGTCATCAAGCACGAGTTCCAGCGACTGACCGTTGAGAGTTGCGTCTTCTTCCTGGGCTTTGGCGGCTGTGGGCACAACAAGACATACGAGCAGCAATGCAGGCAATACCGACCTCACCGGCGATCCCCCCCTAGCACGCGTGGCGACTGTCTGACGTTATCCGAGAACTCAGACGTTCCCGCATGGGGAGGGGTTCTGCCGCCGCGCGTGTCTGCGCCCGGTTTCTGCGTAGAGACCCCTAACCCCGCATTGCCCATATGAGCAGGGAGGTTTTCGGTAGAGGTGCCAAGAAA
>CAZKUN010000423.1:0-5062 GCA_964555935.1 uncultured Armatimonadia bacterium | reverse complement strand
AAGGCAACGAATCCATGAGACTGTGAGTGGTACCGTTAATGGGGGGAGGTCAGGGCTCCATCGCTGCAGTAGCGTGACCGCGTATGGCCTTCGTGCTGGGTATGAAAGCTATACCCCAACAGCCCCCGCCGGTACCGAAGAAGCCAAGCCAGCAACTCTGGGCTAACACGTACCCGTAGTGGCTGGCGTCCAAGGCAACGATCTCCGCCCGCCGCAAGCCCGCCGCGTAGAGCAACCCGATCAGAGCCGCGTCCCGAATGCCCGCCGGCCCATCGTCCTCGCCACAAGCCCGCATCAGCGCCTCGAGTTCACCCGGCGTAATGGCGCGCCCGCGTGGCAGTCGATCTCCGCGCGCGGGCTTCACGCTCTGAAGGCGCTGCAGTTCGTCGGCGCTGATGAGTTCGAGGTTGAAGGCGGCCTTGGCGATTCCCCGCAAGGCCGAGATCGCCAAGTTGACCGTCGCCGGCGCTTCGCCGTCCTCGATCAGCCGCGACCGGATGGCTTCCACGTGGGGGTAGCGCATCAACTGCCACGGCACCGCCAGAGGGTCTGAGTGGCCGACCAGTCGCGCCACCTTGCGCAGCCGGCTGATCACTCCGCGCCGGCCGACCTCGCTGAGCGAGGCCAGGTAGACTCCGGCCGGATTCAGATCGGGCGGCAATACTTCCGCTTCGGGCAGCTTCGCGAGCGCGTTCACCATCGGACTGAATGTCATGCTGGAGCGGTGGGGAGCATCTGGCTGAGGCCCGGCCCCAGCCCCAGCCAGGCGCACTCGGAAACTAAGCCACGGAACGACCACACGTGTCCCCCACCCCACCCTTTTCAGACCCCCTCCCCCCTACCCCGCTCTTTAGACCAAAGCCAGCGAGCATAGAAGAACCAGACCCCAGCCGTAATGGTGTGCTCTGCGGAGGCGTGTGGCCCACTGCTCGGTCAGCGCCAGGACCGAACCATGGCGGCGCATGGGTTACGTGCGCCGTGTCTTCCGTGTGCCGGCGGCGTACTTCTTTGGGGAAGGTCGAGGTTGCCGGGGACGATCTGAAGTACGGCGGCCCCGTGAAGAGCCGGTGGTGGATGTCGAGGACCCCACGTCAAGCGTGAGGACGTACGATCCGGACGTGGACGAAGAGGCGATACCGAAGGGGCTGAGCGATCTCGTCGAAAGCGGGATGATGATGACGGCCGCGGAGTTTGCCGAGCCGAAGGCGTACGGTGAGCGGGGCAAGGGCGGCGACACGAGCGTTGGCTGCGTCAACGAGGGAGTTGTAGGCCTCGATAGCGTTGTTCGTGCTGCGGCACTGGTCCTCCGCAGAGCTGAACTCGAGTCCCAGGGCGACCAACTCAAGGGGAGCTGCGGCCTTCTGCGCGAGCAATCCCGCAAGGAGTGTCCGCCCGTCCTGCCATGCGGCAGCTCCTGGGGGCAAGGGATCGACGAGCTTCGCGACATCCACCGCGGGCGGGTGACCCTCACTGGCATCTGTGCTGGCGGGCCCCGCTGGATCCGTAGGGGCAAAGTCGATGTGTGGTAGCCAACGTTCGACGAGGTCTGCGTTCGACTTCAGTATCGATGCGATCGATTCCGGCGTCTGTCCTGGGGTCGCGGTCTGCAGATCCGAGAGGGCGTCGGCAATGCTCTGTTTAAGGGCATCGTAGGCCTCGCTGAAGAATCCACGATATGCCTCGATCAGCGCGAGTGTCCCGATTGCTCGGCCGCAGTAAGGGCACACGGGGTTTTCGTCGGCAAGGTACTCGGTCCCCTGTTGGAGCCAGGACTCCGCATCCTCGTCCCCTGCAAGGCATGACGTGATGTGATCGCGAACTGCGGACTCGGCCTCCTCGACAACGTCAGCCAACGTCTTCCCGAGCAATGCGCGGGTCTCGTCGAATGGCAACTCGACCGTGGGAAGGGCACTGAAAGACGGGATCTTCGCGACCTGGGTCTTGCCGTCGATGGTAGCGATATCGGCCTTCGTGGCTGCGATCTTGGTGTCCACGTGTTCGTCCACAGGCAGGGCGACGAACTGGTCGGTCGCGATGGAGCCCTGCTTGTGTTCAGCCAGAGCCAACTCGACGTCGCCGAGCTTGGCAGTGAGCCCTCTGCGCTATGTGGTTAGAGCCTCCCGCGTACGCTCCAGCTCACCACACTTCTCACCAAGCATGAGCGAGCCTAGATTCCGTCGGTGCTCGGGCTGTACCTCGTATCCCGAGTGGACATTGCGCCGGATGAACTCCGAGTCGAAAGTGAGCAACTGCGGCGGGGTGTCCCCCACCCATGCACCGTCCCTGAACACGCAGGCTCCGCCGGCAACGCCCAACGCCACGAAGCAGTCACCGCCGTGCGGCAATGAGCGTCGGGCGACTACCGCGGCGGGGTCGCCCGTAGCGAGGGATCTAAGTATGGCGGTCAGCGTCGTCTTACCGAGCGCGTTGCAAGCGTAGACGAGGGTGATCTGCGGGAGATCAACCTTCGGGCCGACCGGGCAGTCGCGCAGGCGTCCAGCGTTGCGGATCTTCTTGATGCTCTCGAGCATAATATACTCCGTTGCGGAAGGACTCTCTGGCCAATGGCGCGGCAGCGTCACTCATCCGGCGGCCCGGCCGGCGTGCTCTATGGCGCGGCCCAATACTGCAACCGCTGAAGACTGGACCGGCGCCGCGCGTTCCTTTAGCATCGCCGAGCTCGCTTCCTCCCGCGACGGAGGGGGCCATCCCGATCACCCCGAACTCCCGTGCATCCGACTAATGGGCGACCGAGGGCGAGCGATGGCTCGGCTGCGCATACTGACCGGTCGGGTGCTCCTCCCGATGCTCAGTTCGGGGTGTCTGGCTCAACGGGCCGCCACTCCGGACATGGAGAAGCGCTGGCTGTTCGTGAGGTGCGCGTGCGGTCAGCCGCGGCTCGTGGGACGGCACGCGTCGGGCCGCCTGTTCGGGGCATACGGCATGGTGCTGTCACTCCTGGCGTGGTGGCGTTACCCATTCATCCCTGATCGGGTCCCTGGCGCCCTCCCGTAACAAGGCGCCCGAACGTAGGAGCGAACCACAGTGCGTACTCCACTTCTCTTCCTGTTGTTACCCGCGGCGGCCGTCTCGGTGCCGGGCACACCCCAAGACGCGGCGCGGCCAACTGAACTGGTACCCATCCCGGCGGTGGAGGTCGGCGACATGCGAGACATTCTGGGCGTGAACCATATCAATGTGCTGTACACAGTGACCGACAAGGACGCGCTCAACGAGGGAGCGGACAGCATCCTCGAGATGGGGAGTCGCGTCATCAAGATCACGATGCGCGAGGCGATGACGCCGCACTACCGGCACAACTCCCAGTGGCCGGAAGTGACCAGTCTCGCCCAACTTGCCCAGAGCCCAATCCTCCGGGAGCTGTTTGGCAAGCCGTTCACGACGTATGCCGTCATGGCCTTCCGTCCCGGCAAGCCGGTGCTGTATCAGGTCGACGGCATGACACCCGACGACGTCCAGGCCGAGAAAGACGCGTTCTACGAACTGACCCGCCACTTCCTCACGACGTACCGGGGCACGGGCAAGACCTTCATTCTCCAGGACTGGGAGGGCGATTGGGTATTGACCAACCCTCCGCTGGACATGGACAAGGTCTCGGATCCCGTGGCCGTGCAGGGGATGATCGACTGGCTTAACGCCCGGCAGGACGGCGTGGACCGAGCCCGCGACGAGCTTGGGATGGACGGCGTGCGGGTCTTCCACGCCTCGGAGGTCAATCTGCTCACGAAGGCGATGGCTGGGAAGCCCACCATGACCAACAATGTGCTGCCCAATACACACTGCGACCTCTACTCGTACTCCGCCTACGACACGATGGTGCAGGGGCGCGAGAAGCTCCGCGCATCGCTGGAGTACCTCAAGTCGAAGGCGCCAGACAGCAGGTGGTTTGGCGATGACAACATCTACATCGGCGAGTTCGGATGGCCGGAGACGCTCGTGCCCGAGGAGAAGCGACTCGAGTTCATTCGAGACAGCGTCGAGATCGGCCTGGAGTGCGGCGCGCAGTATCTGCTGTTCTGGGCGCTCTACGATGACGGCATCCGAGACCCGGACGTGGCGTCCAAGCTCTCCCTCGACACGCTCGACCGGCCGCTGACGAACGACGACATGGTGGGGAACTGGCTGATCCGGCCGGACGGCACCAAGTCGCCGATCTGGGACTACTGCGTCGACCTGTGTGACGGCGAGCGCCACGGGGAGGCCGCGAGATGATGCTGGCGATCGCCGGGCTCGTAGCGTTAGGGGGGTGTCACGTGTACGCGGAGAACGTCGCCGTCATGGATGGTGTGGTGGTCATCGCCGATAGCGAGCACCGCGACCGCTGGGGTGTCGATGGATACCACGCCCGGTTTGCCGCTGATGGGAAGACCGACGACGCGGGAAGCCCACAGGCGGCGTGGCTCTCTGACAATTGGGACGTCACGCACTCCATCGCGCTGGCATTCCCGCGCCGCGTTCGCGTCACGCAGGCAGTCATCCACTGGGCCGGCGACAACGACACGCCGTCGCGGTTCACGCTGAATGGACTGCGTGACGGCGAATGGACCGACCTCGCCGAGATCACCGCGCCCGCTCCCGTAACGATGGTCGACATCGCCGAGACGGACATCGATGCGATCAAGCTCTCTCAGCCGCCCGATGGCGCGCCGACCGACGCAGACCGACGGATGCAAGTCGCGGAGTTCGAGGTCATCGGTCAGTCCGTAGAGCCCGAGGCGGTGCTCGACACGGCTGCGGTCGCGCAGCGGGTTGCAGGCGAGATGCGCACCCTCCGGCGGCGCGAAGACGCCGAACGCGTTGCGCCGGCGTTGGATCGGGTCATGCAGGCGCGGAAGCCACGCGGGTTCATGGGCGTGATAGACCGAGAAGACTTGCTGCGTGGGCGCGAGAACGTGAAAACGCGCGAGTGGGCCAAGCGGCTGGCCGCGTCGATCGTCAAGGATGCTGACTGGTGGGTCGCGCAGAGCGACGCGTATATCTATGAACTCATCCCCGAGGGCAATCCGCGCGCGGTCTGCCCCAGCTTCGAACTCGGCGACCC
>CAZKUN010000422.1:0-5157 GCA_964555935.1 uncultured Armatimonadia bacterium | reverse complement strand
TGTCAACAGCACCGGTTCATTGGTATCTACCGTGCAAATCTACATTCGCGCTGCAGGACGCGTTCGATGATCGCGCCACACGTCTGCCCCTGACAGAGCCCGGTCCCCGCGCGCGTCCTTATCTTCACGCCGCGCAACGAGCGGGCACCATCACGGATTGCGGCCATGACATCCGCCTCAGTCACTTCGCGGCAGCGACACGTGAGCGTGCGATCGGCAACGTCAGTCATCGTCGACCTCGATGGTGATGACCTTGTCTTCCTGCGTGATCTGCCGGACGACGTCCATACCGTCGGTCGCCCAGCCAAACACGGTGTACTCCGCGTTCAGATACGCCGACTCTTTCTCGCTCTTCATGCAGATGTACCACTGGCTGGTGGCGCTGCCCGGCTGGCTCATCCGGCCCGGCGTCATCGAGCCGAGTTTCGCCATGGCGACCGCGCCCGGGCCGTGCTTGTGCTCGTTGACCTCGTCGTCGACGCCGGGTCTCTCCGCTCCCTGGCCTGTCTGGATCACGAATCCCGGCGCCACGCGGTGCCAGACCATGTCGTCGTAGTAGCCCTCTTCGACCAGCCTCAAGAAACTCGCGACGGTCTTCGGCGCAGCGTCCGGGTAGAGTTCGATCTTGATGTCGCCTTTTGTCGTCTTGACCAGCAAGTTGGTGGCCTCCTCGGCTTCTTCCGGGTTCTCGGCGGGCTCGGGCTCGTCGGCTTCCGGCGCAACGTCCGCCACGGGAGCCGGCTCGTCCACGGGATCGGGCGCGGGCTCTGCGGCGCGCTTCGGCGCAGGCGCGGCGACCTTGGTTGTGGTGCCTGGTACTGACCGGCATCCGATGGCGATCAGAGCAGTTGTCAACAGCAGAAGGGCAGTGGCGGATAGAGCACGAAGTGTCATTATCGACGGACTCCTTCGGTGGCTGGCGGCAGCGCTCTTGTGCATGAGGGCTGTTCGCTCCGGCGGGGGGCGCGCCCTCCCGCGGACGGTATGGTCTGGGCCCGGGAACGCCGGCAATGGAAAGGGCGTTGTCCGTTATTGACCCCTCGACCTCGGTATTGAACGCCTCCGCCGCTGACAGGCGCAGCGGGCGTCTAGCGGAATGTGACCCTAACAGATCAAGGTGCCGAGAGCAGACATGAGCATCACTACAAAGCGGATCCTCGTCCTATTCTCCGTAAACGTTCTCATGGCCGTGCATCTTCTGGCCTTCTACCACTTCAGGGCATATGGCCTGGGCACGATATCCCCCCAGGGCGGACTCGACATCCTCGTTGACGGGATCATCACCGGGTCGGCCATCTTCACCGGAGTTCTGGTGATTCTGACCATCGCCTTCGGCCGGCTGGCCTGCGGGTGGCTGTGTCACTGGGCCGGATTCATGGAATGCTCCCACGTGCTGCTCAAGAAGGCAGGCATCGAGGCCAAGCCACTGCATTCCCGGGCCGGCATCCTGCGCTACGCGTTTCTGGCCATGCTCATCGCCACACCCGTGACCTCTTACTTCGGGAAGGGGATGCCCGAGATCGGCGACGTTCAGCTTGGGGCAGTGGAGGTCTTCACCCCGGACTTGCCAACTGGGGTCGTGCTGGTGGCAACAGTAGTCGTCAGCGCGGTAGTGATTACGGGCCTGTTCGGGTCGCGCGCCTTCTGCCGTTACATCTGCCCTTGGTCGCTGATCCTGCGATTCTTCGACCGCATCAGCCCAACGCGAATCCGCCAGAAGAAGAAGTGTGAAGCCTGCCGCACGTGCACCAACGAGTGCCCGATGGGCATAGACGTCCAGAAGGAGATCGAGGCTCACGGACAGGTACGCAGCACCGAGTGCGTTCGGTGTCTCACTTGCACCTCGGGCTGCCCAAGCGGGGTGCTCTCGTACAGTGCCAAGGCCGGGCCGTTCCAGCCCGGGGGGTCGTTCAGGACGCGGCTGAGCGACTTCGGCTGGGCGACGGATCTGTTGTTCATCGTACCGGCCGCGATACTAGCGCCCGTCGCCATTTTCAAACTCGACAGCTTCCAGGGATGGCTGGGAGCAGCGTGGGGCATCTCGATAGGCTACTGTGCGCTGAAGGTGTTCACCGCCCGGGAGAAGAGGGACCGCGGGATCGCCGCGGGGGGAGGACTTCTTCTCGCCGCCGGCGTGGCCTGGGCTGTGTTCACTCCCACGCAAGTGGCAGCATACAACACAGGCAAATACGCCGCGCGGTCCGGGGAGTTCGCCGAGGCGGAGCAGCTCTTCCGCGGGGCGTTGGCCATGGATCCCAATGGCAGGCTCAGCTACGACATCCTGCAGGAGCTGGCGGCTCTCATGGTGGACGAAGCCAGGTGGGACGAGGCAGAGGCCGTCTACCAAGAACAACTCGCACTGAAGCCCTACTACGAGCCTCAGGTCAAGTATAACATGGGTCAGGCCTATATGAGGCAGGCGCGCTTCGCGGAGGCGGCGGATAGCTACCGCGCAGTGCTGCGGACCAGACCGAAGTTCGCGGATGCGCATTTCAACCTGGCCTACTGCCTCCGGGACCTGGGCCAGGAACAGGAGGCCACGGCAGAACTCGCAGAGGCCATACGGCTGAAGCCGTCCCTGGCGTCGATGCTGCAGTTGCCGGACGCTCCGTAGGCTCGGGAACCGTGCCTCGGCGTGGTCTGGCCCCCCTATGGGTTAGTCTCTTCCTGATGTAGAGGGATAGTTGCTGGGTTTGAGGAGAGGTATGCGCTGTGGTGGGCATGCCCACCACAGCGCGCGGACCGGGGTGCCGACAGGGCCAGCCCCCCCAGCCTCCCAAAGGCCCAGGGGGACCGCCCGTCGGCATCCTGACCGTCGGCAAACGGCTGATACAGAGAAGCCCGCCCGTGCCCGGGCAGGGCCGCCATAGGGGCGCCGCTTGCGATGGGATCGGTTCCCAGCGCCATCTCGTCTTCCCTCCATCAGGAGGACTCTCTGATGATCTTCGTCGGCTGCGATTGGTCTCGTCACAAGCACGATCTCTTGGTCATGGACCCAGAAGGCTCGACGCTTCTCAAGCTCACCATTCCACACGCTGCCGAGGCTCTCGATGATGTCGCACAGCAGATCGCAGAACTTGAAGCCGAACCAGCCGAAGTCCGAATCGGTATCGAGCTTCACGATGGCGCTTTGCTCTCCTGGCTACTCGACCAGGGCTACAGCGTCTACGGCATCAACCCCAAGAGCGCAGAGCGTGCCCGTGACCGCTATCGCCCCTCCGGCGGCAAGGATGACCGGAGCGATGCCTTCATCCTGGCCGACACCGTGCGGACCGATCGCGGCTACTTGCGCCCCATCCGGCCTGACAGTGATGTCTCCCAGGAACTCCGTGCCTGGGTGCGCTTCCGAGCCCGACAGGTACGGGACCGCACGGCCGCCAGTCAGAGGCTGAGAGCCCTCCTGGCCGAATGGTGTCCGGCTCTGTCAGCGCTCTGTGATGACCTCAAGCGCCAATGGCAGCGCGACCTGCTCCGGACCTTCCCACTTCACGCTGACTTGTCTGGTGCCTACGGCAACCGGCTCCGGGCCTTTGCCCGCAAACACCGCTTACGTCCCGCCACCTATGATCGGCTACTGGCGACCCGATCGCAGAAGCCAATGCCGATCCCTGCCAGTCGTATCGGCGCGCTGCGGGCCGAGATCCTGGCGCTGATTGAGCGGATCGATCGGCTTACCCAATCGGTCAACGAGATCGAAGCTGAACTCCAACGCCTCGTCGCCGATCATCCCGATGCGGGCATCTTCCAGTCGCTCCCGGCCCACGGCACCGCAACCACAGCCACGCTCCTGTCCGCCTTCGGCGAAGACCGCGACGGTGCCCCTTCGTGGCGTGAGCTGGCCGCCCGATGGGGCGTAGCACCCGTGACCGTGCAGTCCGGGCGCTCTCGACACGTCAAACGCAGACGCGCCTGCGATCATGTCATCAACCAGGCGCTGCTCTTCTTCGCCTTCCGCACCGCCTTCATGACTGGATGCTGGGCCGCTGACTTCTACCAGGCCAAGCGAAGCAAAGGAGTCGAACACTACACCGCTCTGCGCTGCCTCGCCCAACGATGGGTCAAGATCATCTACCGGCTCTGGGCTGATCGCATCCCCTACGACGAGAGAACCCACCAAGCCAACCGCCAACGCCACAGAGACATCGCAGCGTGACACCTAACTACACATGGCCATTGACATACAGAGTCCCCCCGCTCTCTCGTCCGGCGGATGTCTCCGTCGCTCGCCCCATCGCCCGTCCCGCCCCCCACCTTCCTGGCCATGCATAATAATCGTGAAGATAATCGGGAGCCAAGGAGGAGGACGCCGGAAGACGGAGAATGGCGACCCGTCGTGCAGCCTATTGTGCTGTCAATCTATATAGAAGGAGTGTCGCTTGATGACCCGCAGAGGCTTTACCCTGATTGAATTGCTTGTTGTCATAGCAATCATCGCTATACTCGCCGCAATCCTGTTCCCTGTCTTCGCCAGAGCCCGTGAGAAGGCCCGCCAGACGAGCTGCCTATCGAACGTAAAGCAGATCGGACTGGGTATCAAGATGTATGCGGGCGACTATGATGAGAAGTTTTACGTCCACTGCCCGCAGGACTCGGGCCGTAACGGCTCCAACTGCCAACTCATCGGCATCATGCCGTATGTCAAGAACGACCAGATCTACGCCTGCCCGAGTTTCGGTCGCACGAACCGCATGGGCGGACGGTTGCACGACGATGGCGTAACGACTCTCCCGTCAGTTCCCCGTAGCTACGGTTTCAACATGGGACTGGACTGGAAGAGCCTGGCCCAGGTTCAGTATCCGGCCGAGTGCATCATGATGACCGACAGCACCAACGTCGCCATGCGCATCGACTGCTGCGCCACAGGATACCTGGCGCCCGTGCCGAGAGGCTCCTGCTGCCAGACGAGAGCCGTCTATGGCCGCGTGGCGCCGCGCCATAACGAGGGCGCGAATCACTGCTTCGTCGACGGCCACGCGAAGTGGAACAAGGTCACCGAATCGATGCATGGCAACTCGGCGTCGACCCGCTACTGGCGGCCGACTGGCTAGGCAACGCTGCCAACCGTTACGTAACAGGCACAACAGGCCGTTCAGCGTTACGCGCAGCATTGCAGGAGGCCGATTACCGTGAAGAAGCAACTCAGCCCAGCCGTAATCG
>CAZKUN010000421.1:0-5173 GCA_964555935.1 uncultured Armatimonadia bacterium | reverse complement strand
CATCAGGATCTCGCCCCAGTCGCGCATCAGCACCCGCTCGGGGATCCGCGTCGCGATCAGGTTCTTGGCGCCCACCCTCTCGCTGCCCAGGAACAGCACCAACATCTCCGACACGTAATACGGCGCCTGCACCAGGTACATCCCGCCATTGATCACCATCCACGTCAGACACAGCGTCGTCGGCACCCACAAGACGATGATACCGACCGCCACCCACACCGCCGCCCCCGCATGCGACAGCAGCCACGCGCCGGCGGCCAACCCCACGATCGTCCCGATCAGCGCGGAGCGATACGTCATCGGCTCGTCACCATCGTCGAGCCGGCTCCTCTTCACTATCCCCACCACGATCCGACGCAAGTGCCGCCGCGCCGTCCAGATCAGCGAGCCGGCGATTACCATCTGCGCGCCGAACGCCTGTCGCCCCACGCATCGCCAGGCGTTCGCAGGCAGGCCATACGCGTCCACCACCAGGTACTCCAGCTTGAAGAAGAGGTAGAAGAACCAGTAGCTGAATGAGATCTCGGACGGGATGACATACGCGATCCCGATGACGCTGAAATAGTAGCTGAAGATGAGCTGCGGCCACCACCGCATCACCCGCCACGGTCGCCCGCGAAACACGTCGTACCACAGGAACCGGTTTGGAATCTCCGGAATGCTCGGGAAGTGTCGATGCAGGCCGTTGATCAGATGAAACAGCACCGGAATGGCAAAACCGATCCAGAGTAGTCGGTTGCCTAGCAGCTTGTTGGCCACCATTCCTTCCTTCGGCGCCTCGACCATCTCAATCGGGGCTTGCAGCAGGGGAAACGAGAACTTCTCGTGCTCGGTCCAGTGCTTCCGAAACAGCACCGACAGACAAATCGTCGCCGCGTAGATCACCACCGCGAACAATGTCCAATACGCCACCGGCGCCGCCCATGGCCGCCAATCAAACGTCCCGTACCCGACGCCCTCGTAGAACATCCTCGCCGCCGAATCATCCGAGACAATCGCCCACGGCTTCAGGTGCGGCATGACCAGCTCGTCCCACTTGTTCTCGTTGCTCGCGTGGTAGCGGGGCGATGCGATCAGAGGAATCAGCGGCCCAACGAGACCGCGGAACGGGATGTTCGCGGCGACCGAACTCATGATCCAAACGAGCGCCAACTCCGCAGGCTTCAATTCGTTGCCTGGCCTTAGCTTGCGCCAGACCAGGTTCACGCCCAGGACCAGCACGAGCAGCGCGATCATCGAGCACGCGGGAAGGTGGTTCCCCGTGAGCGATGTCCCTCGCACAACCCCTTCGTTGTAGGGCATCACCGCGGATTGCAGGGCAACCCACACGAGCCCGATCACGAACGCTCTCGCTGTCAGTTACTCATCTCCCAGCCCTGCCATTCAGAACCTCCGGATCCCATTCCCCGCGCCCTTCCCCCTGTAAGCCCTCACCTTACCATCGCCACACCCCACCACGATCTCGCAGATCCCATCGCCATCCACATCCGCAATCGCCGGCGACCGGCTCCCGCCCGGCACCGCCACTTCCCACAGCACCTCGCCGCCGCTTTCCGTCGCCTTGATGGCGGCCAGCCCTGTCACGAACTCCGGAACTCCGTCCCCATCCACATCCGCCGTCGCCACGTCCACCCACTGAGTCACCCCCTCAATCTCCCACTCAACCTCGCCCGTCGCCGCATCATAGCACCGAAACACCTGCCCGTTGTGGATCGCGCCGATCTCAAGCCGCCCGTCGCCGTCCACATCCGCGATCCCCGGGTGTCTCCGCGAGTGCCCGTCGCGGCCCGGATCGAAAGTCCAGATCAGCTTCCGGTCGAGCGTCCACGCGCCCCACTGGCCCCAGTTCGCGCAGCTCAGGATCTCCAGCGTCCCGTCTCCATCCAGGTCAACCGGAATCAGCGTCCCATACGCCGTCCACTGCGTGGTTTTCTCTTCCTGCATCCAGATATTGTTAGCGATCACCGGCTCGTGCCCCGGCAAGAAAGTCCCATCTCGTCCCTGCAGAACGATGCACATGTCCAGCGCCACGAGCAGGATGTCATCCCACCAGTCGCCATCGATCGACGCCACCGCGGGCAGACCCGTCGGGCCGAGCGTGTGCAGCGGCAGCAACTCGCTCGAAGCATCGTTGTGCCAGTGGATCATCCCGTCACACGAGCACAACACGATGCTGTGCGACGCGTCGTTGCCTGTCCGCGCGGTCCGGTAGCTGACGTAGATGTCCAGCAGTCCGTCGCCATCAAACTGGCCGAACGACGCCTTCCCCAGAGTAGTGTAGGCAGGCGTATCCACTCCGCCCGGCAACCCGCTCGCCCACCACTCGTCGCCCACGCCATCCACCACCTTCACCCCCACGCCGCCCGCGCCGTTCGGACAGCCCATCGCCACTTCCTTCTTCCCGCTCGCGTCGATGTCCGCGGCCATTACGGTCGGCCCGTACGCCACCGGCGCCTGAAACCCCCACCCATCCACGCGCCACAGCTCCCGCGTGTCTCCACCTGACTGTGTTGGCAGGCTGAGCGCAACGACCTCGCGCCCCGCCACGGGCAGGATGACCTCATTCCTCAGGTCTCCCGCGATGTCCGCCACGCACGCTCCGGCGATAACCGGCTTCCCGCAGGCCCACTCGGAAACCGTCTCGCCATCAAACGTCATCACCCGCGCCGTCGCCTGGCTCGTCGTGCAGATCAGCCGCTCGCCCGATGCCGCGAGCACCTTCACATCCAGCCCATTCGCCAGCGCCACGCTCCGGGATGAGAGCCCGTTCCCATCCACCCTCACGTAGGCCAACTCGTCCGCCCGACCATCCCCCGACCGATCGAGGGTCACCACCAATTCCCGATCACCCACAACCACCGGCTCTCGCTGATCTCCGTTCTTCCCCGACGCGCCCATCTCCCAACGCGGCGAGGAATCGTAGGCCATTCGACAGCTCGCAAGCCGCCCCAACTCAGCCCATTGCCCGTTCCTCACCTGACCGATGACCAGCGTCGTGAACTCCCTCGGCGTGCGCCCGGGTTCTCTCGACGCGATGATCTCGCGCGTGCCGTCACCATCCAGATCAACAGCCGCGTGCGGGTATAGATTCGGGCCGACGAGTTCTTCCTCGCCCGTCAGCGCGTCGTAGATCTTCATCTCCCACCGCGTCCGGTGCTCCCCCGCGATCATCTCCGCCTCGCCGTCGCCGTCGACATCCCCAATCGGATGCCTGGGCACGTGCAGCGTGATCTCCCCATCCGGATACCAGAACCCGGAATACCTCCGCCACCAGATCGGCGAATCAGCGTAGGTCGCCAACTCGCCATAGCCCACATCCGGCGATGGTATGGGTTCAGCCTGATCGCCTGTCGTGCCCGGCGGCGGCGAGAACACGCCCAACTGCACGGATATACTGTCATTCATGATCGCCAGCTCAGCCCGCCCATCGCCATCCAGGTCCGCCACGTGGACCGAACCGTAGTTCCGGCAGATGCCTTCGCCTTTCTTCGGTGCCCAGTAGAACCGAGCCAGGTCCTTCCCGTCCTTCGCGTCCAACACCACTAGGCCGCCATGCACCGCCACGACGATCGCCGGTGTCTGCTCGTCCAGCATCCCGACCGCCGACGTGCAGTGCGCGTAGACAGGGCCCTTGTTGAACTCTCTTTCCCAGACCAGATGCGGCTCGTCCATCCCGTCCTCGAAGCTCCAGACTTGCGCCTGGTTGCGCTCTTCTTTCTCCGAGACACACGCGATCTGCAGGCCCTGCACGCCCGGCAGGAGCTTCCCCACATGCGTCCGATCGCTCGTGACTGATCCGGGGCCAGTCCGGCTCCACAGCGTCTGCCCATTCTCGCCTGATATCGCCCTAGGGCCATTGACTACGATCTCGGTTTCACCATCGCCATCCAGGTCCGCCACCGCGATCACCCGATACGCCCCGCTCGTCCATTTCTCGGTGCCATCCAGCTCGTAGCAGATCACCGGCGATGCCCCTAGCAGCACCTCATCTTCCCCATCGTCATCCACATCCGCGCACATCGCCCAGCCCACGGGCTCCTGGCCGAGGTCGTAACTCCAGTACTCCTCCGGCGCCTCGGGCATGTTGCATGGCAGTTCAGCCCGCGCCGTGAGCATCGGGTCGTGAGCCGGCATCGGCCACTCGCCCTTTACCTGGCCACCAGCCATGCCTGCTATCAACAGCGTCAGTCCTGAGATCACTTGCAGGTCATCTCCTCGAAACGGTCGGCCCACGCCGTCACCCATCCACGCCGTACAGAACCCCATCCGCGCCCTGCACAACCACTTCCAAGCCGCCGTCGCCATCCAGGTCCGCCACGATGAACTCGGCGATTCCGGCCGGCATTTCCAGCTCCCATATCACGCCCTCGTCGTCAGCCGCGACGAGGGTATTGCCACACGCGACGATCGCCTCATCCGTCCCATCGCCATCCACGTCGACAACCGCCATCGACGTCGCCGTTCCCGACAGTTCCGTCGTCCATTTCACTTCGCCCGTCGCCGCGTCGATGCTCCTCAGCTCCGTCTCTCGGGCCGAGACCATCTCGTACGAGCTTCCGGTATCGAGCGGAAACGCATCTGCTTTCGGCGTCGTCACCCACTTCGTCTCGCCCTGAAGATCCGTGATCCCTAACGCATACCCGCCATTCCACGTCAGCTCCGGCGTCCCGTCGCCATCGTAGTCCCACAGCGTCGGGGATGCATACGCCGCCCACACGCCAGGGAAGATCGAGTCATTCGCGGCGGTCCGGCCGACGAGTTGTTCGCCGTCCTTCCCGCTTACCACCGACAGGTTCACGGGATACTCGCTCACCACGTCCTCGCACCCGTCGCCATTCACGTCCACCATCACCACCGGCGTCCCGCCAAAGCCCCATGTCGTAGTCCCGCCATCTGATACCCCGTCCCGATGCCAGAGCACCTCGCCATCCGTCCCCCGCAACGCGTAGCCCTCGTCGCTGTGCATCGTGCTGCGGCGGGCGAACACGATCACATCGTCCTGCGCTCCTCCGCTGAGCTTGCCGATCCCCAGCGTCGTCAACGTCCCGAAGTTCCACGGCTCCATCGGGCCGGGGAAGCGCCCGATCCGCTCGGACCAGATCGCCTTGCCGCGCCCATCGACTGCAGTTGCCACGCCGTTCCCCGACTCATCCCAGCCCAGGAACGCGAGTTC
>CAZKUN010000420.1:0-5180 GCA_964555935.1 uncultured Armatimonadia bacterium | reverse complement strand
CAGGTGGCCGACACCTACTACGCGCTTCCGCTGGCGGCGAACCACAAGGTCTGCGGGGGCAAGGACGGCGGGCCGCTGACGCGCGCGGAGTGGGAAGCCGTGCCCCGACCGGCCATTTTCGAGGTCAGCTACCTCGGAGCGTGGAGCAAGCGCAAGCCGTACAGCAGCCCTGGCTGGCTCAACATGGTGGACGAGCATATCTGGGTCGAGCCCTTCGCGCGCGTCCGCCACCACCCGACCTTCAAGCAGGTCTCCCAGGAGTTGTATGGCGATCCGGAAGCGCTCGACCTCAAGATCCGCGAGAAGCTGCTACGCGAGCTGTCGCTGATGTTCAAGAGCGTCTTCTCGCAGAAGCTGCTGCACAACTACCAGGAAGCGATCTACGTCGACCTGTGGTTGCTCGGGTTGCTACTTGAGGACGACGTGCTCATCGACTTCACCGCGCCGACGATGGCGCTCTCGATGTATAACCACAGCTACCAGGACGGGATGAACGGCGAGGGCGCGCCCAACTACATGGACATGCCGGGCGGCTACTACTACCCCTACATGAGGGATCCAGATGGCTGGCTTGAGTACTACCCGGATTTCCTGGATGACAACCCGTTCCACGTCGCGGCCGCGGGTGAGATGAACAAGGTCGGAACTGTCCGCGGGCTGGAACTGGAATTTGGCGATCAGCACGAGAAGTGCTTTGCCCCGAACTTCATCACCGATCCTGCGCAAGTCGCGGCGCGCGAGAAGACAGGCAGCCGCAACTGGGCGGGGTACGGCATGGGTCTCATCCGCGTAGGCGGCCCTGGTCACCGGCAGGAGATCGGGTTGAGCTACACGCGGGCCACGTTGCACAACTCCCAGGATGCGCTGAGCCTCGAGTGTTGGGTGGACGGTGTCCCCGTGATGCGCCGGGGCGGGTATGGAGCGTGGTGGAGCAACGCCCATTTGCAGTGGGACCGGCCGGAGTTTCAGGCTCTCAAGGACATGGGCTACCCCACCGAGCTTGCCGAAGGCGAGTGGGCGTTCGACGCGTGGAGTTGGATCTGGGTCCACAGCCCGATGTGTCAGAACGGGGTGATGGTCGACGAGATGGCCACCGGCAGGGGCTGGGCCGACAACCGTGGCTATGGTGAGTGCATCACGTTCAAGGGCGGGGAGGAAGCCGGCTCGCCGGGCTCGAGTTTCCAGGTGCTGGACGCGCGCGACCACTACTCGTGGGCCCAAGTCGACAAGGACGTCTCGGACTTCCGCCGCACCGTCATTGGCGTTGAGGGCCCGGATGGCCGGCCCTACGCGGTCGATCTGCTCAAGCTAGCGGGCGGCAAGCGCCACGCGCTGTATAACAGTGCCTGGGGCGAACGCGCCGACGATGGCCTCCCCTCGGCCGACGGCACTGCGGCCACGTTAAGCGAAGTCTTCTTCGGCGACGAACTCCCCGAGGGCGATTCGCACTACCGCAACTTCGCTCACGCCCGGAATGTGGAGCGCCTGGGTGATGTGCGGAGCGCGTGGGATCTGACCTGGAAGACGGATTACGCGGCCTTCGCGCCTCGCGAGACCGATGGAACGCCCTTCAAGCGCCCGCTACCTGATGACGTGGGGCAGGTCCGCCTGCGGATGCTCGGCCTGGATCAAGCGGACGGGCAGACCGAGTTGATGCGCGCGACGGGGCCGTGGGTCGGGTGGATGCGCCAGCCGTTGCCGGGCAACCAGCAGGTAAACGGCAACGTCGCGTTTATGGACGCGCGCGATTTCCTCATCGAGACGCGAAGCGCCGACACCGGCGACCTCACCAGCCTCTTTGTCCACGTGCTGGAGGGTTTCCGCGAGGGGGAGCAGTCGGCGATCGAGTCGACGACGCTGCTGGAGGCCGTCAGCACTGCGGGTCCAGCCCGTGACATCGTTGCGCTTGAGTTGCGGATGGTGCCCGGGCACGTCGACACGGTTATCTTCCAGTCTGACGCCGGCACGATCCGCCTGCCCGATGGAACGGAAACCGACGCCCGATATGCGCTGATCCGACGCGATGCGGATGGCGAAGTCATCGCCGCAGACGCCTCGCGAGGCACCGCGCTCAAACGCGGCGACTTCCGCGCCGACATGCCGGGCGATTTCACCGGAACCATCGTCGATGTGGTGGGCGATTTGACGGGGACGCGGAGCGAGAGCGCGTTGATCATCAAGCCGGACACGCCCTGGCCGGCGGGCGCGAACCTCAGCGACAAGCAACTGCTCATCCGCGTGGAAAGCGAGTCGCGCGACGCGTGCAATGAGGGCTACCGGATCGCGAGCGTGACACAACGGGACGATGGCTTGGTCCGCGTCGATCTTCAGGACCACGCACCGCTCGCCACGAGTTGGCATGAGGTTGTCGAGCTTCCCGCCGACCGGCCCAACGTGATCCGCACCTGGCGGCCGATGGCCGACCACGCTAACACGCCATGGTATCGGGGCATGAAACTGTGGTTCCCGGAGCGCGGGAAGACCTACACCATCGCGAGCGTCAATGAACTCGGTGGGGGCTTTGGCGGAGACACCGTCGAATTGGTGGGCGACGTTGATCTCGCCGCCGATGGCATCCAGCTTGGCGATTGGTATCTCATCCATGCCGTCGAGCCTGGGTTGACGGTGACGGTTGCGAACGACTTCAGCTTCCGGCAGGAGCCCGCGAGCGAGTGGAAGCAGCACTCGGTGAGAGCGACTGGCGACATCCGGCTCGCGAGCGCGGCGACGGCCTTGGCGCACCACTGTCAGAGCGACGAGGGAGCGTGGGAGTCGCATCCGGGCGGGCGCGATGCAATCCCGTCGTCCGAACTCGGCGCGGCGGGCGTCTCGTTGATATCGGGCAAGCCCGACTGGCTGGAGTTGGACGATGCCGCCGCGCCCAACGTGGCGCGGGTGTCGTTGGACGGCGAAGGCCTGGAGACCACGGAGGCGATTGAACTTGGCGCTGTCGATCCCCCGACAACGCTGGTAGTCGAGTTCGCCGATGACGCGAACCCTATCGATCCGGATGCGCTCGATGCCACCCTCGATGGGAAGCCACTTGGCGAGTTCGCTGATGCGGCGCTATCGGGCGATGGCAAGACGCTGACCGTAACGGTCGACCTCGCGGGCGCGACCGCCGGTGATTTGAAGCAGTCGCGTCTGCGGCGCGTTGCGCTCTCGGCAAGCGACAGGTCCGTGGCGCGACACCGGGTTTCGATGGAATTGTCTTACACCAATCGCGTGCCGCTGGATCCCGACGCGGTATACCTCAGCGATCTCGAGCCGCTCAACCCATTCGCGCACGGCGGCCTGCTGCTCGATCGCGACTACGCGGGGAAAGGCGTATCGTCGCGGGGACACGTCTACCAGAAGAGCGTGATGATCTGTCCGGAACCCACTGTCGACGATGTGCACGGGGAAGTGACATTCGAGTTGCCGGCCGGGCGGGATGACCTGGTGCTGGTGGCTGAGATCGCCATCGAGGACATGGCCAAGACATATGGCAGCGTGGTATTCATGGTTCAGCGCAGCGACTCCGCCGACGGGCCGTGGGAGACGCTCTACACGTCGCCTACAGTGCGCGGCGGGGGTGATCCGATTCCCATCTCGGTGGAGCTTGGGGCGGCCCGGTTCGTGCGACTGTTCACGACCGACGGAGGCGACGGGATCAACAGCGATCACGCGGTCTGGGGTGACGTGCGGCTGAAGTAGGCTGGCCTGCTACCCATCGAGAGCGGGAAGCGTGACCGAAAACGTGCTCCCCACGCCGAGTTCCGACCGCACGGCGATAGTCGCCGAGTGGGCTTCCGCAACCTCGCGGGCCATGTAGAGCCCCACCCCGAGCCCTGGGACCTGGCCGGTGGGCATGTCCTCGACCTGCACGAACCCGCCGAACACGCGGTCGTGGTATTCATGCGGGATACCCGGGCCATTGTCGGAAACGGCGACTACGACCGTGCCATCATCCTGTGGGCTGGCCGCGACGGACACCTCCACGGGGTCTTTGTCAGCGAACTTGACGGCGTTGTCGATGAGTTGCTCGACAATCAGCAGTAGGTGCGTGCTTCCGCATGCCACGCGTTTCGTCGCCTCGTTGACATCAATCGTCAGCTCGACTTGCCGGTCGGGGTAGGCGCTGAGTACCTTCCGCGCAGCCTCGGTGATGGCCGGTCTGACGTCCGCGGAATCGGGCGCTGCCTCGGCGTCCGGCGCGGCGAGGGCTTTCAGATCCAACAGCCCCTCGATCACCTCGCCAAGTCGCTTTACCTCGGTGTCGCAGACATCCAACACCGCCACCAACTGCTCGGCCGCGCGTTCGGGTGGCAGGCGCTTGCACAGCTCCAGACACGCGATCAGCACGCTGAGTGGCGTGCGCAGTTTGTGCGAGACCATCATCAGGAACGATGTCTTGAGTTGCTGCTCGCGCCGCACGTCCGTGACGTCTCGCAAGGACAGCACCGTGCTCGTGAGGTGTCCTCGCGGGTCGAACAGCCGGGTCAGACGAGCGTCGAGGTATAGCGGGGGTTGCGTATCGGGGCGCGCCACCTCGAACGCCTCCGCGCGCTCGGTTCCCGCCCGCAACTCCGCGACCGGCCGCGACAGCTCAAACGCGGATAGCGTGGCCTCGAGAGGGGCGCCCACGCATTCGTCCTCGCCCAGATTCAGCAGCAGGCATGCGGCCCGGTTCGTCGTCATCACGCGCCAGTCTGCATCGGTAACAACGATGCCGTCGCCCATGTGCGCGATGGCGGTGTCGAGGCGCTCGCGCTCGAGCAGCGTCGCCTGGAAGTGACTGTTGCGTTGCCTCTCGATTGCGTACTGCAGCGACCGCACGAGCAGCGGGCCACCGACCTCGCCTTTCATCAGGTAATCCTGCGCGCCGCGCTGCACGGCCGCGACCGCCACCGTCTCGTCCGGCAAGCCCGTCAGCACGACCACGGGGACGTCTGGTGCTTGGTCGTGCAGTCTCTCAAATGTCGCGAGGCCGCGACTGTCGGGGAGCGATAGGTCAAGCAGCACGACATCCGGCTGGACGCGCTCCAGCATCTCTAATGCTGCCTCAAGCTCCTGCGCGTGGTGCAGCTCGAAGCGGGCCGATGGCACGTCCTCAAGCATGTCGCGCAACAGCAGCGCGTCGTCGGGATCGTCCTCCACGAGTAGCAGGTCCCATTGCTCGGTTTCCATTGCGCGTGTCG
>CAZKUN010000419.1:0-5181 GCA_964555935.1 uncultured Armatimonadia bacterium | reverse complement strand
CGTGGGGCGAGGCCCATCTGACGCGCGAACGGGAGCACGGCATCGAGGCCAACAGCCAGAACGCGGACCCTCTCTTCGTGGACATCGACCGGGGCGAATTCCGATTCGCCGAGGGCTCGCCGGCTCCGGAGATGGGGATCGGTCCATTCGTGTCGTTGGACGAGGTCGGTCTGGAGCAACCGTATCGCGACCGGCTGGTCGGCGACACGCTCATGACGTTGGTTTCCCCGCCGGGCGGGAAACTGCGCGAGCCGGTCGAGGTGACCATCGAGTCGGATGCAGCCAATGCCGAGATCCGCTACACGCTGGGCGGCACAGAGCCGACGGCGGGGTCCGCGCTGTACGGTGGCCCGCTCGCGATATCGGAAACGACGACTCTCCGCGCGAAGTCGTTCGCGCCGGACGCGGTTGATCTGGTCGGCGCATTCGCGAAGTTCGTCGGGCCGCCGGGCCCGATTGTGCAGGACTTCGAGGGTCTCGAAGTGGGCGCCCGGACGCCTGGCGCGGAGACGAGTGAAGAGAACGACACGATGACGGCGCGCGTGACCGACGAGCAGGCGGCCGGAGGCTCGCGCAGCCTGAAGTTCGTCGACGGCCCGGGGCAGGAGCACCCGTTCAACCCGCATGTCTTCTATCGGACCGGGCACGAGTTCGGACGCCTGGTCGGGCGGCTCGACTTGAGGGTGGATGCGGCGACGTCGTTCTACTACCAGTGGCGCGACTACACCGGCGCGTTCGTGCGAGGTCCGACGGTGCAGATCATGCCCGGCGGGCAACTGGTCCACGACGGCGGCGAGCTGATGATGGTGCCGCTCGACGAGTGGGTGAGTTACGCGGTGGAATGCGGCCTGGGGGATGATGGGGATGGCACGTTCGAACTGCGCGTCAGCCTGCCGGGCGAGGAGGAGCCGAGGGTCTTCCCGGGCTTGGCCTGTGAAGATGGGTTCCATCGGCTGGACTGGGTGGGGTTTGTATCGCCGGGTCAGGATGACACCACGTTCTATGTGGACAATGTTGAGGTGCGGCGAGTGGTGGGGGAGTAGGGACGACTTCCGCCCGCCACCTCAGCGGACGAGGGCGTCCGCGCTCCCGTCGACGGCGCCACGGCGTTGCGCCCTACTCCGCGATCTCTATCAGACGAATCTCCCACAGACCGTAAGTCTCGCTGGAGTTGTCGACCCAGATACGCCACTCGGCGATGCCTGAGTCAGGCGGGAGATCGACGCGGACCTTCACGTCGACAGCGGCGGGCTCGCCCTCAATGCTCAGACCGTCCCAGCGGAAGGTTGCGTTCGTTTTCCCGTCAGTGCGGGCGGACGTGCAGGGGGCGTCTGTGCTGGCGAGGGTGACCGTCTCGTCGGCGCCCGGGCCCGCCTTGAAAGTAAGTATCCAGAGCGGGCGAGGCGATTCGGCGGCGCTCATATGGTCGAGTTCGGCTGAGAGATCGACCATTGTCGTCAGGCCCATGTACGGGCGCTCGAATGCCAAGAGAACGGAGTCGTTCGCCAACACAACGGAGGGAGCATCCGCGGACGCGGGTTGCGCCAGGAGTGTCAGCATCAACGGGACAACAGTCATGGACCACGGCTTCCACGGCATCGGGCTCCATCCCTGCGCGAGCAGAATCGCACGGGGGAGGCCCCGTAAATGGACCTCCCCCGTTTTGTGCGCGCGACAGACGTCTGGTCTCGCTACAGGATGCTCTCGACTTCTTCCTTGTCGATGTCCATGACGTAGCGGATCCCGCTGACATCGGCCGCGTCACGAGTGATGGCGCAGATGTCGTCGCGGGTAATGTGCTCGAGACCGAACTTGCGCCCCCCGCACATGAACTGGCGCAGGCCCTGGCTGAGACGCTCGTAGTAGGTGTACAGGCCCATCGCCGAGCACGGGACATCGTCGTAGCGATCGCCGAGCATCGTCTTCAGCTCGGGCGCGGTGACGAAGATCTCGTCCCTACTGTCGACGTACCTGGAGATCGATCCGGGCAGGTTGCCATCGGCCAGGCCCTTGCCGATCGTCTTGCCAACCATCGCCGCGGCGATCGGGCCGCGTGCCATGCCGACGAGCTTGGTGAAGGGCGCGCACATGGCGAGCCCCTTGATGATCTGGTCCTCGAGGATGAAGCCACCGGCGACCGCGAGATCGGGCACGTACTCTCCGCGCTTGTGCAGCCGGTTGCAGTAGTCGTAGCAGAGGCTCATCAGCTCGACGGTGGGGATGCCCCACTCGTTCATCATGCGCCACAGGCTCATGCCGGTTCCGCCGCCCGCGCCGTCAACTGTCAGCAGGTCGATCTCGGCGAGCGACGCGAACTTGACCGCGCGCGCGAGGTCGGCCGGGCGGTAGGCGCCCGTCTTGAGGGTGACGTGCTTCGCGCCCATGTCGCGGAGTTCCGCGACGGCGGTGACAAAGGCTTCCTGCTCGACCATTCCGAGGCGGGAGTGACGCTCGAACTCGCGGAAGACGCCGCGCTCGCAGGCACCAATGACGTCGGGGTCGGTCGGGTTCGGGAGCACGACGTAGCCGCGCTCGTAGAGGGCCTGGGCCTTCTGCAGGTCGTCGATCTTGACCTCGCCGCCGATGTTCTTGGCGCCCTGTCCCCACTTCAACTCGACGACATCGACACCGAGTTGCCTGATTGCATACTCGAAGACGCCCAGGCGGGTGTCCTCAACGTTGGACTGGACGATGATCGCGCCATAGCCGTCGCGCTGCCACTTCTTGTAGGTCTCGACGCGGTTGCGGAGGTCGACGGACTCGACGACTTTGCCGTTGGTGATGGTCCACGCCATGTCCATCCCGCAGACGTTTTCGCCGATGGTCAGCGGCACGCCGGCGAGGGCGGAGCCGATGGCCAGCCCGTCCCAGTTGTTCTTGGCGACATCAGTGGAGCCGAGGCCGGGAACGACGAGCGGCAGGCGGCACTTGATACCGTCATCGCGGCCGATCGGGGTGGTGACGTCGACCCGCGTGAAGAGAGCGACGTCCGGGTCCGCCTCGACGCCATGGGCGCCGACGGCGCTGCCCATCACGTTGAAGTGGGACAGGTCGAGCGGGTACTCTTTCTGGGCGGCCGCAGTGACTTCACCGAAGGGCTGGGGGTAGATCATCTCGGCGGCCCTCATGGAGGAGCGGCCGATCTCGCACGGGCCGGGGCAACCTTCGAGGCACGTCGCGCACATCCCGCTGATCGATACGATTGAGTTAGAGGTCCGGAGCCGAGTCTGCGTGGCTCCACTGGCATTGATGGAGATTCCGGGCACTGCTAGCCTCCTTTGGCTAGGGCCGGCCGACAATGGCCGGCTGAGAAAGCGGGCTTCCTCGTTGTGGCGGAGAGCGCCGCACGACTCCCGAAACGAGCGTCATTGGCGCTTCGAAAGGGCATCCATCGCCCACAGCATTGTGAGCGCCTGGCAGCGTTCCACGCCCTGTTGCGCCGAGTCTGCATGTCCCGCACCTGCAGGATTCGCGCGTTCCTGCGCCCAAACGCCGCTCCCTGCGGCCGCCATCAACAGTGCTCGATGGGGCCTTCCGGTTGATTTCCGGTTGTGGCGTCCAATGGATGGAAAGCGGGGCTCGTCACCCCCTGTTTAATCTCCCAATCGGCAATCTGCGGGAGGCCGCGCGTCGGCCTGAGTCTGGCGGAATCGGGAGCTACCAGAGGTGCGCAAAGGCAATTGACAACGGTCTCGAATTGGGTATAATAAACGCTCACTCGCCGGGGCGAGCGCCCTGGCGATGTCACGCTTGATGGGCCGGTAGCTCAGCTGGGAGAGCGCCTCCCTCGCACGGAGGAGGTCGTCGGTTCGAATCCGATCCGGTCCACCATAGAAACCCAAACGGCCACCTCAATCGAGGTGGCCGTTGTTGATTCTGGCGTCCGCCCGAGGCGGACCTCTAACTCTCCGGTTCGCTGTCGCCTGTCAACTCACAGTGGCGCCTGACCTCGGCGACGATCTCGTTCGTAACGTCAGGCGGAGGTGGGCGGGCGTCGCTTCGCACCCACGGATCGACCAGCTGGTGCATGAGATTAGTCGCTTTGACCCGAGCGCGGGCTGCGTCGGCCGATGGCTCACGGTAGACGCAGAGAGGGAATCCCTCATTGCCGCGCGCTAACTCCCTCTTATTGGACTCAACAAGGTCCCGACACGCCACCCTCTCCCACCGCTGGGCCATCCGGGGGCTCTGAAGGGCTCTTCGTGCCTCTCGGCCCAACTCAACACATGGGTCCTTCAGTGTCCCTGGACTCAGGAAGTACTGCGGCCGCATCTGCCCCTCACCGTCACCCGCCAGCGCCGCAATCCTGGCCTCTCCCCACTCAGCAAAGACCTCCTTCATCGGGCCCACGGCGTATGGGCCGACAGCCCGCCACGTGTTCTCACCCAGGTAACCCACGGAGCACTGCACATAGTGCATCGCCTCGTGAGCGGCGAGGCTTGCGAATCCCTCGGGCGGCGCCTCGTCGTTGACGCGTATGACACGCTCCTCCTCGAGGAACTCCGCAGCAGGAATCGAAGACGCGTCACCGTCGGTTAGGTCGAGTGCTGGTAGCGCCGCCCTCAGTTGGGCAAGCAGGTGGTCCCAGGCAGATCTGCCTCGCTTCACGAGAACGCCGTCGTTCACAGCAAGGGGCCCAAATACCACGTCTATACTCGGGAGCTTCGCCCCCTCGCACACGCCCGCCACTATGACTCTGAAGAGGTGCTGCCCGCGCGTCATGAGCCGCGCGCCGCAGGCCGGGCACACCCCCTCGTTGCTGAATGCAACACCGCACGGTGGACACAGTTGTGGGTTCGGTCCGCTGGCCTGGCTCATTGGCCATCGGCTTTCCCGTAACGGACCAGGGGCACCTTCCGACGGGCGGGCACCGCACGCAAAGGGGACACCGGCTTGGGTAGGTCATCCAGTACGGTCCACTATGCCGAACATCCACGCCCTCCGGCTACTCAGCCGGAGGGTCTGCTCTTCTCCTCGATGCGTCCCAGCGAAGTCCGTCCATCCGGGCAGGTCCATGCCGCGCGCCCGTTATCTGGAGGTCAGCGTCCCACATCCGGCACGCCATCCGGAAACTCCCAGCCGCAGTCGGCGAGCCACCTGATCCCCGCATCGAACTCCCGCTCGATGTCGTCAAGGGTCATGTCGCGATACTCAAACTCGAGCGACACCGGTCCCTCGTAT
>CAZKUN010000418.1:3729-5202 GCA_964555935.1 uncultured Armatimonadia bacterium | reverse complement strand
CGGACGCTGCGAGCCGGGCGGCGGCTGCAGGGGTGGCAGGTGGACCGGGTGGCCCGGCGGTACATCGGGGATGCGGGCCTCGGCAAGTATTTCACGCACCGGCTGGGCCATAGCCTGGGCAGGGAGGTCCACAGCGACGCGGTCAACCTGGACTCGTGGGAAACCCGGGACACGCGCCGCCTCCTTCCCGGAATCGCCGTGACCATCGAGCCGGGCGTGTACCTTCCCGCGTTCGGCGTACGCTCGGAGATCGACGTGTACATCGGCGAGCGCGGTCCGGAAGTCACGACGACGGTCCAGAGGGAGATCGTGCGGATCGGGGAGGCGTGACGAACGCACCGATTGACCCTCTCCATGCCGCGCCGCTATAATCCGTCTGGTCTTCGTCCAAGCATGCACCAAAGGAGGCGCCATGACGCAGCAGCACACGTGGGACGACCTTGTCGCGGCCATCGGCCAGGACTTCTCCGGCGGCGAGACTCGCACGGCCACCGACGAGGTGGAGCGCGGAGCGATCCGCAAGTACTGCGAGCCCATCGAGCTCGACTGCCCCCTCCACTACGACGACGAGGTAGCCAAGCAGCACGGCTACAAGGGGCTCATCGCGCCCGCCAGCGCCATCCACCAGACCCTCATGTCGCAGCCGATGTGGAGCCCCGGACAGGCGTCCCGCTGGCCCACGGCCAACCCCGACCAGGTGTCGGTGTCGGACCCCAGTGAGCGCACGAGCACGGCCCCGCCGCTCCCCATGCCCGCGACCAACGGCGTGCTGGTCACGGACATGGAGGTCGAGTACTTCGAGCCCGTGTACGTGGGCGACCGCCTCACGTCCAGCGGCAGGAAGATAATCTCCGTGAACCTGGCCAAGACTCGGGTCGGCTACGGCGCGTTCACCAGGACGGAGAGCGAGATACACAACCAGCGCGGCGAGCTGGTCGCCAGGGTGCGGAACGGTTCCTACAACTACAACGTCGGCGCAGACAGCTAGGCCACATCGATACCACGACCGTCAAGGAGGAATGAGGCAATGGCAGACTGGTCAAAACAGCGATTCTACGAGGATGTCAACGAGGGTGACGAAGTCGACGCGGTCACGTTCAACATGACCGTCCAGCGGCTGGTGATCGAGGCGGGCGCCAACCGCGACTTCAACCCGGTTCATCACAACACACGTCTGGCCGAGGCCAGCGGCGCCCCGGAGATGTTCGCCAACAACACCTTCGTGCTCGGCTGCTGGGAGCGGACGGTGCGGGAGTACATCGGCCTGGACGGCAAGATCAAGAAGCTCGGGCCGTTCCGCATCCGGACCTTCAGCCCCGTGGGCGAGGCCGTGGTGTGCACCGGCACGGTGAAGCGGAAGTTCCAGGAAGGCGGCGAGAACCTGGTGGAGCTGGAGATGCAGGCCACGCACTCCAAGGGCGTCGCCTCCGGTCCAGGTCCGGTGGTGGTGAGCCTGCCGTCCAGGGGCGCGTA
>CAZKUN010000418.1:0-3629 GCA_964555935.1 uncultured Armatimonadia bacterium | reverse complement strand
GCGTCGCCTCCGGTCCAGGTCCGGTGGTGGTGAGCCTGCCGTCCAGGGGCGCGTAGCTCGTCGGTCCCACCCGTGGGTCCGCAGAGGCAGCAGTGGCGCCCGACCGGCATTTCACGGCTACGGGGTTCGTCGTTCACGACGATCGGACCCTATTGCATTGGCATGTCAAGGTTCGGGCGTGGCTGCCTCCGGGCGGGCACGTGATGGAGAACGAGGATCCCGTGCAGGCCGTCCTGCGTGAAATCCACGAAGAGACGGGCCTGCACACCGAGGTGGTCCCGACCGGCGGCATCCGGTTGGGACTGGCCTACCCCGAGGAAGTGCCGCCTCCGCTCACGATCATGATCGAGGACATCGACGACCCCGTGACCGGCCCCCACCAGCACATTGACCTTATCTACGTCTGCCGTCCGACGGAGCCTCCCGCGCCGCTTCACGACGGCTGGCACTGGATCACCCGCGACGAACTAGCCTCGTCCACCGCCCTGACCCCGCCCTTCGGGCCGCCCACGCCGCCGCCTGACGATGTGCGGCTCCTGGCCAGCCATGCGTTTGCAGCCGTGGCCGCCGCCGAACCCCCCGCGGATCATCCGAGGTGACATCGGGGGACTGGCGCTTCGAGCGGGAGGCCGTGCTGGACGCGGCCCAGGAGCTGGCTCGGCTCGGCCTGGTCGCCGGGCACAGTGGCAACGTGAGCATGCGCCTTTCGGACGACCCTCCTATCTTTGCCATCACCCCCAGCCAGCGCCCGTACCGCTCCCTGAGCGTCGATGACATCCTGGTCATCGACGGCGAAGGCGAACCGGTCGTCGGCCAGCTTGCTCCATCGTCGGAGACGCTGCTGCACCTGGAGGTCTATAGGGCGCGGCCGGACGCTGGAGCCGTCATCCACACGCACTCGGTGTACGCTAGCGCGTTCGCCGTCGCGGGGCTGCCCATCCCCCCGGTGGTGGACGAATTGGTGGTGTTCGTGGGAGGCGAGGTGCCGGTGACGGAGTACGCGTTCCCCGGCAGCCTCGAGCTGGCGAGGGGCGCATGCGAAGCCTTGCAGGCTCGTGACGCCGCCCTTCTGGGCCTCCACGGGCTCGTCGGCTTGGGGCGCGATCTCAGCGCGGCCCTGGCGGTGTGCGAGATGGTGGAGCGCGCCGCGCAGGTGTGCCTGCTCTCGCGACAACTGGGGCCGGCGCGGACGCTGTCGCCGGAGGTCGTGCGCGCGGAGCAGGCGCTGTATCGGGAGCGGCGGAGCGCACCTGGAGCTTGACCCTCGGCATGCCGCGCCGCAAGTGGCTCGCCTTGACACCCCCGAAGGCCCACAGCTATACTCGCCTATGTGAGCAAGGGACCGTCGGCCCGCGCCAGCGGCGCTGTGAGGTCCCCCCACAGGCACCCGCGGTCAACCCTCCTCGGGGCGGTAGCTCAGTTGGTTAGAGCGCAGCTCTGATAAAGCTGAGGTCGGAGGTTCGAGTCCTCCCCGCCCCACCACATGCATGTAGCTCAACGTGGGTGCGTGGAGGCTCTTTGAGGAGAGCGCTGTGGGTATCCTGGAGAAACTGTTCGGACCGGCCAAGAAGAGCAGCAGCGGCTTGTTCAATCAAGCCACCGATTCCTGGCAGGTGATGAAACAGGCCTTGCTACGCAATGACGCCGCCGAGGCCCAATCAGCATTGCTGGAAGTCGTCCGGCTCTGCCAGGAAGCAGTTTCGGCGGATCCTCACAAGGAAGGCAACGCCTATGTGCTACTTACAAACGCCCTCCTTCGGGCTAGCCAAGTCTATCCCGAAGCCGACGAAGAGTTACTGACTAGTTATGCAGCAGCGTGTATTCACACTTGGTGGACCCTGCCCCATAAGAACTGGCCGACCACTTCAAAGACCAACCAAGAGATAGGGATTCGTTGGTACCAAGAGATTCAACAAGAGTTGCGCAATGCTGGTTCAGTGAACCCACAGGCAGCCATGGTGGAATACGCTACGCTCTACGGAACGCTGCTGACTTCACCAGCCGGATTTGAAACCTTCAAGGGTACATTGGAAGGATTCCGAGGAAGACTGCAAGCGGAAATCGCACATTGGTCACGTGAGGCGCAACGCGATCCGCGAGACCCCGCAATGTGGAGCATACTCGCGAGGAAACACGCCGAGGCGGAGCAGTTCAAAGAGACCGAGCGGGCACTGCTAAACGAGGCGGCACTTGAAAGCCGGAGGAGTCCGGATATCAAGACTGCCGATTGGGCACCGAACGCCTACCTGGGCCTGCTATACACCGCTGCCTTGTCCATGAGCATTCGATCAAAGGGCATAATAGTCTGGGGGACCACGCCCAGCTCAGTAACTCTGGGCGCACTAGGGTATGCGCTTGGTCACACTCATACTTTGGCGCACCAGAAGCTTGAAAGAGCCTTGCATGTAGCACGGGAGACCGGCATGGCAGGAGTGCCAGCATACTGGGAAATGCTTGCTCGGTTGAGGTCTGCTCTGAAGGCTGTCGACACGATGGCTATCTCAGATTTCGAAGAATGTGAGTAGAGCCTCTGGCGCCAGGAAGCTTGCCAACTAGAAACAAGAATCGGGAAATCTTCGCACCGCTTTCCCCTCCCGCCATCCCTCCCCCCTCCCGCCGCTGGAGCCGTCCGCCCTCAAGACATGAATGGAGGAACGCGTGACGCAGGAACGCAAGAACCCCATCGAGTGGATCTACAGCACGAAGGACAACGAAGAGCTCCTGGAGCGGTACGACGAATGGGCCGCGTCCTACGACGAGGACCTGACAACCCACGAAGAGTACCGCGCGCCGGCTGTCACCGCCGAGGTTCTGTACCGACTCGTGCCCAAGGAAGCGAAGCTGTTGGACGCGGGCGCGGGGACGGGGCTGCTGGGCGAGGTGCTTGCGGCGGCGGGGTACGGAGACATTGTGGCCATAGACCTGTCCCAGGGCATGCTGGAAGTGGCCGCAGCCAAGGGGGTCTACCGGGAGCTACGCCGGATGGTGTTAGGCGAGCACCTGGACTTCCCAGCGAACGCCTTTGACGCCGTGGCGGCCGTCGGCGTGTTCACCGCCGCACACGCCCCGGCGAGCTCGTTCCAAGAGTTAGTGCGCGTTACGACGCCGGGTGGGCACATCGTGTTCACGCTCTCGGAGCAAGCCCACGAGGAATCAGGCTTCAAGGAGATGATCGAGTCGCTGGAGTCGCAAGGCAAGTGGAGGCTGGTGGAGAAGACCGACAGCATGAAGCTCACCAGGGACTCCCCATACGAGCACCGGGTATGGGCCTTCCAGGTCATCGGCTGAGGCCACCGCGCCACCCTTCCCGCGAACTCTCGTCGGCACCCGGCGTCGAAGGGTGAGCAATCGCGGCCGCACGGATCACGCCCCTGGTGGGCGCCACCATGCGAGCGCTGAACGCTTGCCATCGGGCCAGATCCAACGGCCGCCCTCCTCCACCAGCCGCAGCCGCAGGACCTCCCGGACCGTGTCGTCGTGCTCATCCCCGTTCAGCCTGAGGTGGCGCTTGGCGCGGGCGACCGCTGCCTCGAACGTATCGTCGCTCCAACGGACCACCTCTGGCTCCATGACAACGCTCGGGGAGATCCCAATTCCTCGGAGGATGTTGTAGGCGATGGTGAAGTTGG
>CAZKUN010000417.1:0-5212 GCA_964555935.1 uncultured Armatimonadia bacterium | reverse complement strand
GTGGGCACCGGCGACAGCGACCTGATGCGGTCGAGGATCTGCGCGAACAGGTCTCGCGTCACGGCGACCTCTGCCATCTGCACGACGAGCCGACGGGCGTGACGGACCAGCCGGGCCCCGATCTTCACCAGTCTCTCGCGAAGACTCGTCAGGCTCCACCGTGCCATCTCCTTCGGGAGCACCAACCTCCGCAGGAAGTTGCCCAGGTTGTAGGCCAGCACGAACAGAGCAAGTCTCACAGCGTTGCGCTCGAAGGCATGACACGACAGGCGCATCCACTCGACGGCGTGCTTCCCTTCCTTGATCCACTGCTCGCAGGTCCCTCGTCCGTTGTAGAACCGGACGATGCCTTTGGCTGGATCAGTGCGGTTGGTCACGATGAAGCCGACCTGTTCCCCCTCAGCGCTACTTGGACAGATAGCCCCCTGGAGTTAAGGTGCAGTTGTCGGGGTGTTGGTGTTCGCCCGTAGCCGTAGGAGGGCGTAGCCCGACGCAGGCTACGGGCGTCGGCCCCGAGGTCGTCTGGCGGTTGACTCGCTCACGAGGCGGGCTATCATGCCCGCAGGAAAGGAGCGGGAGCAATGCCTCGCCTGGAGACCACAGAGTAGTCGCCATCAACGCGTCCCGGAAGACCCCAGACCCCGACGTATATGGAGCTTCTCGAAGGGACACCTCAAGGCGTTGGGCCCGGAAGTGGTGGGCAAGGTGGACGTGAGAGCAATGGGCGACTGCCTCCAGATCGGGTAGCCCTCACCGCGACACAAGTCCCAAGCATGTAAATGGGTCTCAGAGCCACTCGCGTCACGTTAGGGCGTCCTGATCGCAACGTATGCATCTAACCGCCGGGGGTCGAACGCACGAGCCGGCGCCCGCCCAGTCGCCGTGGAATATGCCGACGATGGTGTCGTAGGGGAGTTCGACATCCTCGCCCGGCCGCTCGCCGACAAGGTGGGTCACCGACAACACTGGCGCCGGGCCAAGGTCGGCACGCGGGCCCATGTGCAGGTCCTTGGGATGCTGGCCGGCGTCGTGGGCCGCGAAGTACAGGCCCGCGTGGTCGTTGTAGAGTGCCATCATCTGCACGGCGATGGAGCCGGGATAGCGCCCGCCCACGCTACCCACACCGACATCGGCGCTCTCCGGGCCGGCACCGGCGCATAGCGGCAGGCCGTCCCGCACGGGGAATGGATCGCGATACAGGTAGGCCTCGCCCTGCACGGGAGCCAGCAGCGCTTCCCCGGGGGCGGGCTGTCCGAGCTTCACGAGTCCCGACAGGATAGGACAGACTAACTGCGCGACGGCGGCCTCGTCGCCGATGCCACGCACTGCCACGCGCCATGACGTCAGCGCCGAGCCATCGGGCAAGGTGACCTCCACAGTGACCTCGATGGTGTTGCCGGGCAGGCGGGAGCTGATCAACGTGAGTGTGGTCGCGTTGCCGTCCCGGCGCGCATGGCACTCGGTGTGGCCCGCCTCCGCGCTCGTCAACCACTCGATCTCCCCATCGGCCCGCCGCCGCGACCCGATCCGCCACAACAACCGGGGCGCATCCGGGTCGCGCACCAGCTCGGCACCAGTCGTCCGGTCCAGAATGGAGGCCAAAGCACCGTGGTCCCGCAAGTCGAACTCGAAGCGCATGAGCCCATTTGCCAGGGCGGCCCGACCGTCGTGCGTCTGAAGGGTGGCGGCATCCTTCGGCATGTGGCCTCTCCTACGAATGGATCCAGGGCGAGGTTCTCGAGTACGAGGTGCGGTGCGTCTCGACGGCCGAAGAAGGGCAACCAGAGCAGACGACACAGGGTTCTCATGGCAACGAGGACTACCACCGCGAGCCCCGGAAGTCAACGCCCACGGCCCGGACGGAGTAATGCGAGTGACAACCCCACGCGGCTGCGCGATCATCCTCGGAATGGCTGAATCCTCAAGGCGCAGCCAGGTGGGCAACGAGTTCCCCCTGCGGGCAGGTACACCGCCGGAACGGGAACCGGAATTCGCCGGTCTCGCGCAGATGCCGGGCGTTGCCGCGGTGCAGCGCGCCCGTGCGGTCAGTGAACTGCCCCCACCACCCGCCATGGCCAGCCGGCGGGCTGTCCTCGGCCGAACCCAGCCATGACTCCGGGAACAGGTCGGTGAAGCGTGAGACGCTGTTGAGCCACGAGCCGCAGTAGGTTGTGGTCAGTTGCGGATGCTGCTTCCAGGCCAAAGACACCAGTCTGGCCAACCCCTTCTGCAACTCCTCGGGGTGTCGCAGGGGCGAGTCCGGGGCCACCGTGTTGGTGAAGTGCAGGGCCAGCCGTGCTCCGTCCACGTCATGGGTGAAGCCGTAGTAGGGCGCGGCCTGCCGGACGTTCTCCTGGTAGCGAGCATACGGGCCCGCGAGCAGGTAACGATCGTCCACGAAGGCTCGCACGTCCGCGAGGAGTCTGTCTTCGAGGGCGCCGGTGTCAGGGTTCTCACCGTGCCGGCGGCACTCGCTCAGGACGTGCTGCTGCAGCGCCTGCCACGCCGGTTCCTCGGCCGCCCCGGCATGCTCGTAAAGGAAGCGCACCACCCGGGCCCCGAAAATCCGCTCGCCGGGCAGTCCGCGCTGCACATGCAGGTGCCAGACATACCACGCCTGCAGCCGGATGAAGTCAACAGCTTGCTGGCGGTAGACCCCGAAGGCCACCATGGACGGACGGTCCTAACCGGCACCAAGGATGATGCGCCCGGGGTCGAAGCCGGATGCGACGATGAGCTGCTCTGCGTTCTGCCGCAGGATCTTCTCCGTGGCGACAGGCCCGGCCTGCACCTCCGCCAGCCGGTCCCGCCAGAACGCGACTTTGGTGACCGGCCCGTCGAGGCGACTGTCTGAGCCGTAGAGGATCTTGTCCGGCCCCAGCACCTCCAGGGCTTCCTTGATCAGCCAGGGCTCGCCCCGCTCGACCGCCGAGCAACTGGTCTCGAGGTAGACGCTGGGATGGCCTTTGGCAGCGTATAGCGCCCTCTGGTAGTCATCAATCCCGCCGCCGAAGTGCCCGCAGATGATCGGCAGACGCGGGAAGAGCTTGGCCACCAGGTCCACGGTGATCAGCAGCATGTGCTTGCTGGCGAAGCGCTGCGGTGGGAGGGTAACCTGTTCGGGCGGGAAGTAGCCGCTACCGCCGAGGTGGAAGAGAACGGGCATACGGTAGCGCTCCGCCCGCTCGTAGAACGGGAAGCACCGCTCATCATCATAGGCAAAGGGCGGGAAGATGGCCTTGAGCCCGGCGAAACCCCGACGGTGGAAGTCGTCTACGCTCTCGGGTGGGCGCGTGAAATCCAGGTGGGCAAAAGGCACGAGGAAGCCCGGATGCTCCTTGGCCAGGCGCAACAGTTCTTCGTCCTCGTCTGCCGTGTAGGTGGTCCAGCAGTTTCCCACTGATAGCAGGCACACGCGTTGGAATACGCCAGAGTCCAGCAACCGCTCCGGTTCCAGGGTATAGGGCTCCCCGGCCGGGAAATGCAGGTGGTTGTGGATGTCGATGGCCATGCGGAGGCTCCTCGCCGGGGTAAGGGTTGGTACACGAACTTCGCCTCCGCCGTCTCGCCGGAGGCCGACGCGCGCGCACCGTCCACATGCCCGACGCGTCATTGAAAGCGAGATCCAGGCGCACCGAGAGGGTTCCTCCGGGAGCGCCGTAGTGGCCGCTGAACTCGGCCGGGTTGCCCCGGGTGTCGAGGACATCCACCCGCACCGGGATCGCCGCCGGCAGCGGCTGGTCCGCCGCGTCCACGATGATAGTCGGCACGGTGGCCACGCGATCACGAGGCTGGCGCGGGGCGAAGCTCACCTTCACTCTCGCCACCGGGCGGGGGTGACCACGTAGACGCGGCCTTCACCGGGCCCCGGGGCTCCCGGCCATTGCAGCCGCCCGGCCTCACTCATAGCGGCGACTGCCCGGCTGGTCAACAGGTCGTGGACGGCGCCGCCGCCTCGGTCCGGGGACACGGTGGCCCGGTAGGGCATGCCCTGCTCCATGACGATGCCGCGGTGCCCAACGCAGCCGCCATACGTGAGCCTGTCATTGATGGCGAAGAGGTACTCGGTATCGGCGAACTGCCGCCGCCGGACGATGACCTCCGAGTCCGAGGAGTCGGCGCGCGAGCTGTACAGCGGTGCCAGTTGCGAGCGCACTTGCGCGGCCAGGGCCTGCAGTGCGCCCCTGTGCTGGTCGGGCGCGCCACCGGTGCCCGGATGCCGGATGATGATGTCCGGAGTGATCGTTGCCGCCGCCAGCACCGCCTCGCGTAGGGCCCCCGGGACTGATCTGTGTGATCCCCGGGCGTAACCAGCGGCAGTCGGTGAGCCCTAACAGCCGCTCTTGATTTCGTCTTGAGTCCGGGTCATCCTCCCCGCCACGCTCTGGCACTCGCTTCTCAACCTCCTGCCTCCGCTGCCCATGATGATCGCTCGCCTGCTACGTGGTGACCGTAATCGTCAGATCCTGGCCCCTCGGCAGCAGGTGCTCATCCTGCAGCGCCAACTGGGGAAGCGCGTCGAGCAGACGGTGCTGGACCCGCGGTGTCGGGCCCAAGAACGCAATAAGCCCGCCCGTAGGGTCCGCGAACTCATCCGCGATGTAAAGCCCAAAGCTCCCGCCCATTGAGCGGCTACTCGACCGGCGAGAGAGCACGGTGGCAGCTGTGGAGGACGGTTAGGAGAAAGACGGGGCCGACGAGCAGCGAAGGCGGGCTGTCCACGGTACGGAGTGTCTTCATCTACCGGCTACCGAAGGCCGCTACGCCGCTTTCCGCGGGTGCGATTGGAGCAGCCCTCCCAGAAGCTCCTCGACTTGCACGTCATCTGGTTGGATGGCCTCGTGCCGGGGCAAGGTGCCCGGCTCTCCACCGCCGCTGCGGACCGCGTCGGGAATGCGATTGCCGATGCCCTGATGCGGTCGGTGCTCGTTGAAGAAGACCCGGTACTGACCCAGAGCGCGCTGCAGACTGCCGAGGCCCAGGAAGACCAGATGGTTGAGACACTCGCGCCTTGCTGATCTGACCCATCTCTCGGCGTGGGGGTTGGCGTGTACCGTCGACTACATCCGATTGCGACGATGTGAGGCAAACTGTTCGCATCACGCATCCGTTCCATCCTCAGTCAGGCCGTGAATACCCGTTAGTGACGTGCCGTCGTAACTGGGGCGAGGATCGCGCCTACTATCACGACGACAACGGGCAACTGGTTTCG
>CAZKUN010000416.1:0-5214 GCA_964555935.1 uncultured Armatimonadia bacterium | reverse complement strand
GGGAGGATACGACGAGGCAACGGCTTGCGGAAGACATCCTACTTATCACACAAGCGCAGTATAGCCCATCCCAATCGCCCTGCATAGACCCGCCAATCGCCCGTGGTCAGGCGTGAGAAAAGCCTGTCGGCCAAGGCCCGATGAGCCCCGATGGCGAAGCGCTGCATCGGTCAGGATCCGTGACGCAATGACCGCGCAACGGAGGGGAGTGGCGAACGTTGGAACTCACGCTGCGAAACGTGTCGTACCCACCGACAGACCCAGGTGAGGGGAACCTCGCCGATCACTGGCTCCGCCGCGAGCGCGCGGTAACGATTCCCGCGAATCAGGCGGCTATCATCCTGATAGACGTGTGGGATGTCGAGAACGAGCGCGAGAGATCCGCGCCCGAGGCCGATCGAATCGTGCATTCATCGATCGCCCCTTTGTTGGAGGCCGCTCGGGCCGCTGACATGGTCGTGATCCACGCGGCTCACCGACCCGTGGGGTGGGATGGCCTCAACACGGGGCCCAGGATCGACGCTCGGGCGCGCGATTCGGGCGCGCGGGATGAGTTGCCGGATGACATCGCGGACCAGGACGCCGATCCTGACGAATGGCCGCCCCGGGAGTTCAAGTACCGAGTCGGCGAATACGGCCAGTTCTCCCGCAACGACGGGCCGCTGTACATGTCGTACGGGCACATCAAGGGCATTCACCCAGGCGCCTTGCCCGTGAAGCGAGACCGCGAGTACATCGAGAGTTCCTTCGACGGGATTCAGGCCATCCTGAAGGAACATGGGATCCTGCACTTGCTGTACGTGGGGACATGGACGAACGGGTGCGTCGTGATGCGTCCGGCCGGCATTCGCGCCATGTCGGCGCTGGGGTACAACACGGTGATCCTGCGCGACGCCACGTGGGGCTGCGAGATGGCTGACACGTGGGATACGATGGAAGTCACGAGGGCCGCCGTGCTCGACATCGAGATCATCAACGGATTCTCAGCCCTGGCCAGCGACGTTGTTCGCGAGTTGCGGCGGCCATGACTTTGGTCTCCCCGGGGGCACGTCTCATCACCTGGCTTCCGTGACCCCCAGGTTGATCAGGGCGCTGCCGGCGGCGACCCAGAACCCGCCATCGTCGGTCCATGCGGGGCTAAGAGCGGGCAGATCTCCCTCACCGAACCTCGCGGCGATCTCGTCCGTCAACTCGCTACGATCCCACGCCTGCCCATCGAACACGAACAGCTTGCCCCGTTCCGTCCCCAGGAGCAGTACACCATCCAGGTCCTTGGCGACGGGCAGCCGTCCCTCGTCGGCAAGCAGCGTCGTGCCGACCTCGTCGATCACCCAGTACTCCGGCTCGCGGCGGAGGAGCACGTTCCCGCCCGCCTGACGCCGGACGGCCCAAAGCTGTTCCTCGCGGTCGAAGAAGAGAAGACTCGGCACGCCGAGCGGTCGGTGCTGCGGTCCGAGCGGCTCCCCGTTCTCGCTTTGCGCGCCCGCCGCCTCGAAGGCATGCGTGGTGCTCTTCCGGAAAACACCGTGGATTAGGAGGTTCGGGGCCGCCTGGTAGAAGTTGGACTCGCCATCTTGCGCGACGATCCCCGTTGTCACCCGGCCGCGCAGCAACTCCCGCACGTGTACGTCAGACAGTCCTTCAGGCGACGGCGTCAGGGCAAACACGCCGCCGCCGCTTCCGTCGTCCGCGCGCTCAACCGCCATGCCTATCTTGCCGGATGGGAACGGCCACAGAGCCACCACGCGTTCGATGGGGTAGTCAGCTATTTGCCGCACCATCTCATGCGTGGCGGCGTAGGGATTGTACCGCCGAAACTTGACTACCCGACGCTCCTCCCACTGGTCCCCTGACCGCAGGTAGAGGCCGTTGTCCGTCCCGACCCAGAGTCCTGCATCCGTCTGCAGGGCACACAGAGCGATGCTTGGCCCACCAGGCAGTGTCCCGAGGAGAGAGGGCTCGGGAGATGTCGGGGAGACCTCCCATATCCCGATATTGCCTCCCTCGTCTCGCGTCCCAACGACCTGCGTCGAGCGGTCGAGCGAAGCCAGCACGGTGATTGCCTCGCCCGCATCACTGAGAACGGCGCCATCAGGAGGCCGCAGCCACGTTCCCGTGTCGGCGTCGAACCCCCAGACTTCAGCCGCGCCGACAGGAGACACGATACAGCGCACCGCAGTGATCAGCAGACAGACTCTCACGGTGAAACGCATGGGTCATCATCCTCGCTTTCATGTTCGTTCGCAACGGCCTCCGACAACTTCCTCCGCAGCCGAACGTAGATCGGGATCAGTCTGCACTCGAGGGGATCGGACGCTGTCGGGCGTTCACTGGCTTCGGCCACTGATCCCCGCCGCCTCATCACCGCACGTGCCCCACCTTCAGCCGCGTAAGCGCCACCAGATTGGCCCACGGCCCGCCTTGGTGTAACACGATTCTCAGGAACCGGGCGGTCGTCGGAGCGAATGCCTCTCCCGAGACGTCGATCGACGCCCCGCGAGCCACTGCCTCCCACGTCGCCCCGTCGTCTGACGCCATGATCTCGCAATCGCGCGACGAGTAGTGCTCCCGCTCGAAGCTCATCTCGACCGCGTTGAATGTCTGCGGGCGCGGCCACTCGAGCTGTATCCAGCCCGGCCTCGGCTCGTCGTCCCACGCGAAGCGCCAACTGCCTTCCTGGCCGACAACGCTCTCGGGATGCGCCCCATGGTCGTAATCCGGGCTGCCGCACGTCACGTTCGCTCCAGGGGCGATGTCGATCTCGGCCAGCTCCGGCAACTCCATCACATCCACCAGTAGCCCGTCGCGCAGCACCTTCAGCGCCGCCCTGTGCTCGCCACCGGCGGTTAGCGCCACCAGATCCACCTCAACCACCTCCGGGTCCAGCACGATCTCCTCTGTCGCATCATCGTCGCCATCAATCAGCACGGCGACCAACTCGGCGCCGGCCGGGACGCTATCCCAATCGATGCAGAGCCACATGCCCTCGATCTCCGCGCGCAGCGTCTCAGGCACCACCGCGTAGACGCCGGGACTTCGCCCAGCGAGGTCCGCAACCAGGTGTGCTTCGCGGTCGACGCGCCGGATCAGACCCTCGCGATGGCGCATCGCGTCGACCACATGCCAACCCGGCGGGATCTCGACCGGCACGGACGCGCCGGCCACGCGGTACGAGTTGTCGTTCCAAACCGTGCAGATCGTCTTCCCCGCCGATGCGAACCGGTTGCAGTACACGCCCGGCTCGCGGGTGGGCAGATGAGGTGTCGCGTCGCCGCGCGTGAGGGTGTCGACGTTTTCGTGGAATACGCGGTGGCCAACGCGAGCCAGCGGTAGCGTCTCGGGGTCCGCATCGGTGGCTGTCGCGTTGAACAGCGCCTGCCCTGTCTTGTCGGCTGAGGTCGTCTGCAGGTCGAGGTACTTGAAGCGCGGGTACAGGAACCGCATGAAATGCACCGGCGGACCGTAGGCCTCGCTCTGAAAGAACGAGACCCCATACCCCTCGTTGCCATCCACGTCGTTGAAGAACAGGTCCGAAACCGGGCCCTCAGTCGTCAGCGCCACGTCCGGCTTCTCCCTCCGGATCGCCTCCTCAACGCTGTGGAACAGCTCGCGGACCGTCGTCAGGCGATGGTACTCCGGCGGGTGAGCGTGGTTCGTGTTGTGACAGACAAACTTCTCCCCCGTCGTCCAGCCCACGCAGTCCAGGTAAACGATGTCGAGACCGAGATCCTGCACCGCCTTCGCCGTCGTCGATGCCAGCCACTCGCGCCACCCTTCGGCCGAGTAGCACATGCACTGGTTCGCCCACGCCTCGTAATTCGCGCCATCGGGTTGCTTCAGCCCCCAGTCGTCGCCATGGTCCTGGAAGACCCCGCTCGTGTCATGAGCCACCTGGCCCTGGAAGTAGTGGCTGACCAGATGCCCTCGCTCCTGGGCTGTCCGGATGAAGCGCTGCAGCCCGTCGAGCCCCCAATCCTCGCGGTAATGGTCATAGTCGCCGTACCGATCGACCTTCTGCGCGATGAAGTGCAGTTGGTCGCCGCGTTCGGGGATGCCCGCAATCGCCTCCTCGGCGGTCTCTGGCGCCCAGAACGCGCAGCCCGGCGTGTGGTAGCCCGTGAACGTGAAGAACCGCGCGAGGTTGTCCGGGTGATCGGGGCGGTACCAAGTGTCGACCCACTCGCGGTAGTCGCTGAACGCCTTCCGCCACGTGCCCGCGTGGATGCCAATCGCAAGCGGCGGCAGCTCCACGGGCTCGCCGGCGGGCAGCGCGATATTCGGCAGCGCCGAGGCGATCCCCACGCCGCGCTCGACCTCAAGCCCTCCCCAGAACGGAAAGCCGTACAGGTCCAGCAGCTCCACCGGCTCCGGGCCGTTTGGGTCGGCCTTGACCAGCTCAAAGCTCTTCCGGTGCAGCGATGTGTCCTGCCAGATGGTGTATAGCCCGCCGCCCCATCGCTCGTTGAAGACCGACACGAGCTGCGAGGTCGCGTACTGGCCGTAGTTCGTCTGCAGCCGGATCGGGATGTCGTTCATCAACCCCGGATCCCGTGGGAAGAAGTAGCCCACGTCCGCCAGGTCATCCCCCGGCGCGATTCCCTCGATGATGGGGAAGACGAAGTCGGCCCGAACCGCCTCGCTCGCCTCCAGCGACCACACCCAGTGGCTCTGACACGTCGCATTCGTCTCGATCGTCAGGTTCAGCGTCAGTTCCGCCAGCGCCGTCTCGGCCGACAGGGCGATCTCGTGCCGACCACGCGTCTTCCGCGCGCTGGCGACCTCAAAGTCCAGCGAACTCAACCGCACGCGTTCCCCGCCGGCTGGCTCGGAGATGGTGATCTCGAAGATGCGCTTTGGGGCCTCGACATCGAGGAGCGCCGGCGCGCCCGCAACCTTCAGGTTCGCCAACTCCACCCACGCGAGCCCCTGCTGGGCATCAAGCTGGATGCGGTAGTGATCGTTCGCGACCTTCAGCGCGCTGCGTTGCTGCTGCGCCGTCGCCGCGCATCCCCACGCCAGAATCGCCAGAATCGCCGCAAAGCGTGTATTGAGCAAGGTGTTCAGTCCCCCTCGGGTCTGTGTCCAGTCATGCTCTTCTCCCGCCTTCGCGTCACCCCCTTTGCAGCCGGACCGTCGGAGATCGGAACCGATTCCCCTATCCCCGCATTGCCCATATGAGCAGGGAGGTTTTCGGTAGAGGTGCCAAGAAACTGG
>CAZKUN010000415.1:0-5253 GCA_964555935.1 uncultured Armatimonadia bacterium | reverse complement strand
GGTGTTGAGAAGTGTGGACGCGATTGCATTACCGGAACTGGCGGAGTCCATGAACATAGCCGTCTGCGTAAAGCAGGTCCCAGATACAACCGAAGTCCGCATCGATCCCGAAACCAACACGCTCGTGCGTGAGGGCGTCCCGTCGATCCTGAATCCCGAAGACGGCCACGCGGCTGAGGCCGCCGTTCAGTTGAAAGAACGCTACGGGGCAACCGTCACTGCGATCTCCATGGGGCCGCCTCAGGCTGTAGACGTGCTCCGGCGCTGCATCGCGCTCGGCGCCGACCGAGGCGTTCTGGTCAGCGATCGAGCCTTCGCCGGCGCCGACACGTACGCCACGAGCTACACCCTCGCCGCCGCGATCCGCCGACTGGAGCAAGACGGCCCCCTCGACATCGTCTTCTGCGGTCGCCAGGCCATCGACGGCGACACGGCGCAAGTTGGACCGGGCATGGCCCAGCGGCTCGGCTTCACGCAGCTAACCTACGTCGTCGGGGTCGATGAGGTCAAGATTGACGACCGCCAGATCAGGCTGAAGCGGCGGCTCGAGGGCGGCGTTGAGACCGTCGTCGCCAGGCTCCCGGCATTGCTGACATGCATGGAAGCCCTCAACGAAGTCCGCTACGCCACCATGCCCAACATGATCCGCGCCGCCAGATTCCAGCCCGAAGTCTGGACGGTCGCCGATCTCGACGTGGAAGACCAGTACCTCGGCCTCGATGGCTCCCCCACGTCCGTCGGCAGTATCTTCGCGCCTCCCACCCGACCCAAAGGCGAGATCGTCGCGGGACCGGATGACCGCCCCGAAGTCGCGGCCGAGGCCCTCGTTGATGCCATCATGACCCGTGCCCAGACGCTCGGCAAGAGCGGGGGCGACGCGTGACTCCACCAAAGCAGAAGCCGCGCCTGCGCATCGAGTCCGAAAAATGCATCGCCTGCGGCCGCTGCGAAGCCGTCTGCCCCTTCGACGCCATCCATGTAATCGATGACGTCGCCGTCATCGACTACGACAAGTGCACTGCCTGCGGCAAGTGCGTGCCCGAGTGCCCCGTGGAGTGCCTCCACCTTGAGGGCCTCAGCGAGAAGGCCGCCGCGAAGTTCGCCGAGCGCATCGAGAAGGGCCGCGCCGAGATGGCCGAAGAGAGCCGCGAGGCCACGAAGGAACACTCCGGCGTCTGGGTCGCCGTCGAGCAGGTTGACGGAGCCGCCCATTTCGTCTCGTGGGAGCTGCTTGGGCAGGGGCGCGTGCTTGCCGACGCCCTCGGCACCGACCTCTGCGCCGTCGTCCTCGGGGCCGATGTCGCCCACCTCTGCGCCGAGGCGGGCCACCAGGGGGCCGACAGAGCCTACCATATCGATGATCCGGTACTGCAGGTCTACCGCACCAACAGCTACGCCAAAGCGGTCATTGACCTCGTCACTGAATTCAAGCCCGAGATCATGCTCATCGGCGCCACGAACATCGGCCGCGATCTCGCTGGCGCGGTTGCGACGCATCTCCACACGGGGCTGACGGCCGATTGCACCGGGCTTGAGATCGAGCCTGGCACGGGCCTACTCCTCCAGACCCGCCCCGCCTTCGGTGGCAACATCATGGCGACGATCCTCACGCGCAACCATCGCCCGCAGATGGCTACCGTCCGTCCGCGCGTGATGGATGCCCTCGAGCCCGATCCGGCGCGCGTCGCGGAGGTCGTCACGCGCGAGTTGGGCCTTCGCGAGGACGAGGTCGGAGCAACCGTCGTCGAGTTCACGCGCGATGACGATCTCGAGCAGCCAAACCTCCAGTTCGCCGAGGTGATCGTCGCCGGTGGCCGGGGTGTCGGCGGACCAGAGGGCTTCGCACTCCTCAAGGAACTGGCCGACGGGCTGGGCGGCGTTCTGGGCGCCTCGCGCGCGGCCGTCGAGGCCGACTGGATCGCCCGCGAGTATCAGGTCGGCCAGACCGGTCAGACCGTCCGCCCGAGGATGTACATCGCCTGCGGAATCTCAGGAGCGATCCAGCACCGCGTCGGAATGCAGACCGCCGACCTCATCATTGCCATCAACAGCGACCCCGAGGCGCCGATTTTCGAGGTCGCTGACTACGGCGTCGTTGGCGACATCCACGAAGTCATCCCCGAGATGACTCGACTGGCCAAAGAGCGTCATCTGCGCGGACTGTTGCGTTGGGTATCCACCGAATGAGCGACAACCGGTTCGACGTGATCGTGGTCGGCGCGGGCCCCGCCGGTTTGGCGGCGGCGAAGACGTGCGCTGACGCCAATTTGAACACGATCGTCATCGAGCGCGGCAAAGCGCCGGGATCAAAGAACGTCATGGGCGGCGTCCTTTACACGCGCCCGACGGCCGACGTCTTCCCCGAGTTCTGGAAGGACGCTCCCCTCGAGCGCGCAGTCGTCGAGCAGAACGCGTGGGTCCTCACCGAAGACTCCGCGCTCAAGTTGGGCTACCGCAACAGTCGTTTCGCTGACGAGCCGGCCAACGCGTTCACCGTCCTGCGCGTCAAACTCGACACCTACTTCGCCCGGAAGGCCGAGGAAGCCGGCGCTCTCATCATCAACGAAACTCGCGTCGATGACGTCCTGCGCGAAGACGGCGCGGTCGTCGGCGTCCGCGTCGGCCGCGAGCAGGGCGAGGTCTACGCCCCCATCGTCATTATCGCCGAGGGCGTCAATCCCCAGCTCTCAATCGCTGCCGGCATGCAGACGCAGCTTGGCCTCCACGATGCCGCCGGCGTCAGCAAAGAGGTCATCGCCCTCGATCCCAAAACGATCGAAGACCGCTTCGGCGTCCGCGACAACGAGGGCGCGACGATCGAGTTCTACGGCGACGCCGCTCTCAACCGCCTGGGCACGGGGTTCATCTACACAAACCGCGAAACGGTCTCCGTCGGCATGGGGATGATCTGCGCCGATTGGGTTGATGAGGCGCTCAGCCCTTACGATGCGCTGCAACGGTTCAAGGCTCACCCAATGGTCGCGCCGCTGCTCGACGGCGGAGAGACCGTCGAGTACCTCGCCCACATGATCCCCGAGGGCGGCTTCCGCAGGTTGCCCGACCTTTACGCCGCCGGCGTCATGATCGTCGGCGACGCTGCCATGCTCGTCAACGCCGTCCACCGCGAGGGTGCCAACCACGCTATTACCTCCGGCAAACTCGCCGGAGAGACCGCCATCGAAGCCCACCAGGCCGGCGATTTCACCAAGGCCACGCTGTCGGCGTATGAGAAGAGGCTCTGGGACGACGCGCCCACGCTGAAGGACCTGAAGAAGTACCGCGACGCGTCCAGGCTTCTCGAGGACAACCCGCTCCTGCTCGGAGAGTACCCCGGCCTCGCGAGCGACGCGGCCCTCGATGTGCTCACGGTGGATGACGAATCCAAGCGCGAAAAGCAGTGGAAGATCATCCGCACGTTCCTGCGCGAGCGCGGCTGGATCGGCCTGATCTCCGATGGCATCAAGGGCGGGAGGGCAATGTGGTGAGCGATCGCAAGTACCATTCGGGCAACCAGGGCCTCGCCGACAAGCTCGGGCTCGTCCGCTACGAGACGGACGCGGACAACTCGCATCTCAAGGCGCGCTCGGACGCTGTCTGCGGCGATTGCGACGGCAAGCCATGCATCGGATGCTGCCCGGCTGAGGTCTACCGCTGGGATGACGACGGCCCGCTTGAGGTCGCGTACGAGAACTGCCTCGAATGCGGTGTCTGTAAGATCGTCTGCCCATTTGACAACATCGAGTGGGAATACCCCCGCGGCGGCTACGGCCTCAGCTACAAGCACGGGTAAGGAGTGCCGTCCGTGCCGGTCCTCCAACCCTCTATTGCCCCTCCCAGGCCTCTCGCCGCGCCCACCCCTGTAAGAGGGGTTTCAACCCCGACGCCGTTCGCCGCTATCGCCGCGCACGTGACTCCGCAAGGTCACCCCGGAACCGCGCAGTGTTGAATCTAGGAACACAGGCCCACCACGTGCGAGCACCTCACCGAGAGGATGGTCGAGCAATGAGCAAGGTACTGGTGATCAAGGCAACTCCCCGCGATGAGCGGTCGCGTTCCATGCGGATCGCCCGCGCGTTCGTCGCGGCATATGAGGCGGCCAATCCCGGCGACGAGATCGAGTGGCTCGATGTATTCGCCGAGGACATCCCTGAATTCGACGCCCTCGCCGCCGAGGGCAAGTATCGCGTCATGCGCATGCAAGAACACGAGGGCGAGGAAGCCGAGCGCTGGCAGCAGGTCGTCGCCTCGGCCGAGCACTTCAAGAGCTTCGACAAGTACGTGATCGTCTCGCCGATGTGGAACTTCTCCGTGCCCTACCGGCTGAAGCTGTACATCGACACCATCCTTCAGCCCAGCCTCACATTCAGCTACGATCCCGACTCGGGCTACTTCGGCTTGGTTGGCGACAAGCCCGTCATGGTGCTGGGCTCCCGTGGCGGCGCTTATACCGAGGAGCTGGGCACGGCAGGCTATGACTTCCATCTGCCTTACCTGAAGGCCGTCCTCTGGCTAATGGGCCTCACCAACGTGAAGTCCGTCATCGCCGAGCCGGTTGACATGATGGGACCCGAGGTAGGCGAGGAGATGGTCGCTGCCGCCGAGGCCGAAGCCACCGAAGCCGCCGCTGCATTCTAGCGCTCGGCGCTCGTGTCGCATCGCAGTCGTAGGACAGGCGTCCTCGCCTGTCGCCGTCGCGCGAGCAGGCACCCGGCCCCATCGCGTAGAAACTTCCCTCTGATGCGACCTGAGATTCCCGCCGAACAACATGCGCTTGAGATAGCCGCCCGCCTCATCACCGCCCGCACGGATCCCGAAGGGGTTTTGCAGGCGGTCCTTGATGCCTGCCTGGAGGCGACCAAGGCGACCCGCGCGCTGCTTGGTTTGGTAGACCGGCGTAACGGAGAGTTGGTCATCCAAGTCGTCGCCGGCGAGGGTTGGACAGAGGCCAAGAAGAAAGAGCGGCTTCGCGCGGGCTCGGGTGTCCATCAGGGGATCATCGGCCTCGTCGCCACGACGGGCCAGCCTTACTCCACCGGCGATGTATCGCAGGACCAATACTACTATCCTCTCTTCGATGACGTCATGAGCGAGTTGGCGGTGCCTCTCATCCGCAGCGGCGATCGCCTCCGCGGCGTCCTCAACATCGAGAGCGGCGAGCCCGATGCGTTCACCGACGAAGATCAGCGCCTCGTGACCGTGCTGGCTGCACTGGCGAGCGTTGCGGTCTCTCGAGCGGAGCACTACCGCCGCGAG
>CAZKUN010000414.1:0-5290 GCA_964555935.1 uncultured Armatimonadia bacterium | reverse complement strand
TCTGTGGCTGATCATGGTTACAGCCAACCTCGCGGGGTGCTAAGATTGCCGTTCAGGTACGCGAAAGCACTGCGGCGGGCGGAGCGTCCAGGCATGCCGGTGAGCGTGACCCGGACGTGCCCTCGCCGCATCCATACGGTAACTAACAACCGAGTTTCCAGATGGTGCGGTGGTTTTTCGCAGTTTTCGGGAGCGGGTTCGGGCATAAGACGCGTTGACACTAAGAGAACGCGCATCCATGAGCGTGCTTGACTGCTCCAGCACAACGGAGGGCCGGCGCATGATCTGGTCGTATGCTTGGAGAAACTTCATTCGCCGTAAGAATCGCGCGGTGCTCGCCATTTCAGGCCTGGCGGTCAGCATCGCCATGCTCGTCGCCATCGCGTCAATCACCGATGCAGTGCGATCCGCGGTTGGCGGCTCGCTGTCGGCCGCCGGCGCAGACTTGGCCATCGACCGTCCGGTTGAGGCGTGCCCGATGACACAGGTCAAGTTGGGCCAGTTCAAGGGGGAGATGGACGCGAGCGTCGTCGCGGTGATCGACGATATCAATGGAGTCGAGAATGTCACTGGCGTCCTCGATCTCTGGGTCTTCCAGTCGGCCGATCTCAGCGGCGATACGGACGCTCTCAAGCCTGCTATGGTGATTGGCGTCGACCCTCGGAAGAAGAGCATCGGGCCGGTACGCGTGGAGAAGAAATCAGACGACGACGACGGCGACTGCTGCGCGATCAAGAGCGGCCGATTCCTGACATCGTCCGACGACTTCCATGTGATGCTTACCGAGAAGTTCGCCGCCGACCGGAACCTGGCTCTTGGCGACAGGTTGCCGTTGGGCGACTACTCGTGCGAGGTCGTCGCGTTGCTTGACCTTGGCGACGGCACCCAGATATCCACTGGCGAGGTCTTTATCCCGCTCAAGACCGCCCAGAAGCTCGTCGACCGTGGCGAGATCGTCACCACCATCTTCGTGAGCGCCAAGGACCGCGATGTCGAGGGGCAGGTTATCGGCACGGTCCAGGGGCTTGTTCCCGGGGCGAAGGTCCTCTCGGACTCGAATGTCGATGCGTCGACGTCACAGTTGGCGTCGATCACACAATCAACCCTTCTCGCCATCTCGATGATCGTGCTGACGCTCGTGCTCATCCTTGTGGCAAAGACAGCGTTGGCGTCGGTTGCAGAGCGCGTCTCCGAAATCGGCATCCTGAAGGCTACAGGCTGGCGCGATTGGGATGTTTCCAGGCTCCTGACGGCTGAAGCGCTGTACGCCGGCGTGATCGGCGGCGCCATCGGGACGGTGCTGGGCATCGGATTGGCGTACGTGTACGGTCACGTCGCCGCTCCCATGCTCCCAGATACACTCATACAACGCGCCCCATGCTCGGATCTCGGGGCGGCCGTACCCCTGCCTGTGAGCGTCGTGCCGGACCCGATGCTTGTGGTCGGTGCCATTTCGATCGCTCTCGTCATCGGGTGCTTGTCCGGATTCCTGGCCTCGCGGCGGGCTGCCAAGCTCGACCCGGCCGACGCGCTGAGACAGCTATGATCATCGCAACAGACGCACCATTTGTCGATCTTTTCGGGGGTGTTTGATTTGCACATCCGCACTGACTCCGTCAGCAAGAACTACCTGCTGGGGGAGGTTGAGGTGAAGGCTGTTCGCGGGATATCCATCGAACTCGCATCCGGTGAGATGGTCGCGTTTTCCGGCCCCTCGGGAGCGGGAAAATCGACGCTTCTCAGCCTCATCGGCGGGCTTGAAGCCCCGGATGAGGGTCACGTATACGCGGGCGACCAGGATCTCGCCGCGCTCGGGAGCGAGGGGCTCGCGATGTACCGGCGCCATAGCGTCGGGTTCATCTTCCAGTCATTTCGCCTGCTGCCGGCGCTGACCGCGTTCGAGAATGTGATGATGCCGCTCGTCCCGCTGCCTGAGCGTGAGGCGGCGAAGTCCGAGAAAGTAGTTGCTGCTCTGGAGAAGGTCATCATCGCGCATCGCGCCAAGCATCTTCCCGGTGAACTCTCCGGTGGAGAGCAACAGCGCGTTGCGATCGCCAGGGCCATCGTGAACGAGCCCGGGATCATCATCGCCGATGAGCCGACAGGGGAACTCGATTCGGACAATGGCGAGCGCATCATGGCCCTTCTCCGAGATCTCAACGAATCGGGCGAGGCCACCGTGCTGCTGGCCAGTCACGACCCCGAGGTTGTTGCCTCGGCGTCGCGCCTGATCCGCATCGTCGACGGGCAGATCGAGTCGGATGAGACCAAGGAGGCGTAACACAATGCGACTAACCACGTGCATCTGCTTGGCAATCCTGACGACTGTCTCGCTCTCTGCTATCGGGTGCCAGAATTCCGCGACGCAAGTCGCGGGCGACTCGGTCTCCGCCGTGGAACTCGCGAGCCGGGAGACCGCACCGAACGGCTCTGCCGAGGCGCAACCGGTCGCGTCCGACAAGCCCGTCAAGCTCAAGGGCTATATCAATGTCTCCTCCGGCTGCCAGGTGCCTACCGTTGAGCTGCTGGAGAAATCGGCGAGGGACAGCGAACGGGTCGAGCTGGAACTCATCGACTTCGGGACGCCTGACGGTAGCAGGCGCTGGCGTAACGATGGGTTCAGTTGCATGACCATCCTCATCGATGGCAGCGACACGGTCACCTTCGGCAAAGAGAACGACCGCAAGATCGTCACGTTCAGCTTCCCTCCGGGGTTCAAGTGGGCGCTGACCGATCTGGAGGCCTGCATCAAGGAAGCCCTCGCGGGCACTCTGTATGCCGGGAGCGAGCCGGGAGCCCTGAAGCTGGAAGCGCCGACGACGACCATTCGCGTGACGTCCCGCCAGGTGACGATTGAGGGCAAGGCCGTCGGCGAGGTCGTTGTCAACGGCGCCGTCGGCATTCGTTTCCGGACCAGGTACAATGATCTCCCGCCGCTCCAGCGCGCGGAGCGATCCGCCGCCCGGCTGAAGCGCGCGTTGGCCTCGGAGTTTACGCCGAGTCAGCTGCGCGCCGTCGACCGGGATGGAGTGATCCTGCTGGCCGCTGGCGACAAGGTCATCTGCACGGCTGACGAGGTGCAGGCGGATCTCCAGGGCACGACGGCAAAGAAGCTGGCACTGGGCTGGGTCGGCGCGCTGAAGAAGGCATTCGCAGCCGCCGCGCCGCCTGGGTAGAACGTCGCCCAGCTAGAGCGCCTTCTGACGGCCCGGCATTTGCCGGGCCGTTTGCTTTTCTGAGACATTCTCGCGCGCAACCTATCGTCGCCTGGCGTGTTCAGTGCAGTACCCGTCGCTGGAGGCCCGCAGCGCTCCCTCGGCGAAGTCGACGTTTGCTGCGGTCGCCATCCGCCAACGTGGCCGGCAAATAGGAGACAGCTTGATGTCCATAGCCTTCATAGCCAGCGTGATCCTGCTACCTCCGCACGCCCCCGCCGTCGCCCAGGGCGGCTCTCAGGTGGCTCAGCATTTGACATTTACGGGCCTGGGGCGGCAGCCCTACGCCTGGTATATTGCGCCCGGCGGTCCGCTCGCGGAGGCATCCGTATGCGTGAATCATGACAAAGCCGGCAGGCCCGCGGGCGTGTCCGCGGTCTTCCCCAGCAATCTCAAGAAGATGGGGCTGCATTTCCGCGTGAACCAGGGGATCAAGAAAGGTCGGCTGAGAGTCTCCTTCTGGCATAACGATGTTGAGGAGCGGAGCTACACCTTCGGGATTCCTGGGCGGAAGTACTGGACGTGCTATGTCACGCCCAAGAAGTCCAAGACGTTTGACTCAGGTCTCTATACCTTCGAATTGGTTCTCGACGGCGAGTTGCTCGGCGCGCTGGACGTTGCCGTGATCTCATCCGAGCAGTTGCCGCCATCGGCCTTGGCGCCGCCCACCGTCACTGATGTCCCGCCGCCGCCGCGCCTGCTGGCGGGCGGTGTCGGCGTGGTTTCCGGGCCCGTCGAGGCGCGCGTTGCGAGCGGGCCCGTCGAGTCGTCGACAGTTGCCGTGTTGGGCGGCCCGCAGGGCACGCGCGCCGTCGCTCCCGCATATCCGCCGCCGGGCGGCAATGGGGGAGGGGCGTCCGCTGGGGGCGAGCGGCGAGGCGATCTCGTCGACGATCTCATCGCGTCGGCGCGCAATCGGTCGACCGACGAGCCCGAAAGGACCGATGGCGTTGCGCCTTCCAAGTCGGGTGGAGGCAGTCTCCTGGGGAGTGTCCTCAGCAGCGGCAGCCCGACGAGCGCGGCAGCCAAGGTCGTGGGGAGGCTCTTTGGGTTTGGCAAGGAGAAGACCGGGCCGACCGACTTCATCGTCAAGCGCACGCAGGCCAGCCAGCGGCTCGCCCAACGTATCGTGGCGTCGAAGCACATGGGCGAGGTGATGCACGCGCTTGGTGGCCGCAGGCCGATCACTCACGCGGTTGCTGCTGTCTCCGATACGAAGAATTTCAATCGCTGCGTTCTGTTGCTCCCCCTGACCGCGCGCGAAGGCGACCCCACTCTCATGGCGCTGCTCGTGATTGATGACGTCAGCGTCGCGGTGAACGACGCGCCGCTGGTTGCTGAGAAGGGCTTTGAGTTCTCCTTCAAATCCGACCGCGTTTACGCGCTAGCAATCCTGGTCGACCCCGCGACCGCTGTCGTCCAGGTCCTGGGGAAGAACGGCGAGACCTTGGTCGCTGGCCCGGCCCATCTGGCCGCGCCCGAGGCCCAAGCGCAGGATCCCTTCGCATCGATCCATCAGGTGATCTCTCAAGACACGACGGGCGACCGCGCCGTGGCGATCTGCTCTCTGACGCCCGGCCTCAACGCCGAAGCGTGTGTGTCGGCGGTCTTCCCGCTTCTCCTGTCTCGCGAGCGGATGTAACGCCCTCGCCTGTCGCGGGTCAGTTGCCGAGCACCCACACGTCATCCCAGCGCGCGAATCCGGCTGGATTGACCGCGCTCTCGGCCGCTCCATCCATGCGAGCGTCGATCACAATATACAGCGCCTCGCCTTCGCGGCCGTCGACCACGACCTCCGTCGCTCGGCTGTCCCAATGACATGCCTGACCCGGCTCCGCCCGGACCTCGATCGGCGCGCCGACAGGCTTCAACTCCGGCCCCGCCGCGATGTACATCCGCGCCACCGTAGCGAGCCCCTGATCCCGCGAACTGACGTTGACGTCCCCGTACATCACGTATCGCCCACCCGCCCGCGCAACGCCGATCTGCTGCTTGGCGATGGCGCCCGCGGTCTGGTTCGGGGCCAAGTTCGCGCAGGCCATGCCTGACGCCGAGTGCCAGCCGCCGTTGGGTAT
>CAZKUN010000413.1:0-5345 GCA_964555935.1 uncultured Armatimonadia bacterium | reverse complement strand
GCCTCGTCGAGCAATCGCTCGATCCGACGCTGGATTCGGTCACTCACCAAGGCGCGCCGCCTCCGCACGATCCTCTTCAAGCAACGGGAGGCTAGCACGATGATGGAAAGTGGTCAACCGAGGATTCACGGATACAGAGGCGGCCGGCCAATTAGGCCTAGCGCCCTCTTGGCCTGATTCCAGACTGGTCGTGACCCCAAGAACTTGGACCTGACTGGTCGAGGTCTAACAGTACTCCTGGACTTCTTTTCGGGGTGAGGACCACATCGGAACAAGGATGATTCGTGCACGCCGGAGCCCAACATACTACGGCTGTTCACGGTTTGCACGAGCGTAATCAGACGTAGTGCATACGCATCAACCACTAAGGCGTTGGCACTTGATTGACAAGCAAGCGTCGCAACGCTACGGTGCGTGTGCGGCGGTCCGTGGCCTATCCCCCGAAAGAACCGTGTTCCGGTTTCGCAATGGGTGCTGGTGCGGTGATTGGCGCCTGGCGCCGATGTGCCCTGGGAACCAAAGGGCGATCTGGAATAGCCGGGGTCTGGAAAGTTGCGTGGAGGAGGTTTGCAGTGATGGCATTTGTAGCGCGTAGATTGGCTCTCGTAGCCCTGTTGGTCGGTGTGTCCGGTCTGTTGCTGCTGGTAGCCGCCGCCTGCGGTGGCTCAGACGAAGAAGCCGCGCCGGCCGCGCCGGTGGCTACGCAGGCCCCCGCCGCAGCGCAGCCCACGCAGGCCCCCGCCGCAGCGCAGCCCACGCAGGCCTCCGTCACCGCGAAGCCGACGGCGGCACCCGCGGTCAATCAGCCCAAGTACGGCGGGGAACTGCATGTCCGCACCTACGCCGACAACCCCAACTACGACGTGCAGCAGAACCTTTGCGGCTGCGTCACCTCCTCCGGCGCCGGAGTCTCCTACCAGCGCCTCCTCCGTTACGACGGGGAGAGTTCCGTGGTTACCCCTGGTGAGAGCTACTTGGTGGGCTTTACGTTCGAGGGTGCCCTGGCCGAGAGCTGGGAGATCGTCAGCCCCACAGAGTACGTGTTCAAGATCCGAAAGGGCGTTCTTTGGCACAAGAGTAGCGCGGACCAGGTGGCGGGGCTGAACGGCCGGGAGCTGACGGCGGAAGACATCGTCTTCGCCTACGGGCGCCAGGCCACCGAGGGCTTCACGAACGCCGCCCTCCTTAATGGGGTCATCGGAATTGAGGCCCTGGACAAGTTTACCCTCAAGCTCACCCTTGACGGCCCCAACGCCGACCTCCTCGTGAACCTCGCCGACGGCCACTCCAAGATTGTGTCGCCAGAGGCGGTCGAGGCGGGTGGCGGCCACCTGAAGGAAGGGCCCACCATCGGCACCAATGCCTGGATGTTCGTCCGTGCGGAGAAGGGCGTGGGGACCTTCTTCGAGAGGAACCCCGACTTTTCGGAGAAGGACGAGTTCGGTAACCAGCTCCCCTACGCTGACAAGCTCACGTTCCACCTGATCAGGGACGAGGCCACCCGAATGTCGGCGTTCCGTGCCGGGCGGCTGGATCGCTGGGCGCCCTCGGCGGAGCAGTTCGAAGTCGTCACCAAGGAGAGTCCGGACCTCCCCTGGATCAAGATGAAGCGGATGGGCTCCGGACAGATCTTCGGGATGGACGTGACCGAACCTCCCTTCAGCGACGTCAATTTCCGCCGCGCGGTTTTCCTCGCGCTGAACGACAAGGACATCCGGACGGCGGCCCTGGGAGGTTGGGGCTACAGCAGCGTGGGCTTCCCCGTCCCCAGTGCGGACGCCCTGATGATCGGCGACGACTTCAAGCCTTGGGTCAATGACCCGGCCAAGGCCAAAGAGCTCATAGCACAGACGGGGCTCAAGACCCCCATCGGCATCGAGCTGAACGTAGCCAACTACGGTGAGGCCTACCTGACCACCGCGGAGCTAGCGGTGGCGCAACTGCAGGCCGTGGGGATCAACGCAACCATCAAGGTGATCGACCCCACCCAGTACACTACCAAGGTCCTGTACGGGGAGGTCGGGTACTACGAGCTGTTCCTGGGGCCCATCCAACCTACCCCCAGCCCCAACGCCTCCCTCCTCAACATATACCTGAGCACCGGAGGCCAGAACACCGCTGGGATCAACGACCCGGAACTGGATAAGATGATCATGGACCAGTCGGTGGAGACCAACGCGGCCAAGCGCAGCCAGATGCTCTTGGACATCCAGGAGTACCTGATGAACCAAGCCATCAGGTTCGCCCCGGGCACCAGCGAGGGCGCCAACATCTGGTACCCGTACCTCAAGAACTACTCAGCCCTGACCGGCTCTTACGGTTACGAGAACTACAACCGGATGTGGCTAGACAACTAAGACGCCTGCGCCGAATCATGCTCTGCTCTGGCGGGTCCAGCTACGGGGGGCCACCCTTCCACTGGACCCGCCAGCAGCATTCGGTCTCTGGGCGGCTTATTAGGCGCGTCGGCACGGCCCGTTCGTGATGACCGCGTGGCGTGGTGCTCTCCACGCGTCGTCTCTCACAGTCCCGACCCTCGGCAATCAAGGTGTGGGGGAAACCAGATCGAGAGGCTAAGGGCGCGGGCTTGCCCGCGCGACAGGAGAGAGGGGAGCCATGGGGCCCTATATCATCAAGAGGCTCTTGCTGGCCATCCCGGCCCTTCTGGTTGTAGCAGTCGTCATCTTCACGTTGATCCACATGGTCCCGGGCGACGTGCTGATGGCCAAGGCTGCCGAGGGTGGGAGCTACACTCCCGAGACCCTCGAGAAGCTCCGTCATGAGATGGGGCTGGATAAACCGCTGTGGCGGCAGTTCGCGAGTTGGGCACTCGACCTAGTCCGAGGAGACCTTGGCGAGTCCCTCTACACGGAGCGACCGGTCGTCAAGGAGATGCTCGAGCGTCTTCCCGTGACCCTTGAGCTCGCCTTCATTGCCATGACCTTCAGCGTCACCATCGCCACTGTGGTGGGGGTGGTCGCGGCCATCCGGCAGGACACGTGGATAGACTACCTCTTCCGCGTGACGGCCATCGGCTTTATCTCCGTTCCGAACTTCTGGATCGGCACCCTCATTGTGGTATTGCCGGTGCTCTGGTGGGGGTACATGCCGCAGCTCGAGTACGCCAAGCTTTGGGAGGACCCGCTGGTCAACCTCCAGCAGATGCTCCCGCCGGCCCTCGCCGTGGGGGCGGGCAGCATCGGCGCCACCACCCGGATGGCGCGCTCCTCGCTCCTAGAGGTATTCCGCCAGGACTACATCCGCACCGCCTGGTCCAAGGGGTTGGGCGAGCGAGCGGTGATCATGCGCCACGGCTTGCGCAACGCCCTCATCCCGGTCATCACCCTCTGGGGCACCTACTTCGGCTACCTCATGGGCGGCACGGTGATCATCGAGAGCATCTTCTCGTTGCCGGGGTTGGGTCAGCTCATCATCCTGTCCATCGGCTTCCGCGACTACCCAATGCTGATGGGTGGCGTCATGTGGATCGCCGCAGGCTTCATCCTGGTGAACCTGTTGGTAGACCTGCTGTACGGAGTGCTGGACCCGCGCATCAGCTACAAGTAGGCGACAGTTGGAATAGGAAGGACAGGGGCCATGCGTGAGCCCGTCGGGGAGCAGGGTCGAGTAGCGGTCAGCGCGGTTGCGGCAGGTCTGCGCAAGCAGCGCTCCGTCGGAACAACCCTCCGGTGGCTCAAGCGATTCGCCCAGCGTAAACCCCTCGGGGCTGTTTCGGGGGTTACGACCCTCATCGTCGTTGTGACAGCGATCATCGGCCCTTTCGTTGCGCCCTACGACCCTATCGCGCCCGACATTCCTGCGCGCCTCTCCGCCCCCAGCGTCGCACATTGGATGGGAACAGACGAACTGGGCCGCGACATCTTCTCCCGGGTGCTGGTCGGCGCCCGTTCGGCGGTCTTCGTTGGCGTCTCGGCGATCATCATGGGCACCTTGGTGGGCGCAACTTTTGGCCTGGCCTCCGCGTACATCGGAGGCTGGTTCGACCTGATCTTCCAGCGGTTCGTTGACGGCATGCAGTCCATCCCCATGCTGGTCCTGGCCCTGGTGATCGTCGCAATGCTCGGGTCGAGCATATTCAACGTAATCCTCGCCCTGTCCGCCATCCTGATCCCGAGGGATGCGCGCCTGATCCGAGGCGTAACGATGGCGGTGATGAACGAAGTGTACGTCGACGCCGCCCGGGCGATAGGGTGCAGCCCCGTTCGAGTCATCACCCACCACATCTTCCCGCAGACGGTGGCCCCCATCCTGGTAGTGGCTGGCTACTACCTAGGGGCCGCCATCATGGTCGAGGCCTCTCTGAGCTTCCTGGGCGTGGGCACCCCTCCGCCAACCCCCACGTGGGGCGGCATGCTGAGCGGCGCGGGTCGCAAATACATGGAGCTTGCCGTCTGGATCGCGGTCTTCCCGGGCCTCGCAATCAGCCTCACCGTGATGTCGTTCAACCTCTTGGGCGACGCTGTTCGCGACGTGCTTGACCCGAGGATGCGGGGCAGCTAGCCCCGAGAAAGATAGCGAGCCGCCGACCGATGATCGGCGACCTGGAGGAGGGGTCCGGACGCTGTTGCCAACGTGGACGCCGTGTGCTACGAGATGAACTTCGGCTTGGGTTTCGGTAACACGCCGGAGGCGATTCAGGGGCGAATGGACCTGCTCCAGGAACTCCAGTCGACCCTCTCGAAGCCCGTCTTTGCGGTCGTCACTGCGGGCCACCGGGAGGAGCGGGGAATCGAGATCCGAAAGGCCTTGGCCGACCGAGACATCGTTGCCTACCCCAACTTCCAGCGGGCGGCGGCGGCCTATCGCAAGTTGCTGGACTACTACACGGCATTTCAAGAGGCAGAGGTCGGGGTCACCGGCCCGTAGGCGGCTCGGCCGCTGCTGCCGCTGGATCGTCACCAAGCTACGGGAAGCGGAGGCGGGGCTGCTGTTGCCTTGACAGACGGTCAGGCGCGGGCGTACCGTTCAGCCGTCGCGGCCTTCCTCGAGGCGGCACCGGTGAACAGGAGGGGATATGACCACGCCCGAACCAATAATGTACCTGAGCAGGCCAATTGAGGAACTGCTGACCGACACTCGCACGGTGGCCTTCGTCGGCGTCTCTCCAAACCCCGAGCGGTATAGCCACAAGACGGCCAAGTACCTCCAATCCCAGGGGTATCGGGTCATACCAGTGAACCCCGCCGCGGACGAGATCCTTGGCGAAAAGGCCTACGCTGACCTCTCCCAAGTGCCCGACAGACTCGACATGGTGTATATCGTTCGGAACCCCAAGGACGTCCCCCCGTTGGTGGACCAGGCGATCTCAATGGGTGCGAAGACTG
>CAZKUN010000412.1:0-5357 GCA_964555935.1 uncultured Armatimonadia bacterium | reverse complement strand
GCAGCAATCGCACCTTGGGTAATCAACTGCCCAACCCTCTCTCTAGGACGGGCACATCATTACCGGGGGTGTCATTGAGCCAGTATCCGAAGGCTCGCTTCGTCTTGCCATAGCCCTTCGCCTGGCGGAGACGGTGCTCGTCAAGCATCACATCACGCGCTCGCTGGAAGGATGTCCGGCTGCCGACGCCGCGCTGTTTTAGCTCTTCGAGAATCTCGCCCTCGGGCATCGCGTCTTCGGCCGTCGCGGGGAGGAAGTCCAGCAGCGCGTCATGCACCTGCCGCTGTTCCGCGTCCTGTGCGTCGCCAAGCGAGACGTACTTGCCGTCTTGAATCTCGATAATCAGTTCGCCAGGGATGTCGTCGAACCGCCCGACCGCTTTCAGCTTGCGGCGGCTGTCGTGACCTTGCCCCTCCATACGTCTGAGAGACAAAAGGATGTCCGACGCGCCTCCCCACGCGCTCGACCCACGAGCAGAGTCTCCGATCTCAGCGGCGCGCTTGCGGCCGTGTCGGACGACGACGACCGCGAGCCCGGACTCCGCGGCTTGATGTACGGGGCTCATCGCCCTCAGTGCTTCGCCTGCGTCGTTCTCACTGTCACCCGTGACCCCCGCCCACTGAGGGATGGTGTCGATCACGATCAGCACCGCACCGACTTCGTGTGCCTTGGCCGTCGCCTGCTCCATGACCTCGTCCCACCGCAAGTGGCGAGTGCCGCCGAAGGTCAGAACGTGGAGGTTGCTGTCGTGCTCCAGTCCCGCTCGGCGTAAGACGCTCAGAAAGGTTGGGGTGCGCTCCTCGGTGAGCCAGACAACCGGCCCTCGCTGCGTCCCTCCGCCGAGAAACGGCTCACCCGTGCGGATCGCGCTGACCATGTGCGCGAGGAAAGTCGTCTTGCCGTGCTTGATCTTCCCTTCAAGCTCCGTCACCGATTTCGCAGCGACGTAGTTCTCGACGATCCACTCGGTGTGCTCGGGCTCGTACTCTGAGATTTCGGCTGCGGTCATCCATCGCAGTGCGGGCGGCTTGTCGTCTGTGGTTCCGCCTTCCCATGGCTCGGCAGCATCGAGCAGCTCGGCCAGTTCCTCGTCGGTGCCGGTGAAGTCGGCGGCGTCACCTTTCGCGCGGGCGTCCGTCCAATCGACCATCCGCACGTCCGGATGCCCGAGCACAGCGAGCCGGGAGGCGATGCGACTCATGTGCTCCCGGCCCTTGTCGTCATTGTCGGGCCAGAGAAGCACAGGCCGATTGTCGAGAGACTTGAGGGTCTCATCGGAGGGGGTGCTCGCTGCTCCCGTCACGGTTCCCACCGCCAAGAAATCACGGGCGGTAAGCGAGCCAGCAGCCGACTCACCCTCGGTCACGACGACCGGCACGCCGTCCGGCGATGCTGCGAGGCGGTCGATTCCGTAGAGCGGCAGTGACGCTACCGGTGTCCCGTTGAGTCCCACAGCGCCACCCGGTCGCTCCCAGTGCATCGCCTTCGAGCGATCCGCGCGGTCACGCCGCACATGCACGGCTACGGTCACGCCGTCTGCGTCGCGCACTTCGTAGCGCGTCGTGCAGATCACCGGCGCGGGAGGCGCGCCGGTGTCGTCTACGACTTGCGATGCGCTGCCGTGCGCCACGCCGCAGCGGCATCCGCGATCGAGAGAGTGTCCGTACAGCCCGTCCCCACCTGGTGTCAGCGAACCGGCCTGCTCCTCGCGGGAGCAGCGAGCAAATCTCGCGTCATCTGACAGAAAGCCGTGACATCGCTGGCCCTGTCCCTGCGGAAGCGATGGATAGCCACCGCACACTGGGCAGGGACTCGTTCGGGTGTAGCGCTGCGAGATAGTGACCGTCATCGGGGCTCAACGGCCCCATCTTCACCATGAACTAGGACATCGACCTCGAAGACATCTACAACATCGAGGACGTTCTCAACGTGGAGGACATCTACAACATCAACATCGAAGACACCAACATAGCCACCGTCGTCTTCGGCAACGTGTTCGCCACCGCAGCTGTAACAGTCGGGACATTCGTGTAGATGGCCGTTCTCAAGTTCGCGCCCCGACGGAACATTCGTGCAAACGACTGAACTCTCGCTGAGGTCCCGACCTCGACAGCGCGGACGCCCTTTTCGCCGATAGCGGCAGACCCGGCACACTTCAGTACCCCATGGCGGTACGACCCCCAGGGTGTCGGCGTGGTCGAGGGGCTCAGGGGATTCGGTGGGGGCGTTCTGGGAAGCTGATTGGTCAGTGTTAGGCGTCATCGCGCACCACCTTGCCGGCGGCGCTTCCGCTTCCGGGCGGACCGGAGCGCGAGGCGTGAGAAGTGAGCGGACCTGGCATGCTTCAAGTGGGTCTCGAAGCCTCGGCCCTCGGGGTCGAGGTCGAACTCGTCGATCAGACGCGTATCAAGCGCGGTTCTCGCCGCCGCACGGGCTTTCTCGGTGGTCTCGCGCGCGTCGTACCGAGCGTGGAGCGCGTAGGCTCCGATGCGGCCGCGGAGGGAAGCCTCCTCTGGTGACAAACGCTGCGTCATACCCATACGGGTACGGGGTTATTGTATATCCCGTCTAGCGAGGGATCAGAGGGACGTTCGCGATCCCTCGGAGCCCTTCAGACGTGGCCCCAGACGACCACTCCGGCCACTCCGTCTTCGACGTAACAGCGGGACGGCGGAGTGCTCATCGGAGGCATGGGGACGCGACGACAGACGGTCGCCGCGCCCCTCGTGGATGCTCATCCCCCCAAGAAGCCTTCGACTCTACAGTCGATCTACGGGACTAAGTTTCTTGTGCGCTTCACGCGCCCGCTCGTCAGCGGCGCTGGCTCCGTATCGGCCAAGCATCGACCGCGATCGCCAGCCTGCGAGTCGCATCAAGTCGCCCTCGTTCCCCCCGGCGGCAAGCCATGTGTGGGCGAACGAGTGTCGGAACAAGTGAGGGTTGAGGTGTGCGATACCGGCCTGCTTGCCGCGCCGCGCCACTAGGGCTGCGACGCCCCGCGGCGTCATCTTTCCAGCATGACCGAGCCATAGCTCATCGCGTCCGGCCTCACGATGCGCCGGACGAACACGCAGATAACGGTCGAGCGCCATCGCCGTCTTTCGCCCGAACGGGCAGGCGCGAGGACGCCCGCCCTTGCCGACGACCAGCGCGACGTTCATGTCGAAGTCAACGTCAGCGACTTGAAGGTTAGCCAACTCGCTGAGGCGCATGCCGGTGTCCATGAACAGCATGATCACGGCCTTGTCTCGTCTGGCGTCGAACTCCCGACCGTCACAAACCTTCAGGAGCCGCTGCTGCTCATCTTCGGTCAGGACCTCGGGCGGCTCTTCGGGGATGGTCGGGGGCGTCATCTTTACCATGGGCGATTCTTTGATTTCGCCCTCGTCCACCAGCCACCCGAAGAAGACGCGAAGATTTCTGTACCTAGTCGCTGCCGTCGATGGCTTGAAGCGACCCAGGAGATCGACGATGAAGGACTCGACGTGCTCGCGCGTGATGTTTGCGACGTGCTGGGGCATGCCCTGGTCCGCGAGGAAGTCACCGAAGAAGGCGACGGACTCTCCGTAGCCCTGCACGGTGCGCGGGCTCTTGTTGCCCGCCAGTAGGGACCGTCGGAAGCTCTCGGCCAACAGCCGATAATCTTCAGGTAGAGGCTGTTGCCTGGTCTTCGCCTTGGCGGCTGTACGGGCCATCATCCACCCCGATCAGCACCAAAAGTTAGAGGCTCGTGGTGCGCTGTGCTTGTATGCCAATACTAGCACGAGTCGGAGGAGAGGCTCCTCGTAGATTCAAAAGAGGGGATTGGAGCGGAAGACCGGACTCGAACCGGCGACCTTCTCCTTGGCAAGGAGACGCTCTACCAACTGAGCTACTTCCGCTCGAGCCTCTTGCGGCCCCACAGTGTTGTGGTGCCCAGGATGAGACTTGAACTCATACGCCCTTGCGGGCACCGCCCCCTCAAGACGGCGTGTCTGCCGATTCCACCACCTGGGCGCCGAAAGGTCTGGCAGGAGTGGAGGGACTCGAACCCACGACCTACGGTTTTGGAGACCGTTGCTCTGCCAAACTGAGCTACACTCCTGCGCCTGAATCATTCTAGATTCGTCGCGCCGCGCGCGCCAGCGTAACTTCGGCGAGGCTGGCGGCTATGCCCCGGGCGTCAGCGCCTTGTTCACGACGTGCGACAGCACCGCGATCGTGAGGGCTTCTGTAAGAAACCGGCGAGCCCCTTGCCCGGGAATGTTGCCGTTGCTTCGGATTCGGCGTAGCCACTGCTGAGGATGATCGGGATCTCTGGCGCCAGCCGTTTGAGTTCAGTGGCGACATCCGCGCTCGGCATGCCCGGCATCATGTAGTCGAGCAGGACGACCCCGACCTCATCTCGATGATCGGCAAGGGCCTGGATTGTGGCGTTACCGTCAACGGCGGAGATTACGTTCCATCCGACGACTTCTAGCATGTCCACCGCGACGGTGCGCACCGATTCGTCATCGTCGACAACCAGGACGGTGAGTGGGTCGGCACCGACCGTTGCCGGGATCACGGGCGGAGGCGCAGCGGGCGACGCCGCGACGGGGAACAACAGCTTCACGCTCGTTCCCTCGCCCGGCTCGGTGTAGACCTTCACGGCACCGCGGTGGGACCTGACGATGCCCAGGACGCTGGCCATGACTAGACCCCGTCCGTCGCCCTTCGGCGTGAAGAACGGATCGAACATGTGGGTCGCCGTTGCGGACTCCATCCCGATTCCCGTGTCCGCCACTTCGATCGTGACGTAGGTGCCCGGTGGCAGCTCGTCATCGACGTGGGTCGCTCGGAGGTATTGCGCGTCCGCGTGGAGGGCTGCTGTGCGGATGGTGATTTGACCGCTGCGCTCGCCGATCGCATCGGTGGCGTTCGTGATCAGGTTCATCACGACCTGTCGTAGCTACGAGAAGTCCCCGTCGATGGCCGGAAGATTGTCGGCGAACTGGTGGCTCAGCACTGTCCGCGGCGACATCGTCGTCTCCAGGATGGCGGCCATCCGCTTGATCAATTCGGTCGGATCGACCGGCCCGGTCTCTGTATCTGCCTGACCGGCGTAGGCCGTGAGGTTGCTGAACAGGTCAGCGGCGGCACGGGCGGCCGTCTCGATCTGGTGGAGCCGCGGCAGCGCCGGAGATTCGGGCGGCAACTGCTGCGTCGCGATGTTGGCGTAGCCGAGGATCGGCATCAGCAGGTTGTTGAAGTCATGCGCGATGCCCGCCGAGAGTAGGCCCAGGCTCTCGAGGCGCTGCGTCTGGATCAGGCGCTGCTCCAGCGTGAGGCGCTCAGTGATGTCACGGACGGACGCGACCACGATTTCCGCGCCCTCC
>CAZKUN010000411.1:0-5483 GCA_964555935.1 uncultured Armatimonadia bacterium | reverse complement strand
GCTGGCGACCACCCGACAGCCCTTGCCCCCTAGAATGCGTTCCGCCCAACGCCAGTTTGGAGTGCGTCCGGAGGGCCCAGGCGAGTGGACCCTCCGGACAGCATCGATTACCACTGGTCGCCGCCGGCGCCCTCAGGCATGCTGATGACGACGACGTTTTGGGCGCGCGGACCCTTCGCCCCGGCTTCCACGTCAAACTCGACTTCCGCTCCCTCAACGAGGGAACGATACCCCTCGCCCGAGATGGACGAATAGTGGACGAAGACGTCCTCTTCGCCATCGGGACGGGCTATGAAACCATAGCCTTTGGAGTCATTGAACCACTTAACGGTACCTCTGGGCATTGTCTCACCATCCGGTGTGTGAGTATACAGCGGGGGGATGCCTCCCGCGCGATCGAGATCGCCCGGAAAACCCGGAGTCCCCAACGCCTCACGACTCAGGATCGCGAACCGAAAACGCGTGCCACCAGGGCACGTGACCGTGGAGCACATCGACTTCGAGACGCTGGCCTGCTCCTGTAAGCATCAGAGTCGCCAGCCCAATGCGGCGTCGTCATTGAAAAGCGAACTCATGCGCAATAACCCGCCAACCTTGGGGGAAAGTTCCCCGTCGGTCGGCGGGATCTTTCGACAACCTAGCCCTGGGGGCCTCCGACCAATCCAACGATCTTCCACCCATCGTCGGTCTTGATGGCAAACCCAGTCATGTCTGATTTGGTCTCACCGAGGTCGGTGATGTCCAGCACCCAGGTCCCGCGAACCACCGCAACGTCCTGGCCCATCATGGTCTCTTCGGCGTCGAAGTGGGTGTCCTCGATCGTCACCATGTCCTTGACGCCTTTGAGGATCTCGATGAGCTGTTCCTTGGAGTTCGTCCACCGGACCTCGTACCCAGGATCGACGAACGCCATGACGAACGCCTCGTCGTGAAGCGCGAGTTCGAGGGGACCAAAGTCGCCTTCCAGTAACGATGCCGGCAGCGTGGACATGCCTGCTACGGCCTCAGCGACTGCTTCTTCCAGCGGCTGCGGGTTGGTAAACATAACGCTGAGCAGCACGAACTTCCACTCGCCGCCCTCGCGCATGAGGACGGTCACCATATCCAGGTTCATGCCCGCGTCCGGGATGTTGATCGTCGTTGTCGCCAAGGCGACCATCCAGTAGAGCGTGACCTCGGTGTCGGCGAACTCAACGGTCATGTCCTGTGCTTGTCCGGCAAGGGCCGTAACCAGGGCCTCTTTGTCGAAACACTGGCTTCCGGCATCGCCAGGCACCAAGCCGACGAATCCGGAGTCCGAGATGAGCGCGCCGAGAGCTTCGGCGTTGCCATCGGTGAGGGCATCATGCATGGCGTCGATGGCCTCTTTGATGGGCGTATCGTCTTGCTGAGCGATCGACGCGGGCCCGATGACCAACGCGCCGATGGCCAGCGCTAACATGACGGCTAACTTGCGGTCCATGTGGAGTTCCTCCAAGTGTGGGTGCGGCAATATGGTAGCGGTCAATACTGCTTCAACTCGGCTTGATTCAATTCGCTACGTCTGGTGAATGACCTTCGCGCGGGGCTATTGGGCGCTCGCCCGCACCGCTTCACACAACTGGGTGTAGACATCTGAAACGGTAGGCACGCCTCGCAATACGACCTCATGGTGCCCGAAACTCGAGGCGCCGGCTTTCGCCCATCTTGCCCCGTCCCAGAATCCGACCTCGAGCCCCAGGCGAATGTCGCCGAATCCATGACGTCGGGGCCACAGGTCGAGTTCAGCAATGCGCGCGAGAGGGATGGTGCGGATCTTCATCTTAGGCCAGCCGTGGGTCATCAACACGCGCCAGTCCGTCACCACATAGCGGACGTTGCCGGCCTCAATCGAGGCCCAGATGATGTGGCCCACGGTGAGCCAGAAGCAGAGGATCCCCAGAGGTATGGAGATGAGGTAGAGCGCGGGGGGGACACCGGCTGAGCGGACGCTTAGGAGCCAGAGCGCGCAGACTGCAATCCAGAAGAGGCCGAACGCCGAGTACATCCAGTTGCGGTAGACGTAGAATCGTCGCGCGGGAGCGCCCTGCCAGATGATCTCCTCGTCAGGGCCGAGTTGGGCTTGCAGCGGATCCGCGCGCCGATAGGTCATGGGCTTGTTCTCCGCGTCCAGGGGATGCCCGGGCTACCCGCGCCGTTTCTTCGTCGCCTTGTATCGCATGTATTCCAGGCTCACCGTGATCGGCGTGCCCTCCGTCATCGTGGCGATCTTCTCGATCGTGCGCGCGAGCTGCCTCTCGTGGAACTCCTCCTTGCCCGGCTCGCGATCGCGGATGCGGTCTTCCGCCTCGACGAGCATGCGCACGCAGCGGATGAGGAACTTGGCCCGGTTGTGCACGAACCGTCGGCCCTCCGACTGCGTGTGGGCCAGCAGCACCTGTTCGTTCAGCGCGTCCCAGCTCTCCGCGGCGGTAGCGACGCCCTGCGCGCGTAGATGAGCTTGTTCCCTCGATTCAATGCGCAGTTGCTGGCGCTCCCGATCTCTCTCATAGGCCTCCTTGGTCTCGCCCTCGATGACTCTGATATCGAGCCGCCGACCGAGCTTGGCCTGAACGATCTCCATCAGGCGAGCCTTGTTGACGCGCGTCTCGATGTGGCCGCGAAGCTCCATGCGGTTGGTGGGCATCCCGAGAACGATGCACTCATCCTCCTCGTCGTGGGCGAGCGCGACGGCGGTACGGGAAGCCTCCCACAGAGGCCGGTTGATCGCGCCCTCAACGAGCGTTGCATTGACTGCCTTCCAAAGCTTCTCAACGTCAATCTGACCCATGGGAGGGACCTCCGGGCTATTTCGTCTCGTCGCCGACCGCTCGCGGCGGCATCTAGCGAGGCAGCGCTGGCGCCACCCGCTGGCTTGACACCAGGGCAGGCGCGCGCTTATCCTCGGCGCGGATTATACCACGCGGTTCCGCGCGTGACAATTGATCCCCTTTTTGCAGCGCGATAATGGGTCAAGCATGTTCGTCTCGCGCTCCACACACGAGGTGCGACATGGGGTCTAAGCCGTCCAGCCCGGGCCGCCGCTCTTCAGACGCCATAAGGGGCGCTCAGGGGGCGTACGCCCGCGCGTTGCTGAAAGCCACCGGGCTTGACGACGCAGACCTGCGCCGCCCGATCATTGGGGTCGCGAATTCCTACTCTGAACTCGTGCCGGGGCACGCGCATCTCCGCGAGATCGCGGATTGGGTGAAAGAGGGCGTCCGCGAGGCGAGCGGCGTCCCGCGCGAGTTCGGCACTATCGCCGCGTGTGATGGGATGGTCCAGGGGCCGGGCGGGCACTATGTCCTGCCGATGCGAGATGTCATCGCGGCGTCCGTGGAGCTAATGGGCAAGGCGCATGCCATCGACGCGCTTGTGATGATCGCCTCGTGTGACAAGATCGTCCCGGGAATGCTCATGGCGGCTGCGCGGCTGGATCTGCCGACCGTTGTCGTGCCCGGTGGTCCGATGCTTCCGTGTCAGGAAATGTCGCCTGGGGGCCTGCCGCCTCGCGTTCGCGTTGCCAGTGACGTCAAGGAGGCGATTGGCGAGTTCGTCAGCGGGAAGATCACCGAAGAGCAACTCCATGAGGTCGAGTCCGCCGTCTGCGCGTCATTTGGCGTCTGCAACATGCTTGGGACCGCGATGACCATGTGCTGCCTGGCCGAGGCGCTTGGTCTGACGTTGCCGGGCGCCTCGACGCTGTCGGCCGTGGACCCAGAGCGGGCTGCGATCTGTCGCGCCAGCGGGCAACGGGCGACGGAGATGGTGGATGTCGGGCCGACGGCTCGCGAGGTCATCACGCCGGACTCGCTGCGGAATGCGGTGCGCGTGCTGGTGGCGTTTGGGGGATCGACCAACGCCGTGCTGCACATGTCGGCGCTGGCCGCGGAGGTGGGGGATGCGTTGTCACTCGCCGAGTTTGACGCGGCGAGTAGATCGACGCCGCTTCTCTCGCGCATGAAACCGGCTTCCGACACCACGCTGACGGACTTCCACGAGGCGGGCGGCGTTTTGGCGTTAATGGACCGGCTGCGGGACGGGTTGAGTCTCGACGCGGTGACGGTCAATGGGCCGCTTGGCGACGTGCTGGCGGACGCGGAGGCGACGGACGATTCGGTGATCGCGCCGCTCGATCAGCCGCTGGCGTCAGAGGGCGGGCTGGCGGTCCTGTTCGGGTCGCTCGCTCCGAGTGGCGCCGTCTGCAAGCAGAGCGCGGTTCACATGGACATGCATCGGCATGCGGGGCCCGCGAGGGTGCTCGAATCCGAGGAGGACGCGCGCGACTTGCTGGAGTCGGGCAACGTTAGTCCGGGCGACGTCCTGGTGATTCGGGGCGAGGGGCCGCGTGGCGGGCCAGGCATGCGGGAGATGTCGATCCCCGCCGCGATGCTCGTCGGCATGGGGCTTGGCGAATCTATTGCTATGGTCACGGACGGGCGGTTCTCTGGCGCGACGCGAGGACCGTGCATCGGTCACGTGGCGCCGGAGGCGGCGCTCGGCGGCCCGATCGCGCTGGTCGAGGACGGCGACGAGATTGAGATCGACCTGCCGGGGCGGAGGTTGGACCTGCGTGTTGCGCCTGAGGTGCTGGCGCGGAGGAAGCAGGCCTGGCGGGCGCCGGAACCGAAGGTGGCCGGCGGGTTCATTGACACGTACGCGGCGATTGTCGGGCTGACGGATGAGGGGGCAAGGCTCTTGCCTCCGAAACACGAGGAGTGAATTGCCATGACGGCTTTCAATGAGATGACGGGCTTCAACTCGACGAAGATCATCGCCACGCTCGGCCCGGCGACGGAGTCAGAGGAGATGCTGAGGGGGCTGATCGAGGCTGGGGTGGACGTGTTTCGCCTGAACAGATCTCACGGCGAGGAAGAGTGGCACGCCGAGACGATCGCCAGAGCGCGCAAGGTCAGCGCGGAACTGGGGCGATTCATCGCGATACTGATGGATCTGCAGGGACCGAGGATCCGCGTGGGCTCGCTCCAGGATGGGATCGTCGAGCTGGTCGAGGGGGCGGAGTGTGTCATCACGTGCGAGCCGGATATTGTGGGCACGGCTGAGCGCTTTGGGACCACGTATGACCAGTTCGCCACCGACGTGCACGTCGGCCATCGGATCCTGATTGACGACGGCCTGCTGGAGCTGCACGTGACGGAGACGGGCACGTGCGATGTCCGATGCAAGATCGTATACGGCGGCCCTCTCAAAGAGCATAAGGGCATGAACCTGCCGGGCGTGAACGTCTCCGCGCCGACCGTATCGGAGAAGGACGAGCGGGATCTCGCGTTCGGCCTCGAGCATGACGTCGATTATTTCGCCCTGTCCTTCGTGCGGGGAGCGGGCGACGTGGAAGGCCTGCGCTCGCTGATCCAGGCGGCGGGCGAAGATACGCCGATCATCAGCAAGCTGGAGAAGCCCGAGGCGATCGAGCAACTCGAGCCGATTGTCATGGCCTCGGACGC
>CAZKUN010000410.1:0-5577 GCA_964555935.1 uncultured Armatimonadia bacterium | reverse complement strand
GGCTTTCATATCTGTCCCTTCGGCCGTCCGTGCCCGCGGGGCAGCAGGCCTGGGCGTGTTGGCCGATGGGCTGGAGAAATGCGGGCTTCCGGGCGGGATCCTGTCGGATCGGGGGAAGCAGTTTCGCGCACATGAGAGCCTCAATGGACCGCAGACGACATACCAGATGGTGCTCGATCTGTTGGGCATCCGGGCGGTCTATGCGCGGCCCTATCGCCCGCAGACGAAAGGGAAGATCGAGAAATCCTTCCAGTTCGTCCAGCGCGATTTCCTGAGCGAAGCGCGCTTCAAGGTCAACTCGCTCAACGAGCTGAATGAGGCGTTCGCGGAGTGGGTCCGGTGGTACAACCACGAACACTCCCATGCCAGCCTGCGCGGCAAGCCGCCGGCGGCGCTGTATCGAACCAGCGAGCGCGACAGTCCACTCCAGATCCGCAGCCTCTGCAGCGTCTGCCATCGGCGCAAGGTGACGCGCGAAGCGATCGTCCGATACCGCAACCGCAAGTGCAAAGTGCCCGCCCATCTCATCGGTGACCACGTCTGGCTGAGGGTCACCGAAGATGAGTTCGTCGTCGAGAGCCAAGGCTTCAACGTCGCGCGCCATCCTCTCGGGGATGGCCACCAAGCAGCGACGGCATGGCCCAGACCAGGGGCTCCCCGGCCAACGCCGGGACAGCCCCAACAACAGCACCATCTGTAGACCACTACTGTTACAACCGCGTAAACCTAAGCCTGTTACATGGCACAGCCTGCCTACAAGGGTTCTTAGAACCAATGCCGAACTCCTTGGCGGGTCACGCCTAAAGACAGGAGATCGTGCGTAACAGTCAAGGGGGAGTAGGTCATGGCATTGGTTGACGTCCGCTCGCAGGCCAAGCTCAGATCACCGGCAGCAATGGTCAAGCACCTGCAGGAGCACAGCCTGGATCTCCGATTCTCGGCTGGCGTTTGGTTCTTCTCGCCCGGCGGCGGCCGATTCCACGATTCCTACCTCGATAGATCTCTTGAGATGGAAGAGATCATGGAAATGGCGGCAGGGCTGATGAAGTACGGGCTAGTCGGCCTCGAGGCCCACTACCCCAATGAGGTTGGCCCGCATAACATCGAGCTGTGGGAGAGCTTCATCAAGGACACGGGCATGAAGCTCGTGATGCTGGCGCCGCACATCTTCTTCGACCGCCAGTTCGAATGGGGGGCTCTCTCGTCGCCGATGCCTGAGGCGCGCCGGGCCGCCATCAACCGGACCAAAGAGACGCTCGAGATGTGCAAGCACCTCGACGTTGAGATCGCCGTGGTCTGGCCGGGGATTGACGGGTACGAGAACCCGTTTGGCCTGGATCTAGCGGCTGCCCGCCATCGGTTCTGCTCCGGCCTCGCGGAAGCCATGGATGCGGTGCCCGGCGTGCGCGTTGCGGAGGAGCCGAAACCGTACGAGCCTCGAGGGCACATCCTCTATGGCACCACGGCTGAGGGCATCCTTATGGGCATCAAGACCGAGAGCTTGCTCAAGAACGAGGCGAACAGGAAGCTACTGGATCGCGGCCATGCGATGGTCTGCCTCAATCCCGAGGTCGGGCACGTGCACATGGGCTTCGAGGACTTGCCCAGTGCGCTCAGTCTGGTCTGCGAACACGGTCGCTTGGCCCACACGCACTGGAACTCGCAGCCCCTCGGCAACTACGACCAGGACCTGAATGTAGGAGTGGTCAGCCCGGAACAGACCGAGGCGGCTCTTTACTCGCTCAAAATGCGTGGTTACGACGGGTATTTCGGTCTGGACCTCAACCCGGAACGGATGCCCGTGCGACAGGCCCTACTGAATTGCATGGACGTGATGAAGGCGATGAATGACCGGATCGATGCCCTCGACCACGAGAGCATCGTTTGGGCGACCAACCACCCCGACCAAAGCCGCGGATACATTGAGGCCATGTTGACCCGGGCGCGATACCCGAAAGCCAAGGGCCTTTCGCCCATGCCCAAGCTCGACCGCTGATGCAGGAGCCGTCGCCTCGATGGCGAAAGCTAATTGCCTGATGGAACAATGTGCGACAAGACCGCGTGAGTTGCACGGATAGCCAACCAAAACGCGCCCGCACGCGAACCTGCGGCGCCATGATAGCGTAGCACTAATCGTGTCACCAAAGAAACAGCCATTCGAGATCGACCTGGCCGACCCGATTCCCTTCACCCCCGCCAGCGAGGTTGCGGATCCGTTGCGCTCGCGCATCGAGTCCGTGCTCGACGATGGCGAGGAGTTATTCCTTGTCGCGGAGTCGGATCTCGGTCCCGACGGCGCGTTCGGCCAACAGTGGTTGGCGGTGACGTCGACCCACGCCTTCGTCTTCGGCCCCGAGACGTCGAGTAACGGCGCCCCCATCAAGATGTTCGCCATGGAAGACATCGAGGGTGCCACGGTTGAGATGCAGGTGGGACGGGCAATACTCCAGGTCACCATCGCAGGGCAACCCGTTGACGTCATCTCGTACTCTCACTCGCAGGCCGCATCCTTCAGCAAGCTCTCCCGCGCGGTCGATGATTTCGCCAAGTCGGACAAGACGATTGACATCCCGCGACTCATCACGCCCGACGAGGACGAGAAGGCCTGCGAGAAGTGCGGGCGTGTCCTGCCGCCGTGGTCGCCCAACTGTCCGGCATGCGTGCCGAGGGGCCGAATCCTGCGCCGCCTCTACGGCTACCTGAAACCGCATATATGGCTTGGGGTGTTGGCGCTCACCATCACGTTCATCGGCACGGGCATCACCCTCATCGGGCCGCTGATCTCTAAGGCGATGGTCGACCGCGTTCTGGCGCCGACGCCGGAATACGCAAACTCCACGCAGGCCGGCAAGATCCAGTTGCTGACCACGCTGATTCTTCTTCAGATTGGCCTGCACTTGACCTCCACGTTGCTGAGGATGGGTCACGGATGGATCATGATCTGGCTTGGGGGCCGGATCACGTTTGACGTGCGCAGCCAACTGTACCGGCGGATGCAGCACCTGGCCATCAAGTTCTTCGACAAGAAGGACACAGGCGGGCTGATGTCGCGGATCACTCGCGACAGCGACGCCATCCACCAGATGATCGGCGAGGGGTCGGAGATCCTCATCCGTGACGGTCTGTTGGTCATTGGCATCGGCGTCATGCTGTTTATCATGGACTGGAAGATGGCGCTGTGCATCATGGTGCCGGTCCCGATCATCGCTATCGTGACGGCCACCTTCTGGCGCAAGCTTCACCGCCTGTACCACCGCATCTGGCACAGATGGTCGAAGCTGTTCTCCCGCATCAACGAGGCGATCTCCGGCGTGCGCGTGGTCAAGGCCTTCGCCCAGGAGGAGCGAGAGGTCGACTCCGTAAACAAGCGGGCCTACCAACTCTTCGTTGCCAACGTCAAGGCTGACAGGGTCTGGGCGATCTACTTCCCCGCGGTTGAGTTGCTGTTCATGCTGGTAATGGTGAGCATCTGGTGGTTCGGAGGCCGGAGCATCATCCTTCAGACCGGTTTCACGCTCGGATCGCTTCAGGCATTCATCCAGTACATGTTCCGGTTCTATGGTCCGCTGCAGTCACTCACGCGGCTCAATGATCGATTGACCCGGTCGTTCACTGCGGCGGAGCGCGTGTTCGAGGTGATCGACACTGAGCCGGAGGGCTACGACAACCCGGATGCCGCCGATATCGGGCGTCTGAAGGGGCACGTCAATATTAACGATGTGAGCTTCGGGTATGACAAGGCGCAGACGGTGCTTCGCAACGTATCCATCGACGTGCAGCCTGGTGAGATGATCGGCCTCGTGGGGCACTCTGGCGCGGGTAAGAGCACGCTGATCAACCTGGTCTGCCGATTCTATGATGTGGATGAGGGCGTCGTCGAGATTGACGGCGTTCCCATCAAGGACATCAGCCTGCAGGCCCTGAGAAGCCAGATCGGCGTAGTGCTTCAGGAGCCATTCCTGTTCAACGGAACGATCGCCGAGAACATCGGCTACGGTAAACCAGACGCTTCTGTCGACGAGATAATCGGCGCAGCCAGGGCGGCCAACGCCCATGAGTTCATTATTCGCATGCCTGATGGCTACGATACGACAGTGGGCGAGCGCGGCGCGAGGGTCTCGGGCGGGGAGCGGCAACGGCTGAGCATTGCCCGCGCGATTCTTCACGACCCGGCGATTCTGATCCTTGACGAGGCCACTGCGTCGGTTGATACGGAGACCGAGAAGGAAATCCAGGAGGCGATCAGCCGGCTTATCGCCGGCCGCACGACGTTCGCGATCGCTCACCGGCTCAGCACGCTGCGCAATGCGAACCGGTTGATGGTTCTCGAGCACGGCAAACTCGCCGAACTAGGCACTCACGACGAGTTGTTGGAACAGCGAGGAACCTACCACCGGTTGGTAGAGATGCAGCGTGAGGTCTCGGCTATTAAGGCAGTGGACGGGTAACTGCAGACCAGGAAGGCGTTTCCGATGGAGAGCCGAACTGATCCACTCGAGGCACGGCACGGCCTGGCCGGCGGGTCGCAGACGCTCGATCCGTCGCGCGTCCACATCACGCGAGGCCCCCTCGGCGAGTTCCGCTGCGAGATCGAGGACGACCGATCGTACCTGAACTGTCGAGCCAGCAGGTGTTTCCCTCTGTCGGGCCGGGATCGGTACGTTGCCCTCTTCGACGGTCTGAAGGGCGAGATAGGCGTCCTAGAGGATATGCGAGGCCTAGATGAGGAGTCACGCGGCCTCGTAGCGGAGATGCTTGATCGCAGGTACTTCATCCCGGTCATTAGTCGCGTCAAGTCCATCCGCGAGGAGTTCGGCGTCGTGTATTGGAGCGTCGAGACCAGCGCCGGCCCCCGCGACTTCGTCTGCCGCGGAATGCGCGACAGCCTGCAGTCACTGTCGGACGCGCGCGTTCTGGTGACTGACGCGGACGGGAATCGTTTCGAGATCCCCGACTACACGGTACTCTCAAAGAGCGCCCAAGCCATTCTTGACAGGGTGCTGTAAGAGTCCACCCCCGAGCCCCCACGAGCCCCCAGAAAACAGCAGAACGGCCAGCCTGGTTAGGGGCTGGCCGTTCTCACTAAATGCTCGGCAATGACCTACTCTCCCACACAGTTACCCGTGCAGTACCATCGGCGCAGGAGGGCTTAACTTCCGTGTTCGAAATGGGAACGGGTGTGACACCTCCGCTTTCGTCACCGAGCAAAAACGCGTGCCCTGAAAGCTGCAAGCGAGCGCATGAGACGAGTGATTCTGTCAATACCAGATGGGCTGGAATAAGTCCAGGCCATCAATTAGTGCATAATGCACGGCTGCACTAGATGTAAGCCATTCGGGCTATTAGGACCGGTCGGCACACATGTTGCCATGCTTACACTCCCGGCCTATCAACCAGGTAGTCTTCCTGGGGTCTTACAGTACGAGACTGATGGAGACCTTATCTTAGGGTCGGCTTCGTGCTTAGATGCTTTCAGCGCTTATCCGGTCCGAACGTAGCTACCCTGCGTTTGCCACTGGCGTGACAACTGGAACACCAGAGGTTCGTCCACCCCGGTCCTCTCGTACTAGGGGCAGC
>CAZKUN010000409.1:0-5600 GCA_964555935.1 uncultured Armatimonadia bacterium | reverse complement strand
AGTTTCTTGGCACCTCTACCGAAAACCTCCCTGCTCATATGGGCAATGCGGGATAGAGAATAGTGGTGATGGATTGGTTGGTCGCTGCTGGGTCAGCCGCGCGCGGAATTCACCCTAGGAGGGTCGACATGCCTGACCATGACCACGACGATACCAATGAGGAGCAAGTCGCCGGATCGGGACGCCGCAAGTTCATCAGCGGGCTCGCCGCATCGGGCCTTGGCGTAGCGCTCGGATCGGCGGGCACGGCTCAAGGACGTCGCCGCATCCCGTTGCGTGGCGCGCGGGGCGGGACGGGCCGCAAGCTCACGTTGGAAGCGCTCCCGGAAGTGACCCGCGTCGATGACGAAGCCGCCGCTGATTCACGCCAGGCCCCCGAATCCGCCGCGACGCCGCGGCGAGCGCTGAATTTGCCGGACCTCACGCCAACACCACGGAACGAGTTGCTCCAGTCCCTTGCCTCGATGCCTGGCGGACCGGAGCTGCTGGAGGGCATCGGCGTCCCCCCGCCGGCGCCGAACAACGCACCGAGAAGCCTCCGCATCGGCAGCCCAACAACCGGCGCGCCACAGCCCCACACGCCGACGGAAGACGTCCTGAAGGCGGGCGTGACGCTCTACGCTTCGGGTGAGATCAGCCCAGGCGGCTTCGATCCCACGAAGCCCCCACTCATGTACTGGTCGTCGGCTGGCTGGGTTGACAGTGGGGAAGCGCCGCCCAACGATGAGCGGGTGCCTATTCGCTCTCTCGCTGCCTACGAGAATGGCCACACGATGCTTGGCCTCGGCATCCGGACGCCCGGTAATTGGCAGAGCTACCGCACGTATAGCATCGAGATCGACTTCCGAGGTCTCGGTGGGTTCATTAGCGAGTGGGGCGACTGGCAGCCCACGAGCCAGGGCACTCTTGTCGCGCTCGCGCAACTGCGAGGGTGGGGAGACAGGGCGGACTTCCCGTTTAGCTGGACCCATCTGAGGCGTGACGAGGAAATCGGCTTCGATCGTGAGTTCCGCTGGATGCACGTCATCATGCTCTAGAGACCGATCCAGAATCCGCGCGCGGGGTTCGGGATACCAGAGTGGAGGGACGCGACATGGCCGACAGACGCTCGTTCCTGACCAAGGTCGGCGCCGTCGGCGCAGGTGCCGCCCTCGGCGGCGCTGCATCTGCCCAACGCCGAGCCGGCCCGAACATCAGACGCCCAACCATCCGGTCCACGGAGACCACACCCACTCGCGACTCCAAGCGCGCCACCGGCCCGCTCACTCTCACCTCTGATCTCAAGATTGCTCGCGTCACGATACCCGACGGAGAGGCGCCGCCCGCCGCTGAGACCATGCCGGGCCTGGAACCGACCGGGCGCGTGCCGAAACCCTCCTCGAGGGACCGCCTGCTCAATGCCCTCAGCGGCACGACGGCTGGCGCCGCGTTTCTCAGGGACAGCGGCGTCCGGAAGGGCCGCCCAACTCAGGGCCGGGCCATCTTCGGGCCGAGTCGTGCCCTCGGCGGTCTCCTCGGAGATGACCCCGGCGGATCCCTCCTTCACACCGCGCCGGCCATTGAGCTGTCCGAGGAGGTCAAGGTCGCGGCGGCGTATGCCAAAGGGATCACTCTCAAGCCCAATTGCGTGGAACGCGCTGACGGCACGCGTACACCGTACTTCACCGGAGTCTCGTATAAGACGCTCAATGGCGTTGTGGATCCGGCCACGTTCCACCAAGACCCCGCGTATCTGAGTATCCTGGCCGTATCCGACGTCCCGGTCATCAAGTACTTCTTCAGGCTCGCCTTGATGTCGCTCGGGTCGCCGGACCAATCGCTGGTCTACCTGCTGGAGTTGTGCCTGGGCTCCGGCTTCGATAGCGCCGGGGCGCCGCGTTTCGAAACACGCGTGCTGGTCCCGAGCTTCAGCCATACGATGGGAGTCGCCACGGTCAACTGGGCGGCCCTGGAACCGATCCGGGGAATGAGCCTGCTCGAACTGCAGGGCGGGACGCGGTACCACATCGAGCTGCGCAACCAGGAGGTTTGGTCATACCGCTTCCATTGGCTCAACGTGATGGTGATCTAGCCCGCGTTCGTTGTGCGAGATACCAGAGTGGAGGAACGCGACATGACCGACAGACGCTCGTTCATCGCTAAAGCCGCTGCCATCGGTGTTGGGACAACGCTCGGTGCGGGCGCAACCGCCCAACGCCGACTCAACACGCGCGTCAGACGCCCGTCCATGCGGACGCGGGGCGGCGCTGACGATTCCATCACTCTCGAATCGGTGCCGCCGATAGCGAGAGCCAACGATCCCGCGCCCGCGGATCCGCCGGAGAATCCGCTGCCCGACGCCGGAGCCGGCGTCCCACAGCCGATGTCCAAAGATGCCCTCCTAAACGCGCTCATGAAAACCGATGGCGGCGAGGCCGCGCTCGCGGGCATGGACGTCTCCAACAGCCGCGCGGGGGACGGAGCCGGCGCATTCGCGCCGTCGGGCAACCTCGCGGATGCCTACGCCGCCGGCATCACGCTTACGCCGACGGGGTGCGAGTACGCTGAGGGCTTCGAGTTTGAGGAGGAGCCCCTACGGTACGCCACTGATTCGGGCCGCATAACCCCCGACACTGATCTGGACACGGTCCTTACGTATACAATCCCCCAGAAGGGGGGCATGCCGATGTACTTCTTCGTGCAGACGCCCGGGGGCAAGGATGACTTCCTGAGCTATTCCGTCGAGCTTGCCGGGTGGTGCACTTACCCCAACCTGAAACTCACGGCGGCCTGGAACGGCGGCGATCCCGTACAGTGGACCAAGACCAGCACCGGCGCTCGGATGAGTCTCGTAGAGCTTGGGGGGGGCGAGCAAGCACTTCCCGCACAGGCTGGTGCTGACCGGCGGCCCGAACGCCTGGGGGACCATGCGCGGCAACTTCTATTACCTGAAACTGACGGCGATCTAGACCCGGCGCCAAAGGCGCCGACGGAGGAGACCCATGTCTAACGACGACGGCAGTGGCCACGACCGAGACCGAGGGCAAGACCGGCGAGCCTTCTTGAGCCGGATTGCCAAAGCCGGGGCGAGCGCGTCGCTGGCGGGAGCTGCCGTTGGCGCCGAAGCTCAGCGCCGACTCAACACCCGCGTCAGACGCCCGTCCATGCGGACGCGGGGCGGCGCTGACGATTCCGTCGCTCTCGAATCGGTGCCGCCGATCGCGAGAGCTAACGACCCCGTGCCCGCGGACCCGCCCGAGGACACCATGCCTGACGCCAGAGCCCGCGCTCCGCAGCCCGAGTCTGGCGGAGCCCTTCTCGACGCGATCGGCAACGCCCCTGGCGGCGAGGACACCCTCAAGGAGTTGGGCGTCTCCAATAGCCGAGCTGCGGACGGAACAGCCGCATTCGCGCCGTCCGACGCGCTCACTCAGCAGATGGAAGTTGGTCAGCTCGCGAAGGCCTACGCTGGCGGTGTCACGCTCAGGCCCGAAGGGTGCGAGTACCCCGAGGGCATCGAACTCGACAAGGAGCCCATACGCTACTCCACGCGGACGTGCCGCATGAGCGCCGGCAACATGCGGACGACCACGCTTCTCTATGACCACTACTCCCCCCGTGGCTTCTTCCTCAAGTTCTGGGTAGAGACGCCCGGGGCCGCCAGCGAATCCATGTGTTACTCCGTGCAGCTTAGCACGTGGACCTCCAACGACATGCAGAACCGCGATCCCGACTATGCATATGTCGCGCGATGGAATGGCGGCGATACGGTGGACTGGACCAAGACCAGCAGCGGCGTCCTGATGAGTCTCGTCGAACTCTCGGGGTCGGGCCATTACCCGCACTCGCTGACGCTGACAGGCACGCGGGTCGCCACGCACCCGGTCGGCCGGTTCAGCTTCCTGACGCTGACGGCGATCTAGGCCTGGCGCCGCGTATCAGCCAGTGTGGTTGTTCTCACAGTCAGCCCCAGAGCGTGGATCAGAGAAGGTGTGCGAAGGAAATCGGACAACTATACCCAGATTGACGCTAAAGAAAGTCGGAGACTCCCGGTTTTGTGGGGGCTGAGCGAGACGTTCGTCAGCGGGAGCGCGGGCAATATGGCAACCTCAGACAGACACCACGTGTGGACGGCGGACCGAGCGGTCATAAGCGGGCTGGTGGTCGCCACCTGCCTTGGCGTGGCGATGTTCTCACTCTCCGGCAAGGGGTGGCAGGTCGGGGTGGGCGATGCCGTGCTGATTGGATTGGCCTCCGCGGCGGCGCTGCTGCCATACGCGCGTCGCGAATCGGCGGTCGCCTGTGAAGCCGAACTATCGGCGAGAGTCGCGCGCGTCTACTGCGGACTCATCGCCGCCCTCTCGATGACGTGGGGCGGGTATGATATGATCTACCGCCACGGACGGGCGCTTTTGAAACTGTCCCGCGCGGACCGACCCGTGCCGATTGACGAGTACATTGCGATGCTCGAAGTCGACGAGGACATCGACCCCGAAGTCATGCCCGTGTGGCGCAACAACATCATCGAGCACGTTGAGCAGATCGCCCTGGAGGAACTGGTGGATCTGATCGAGGACCCCGAGGGCAATCAGGTCGTCATCGTGAATCCCGAGTGGAGCGCGGCCATCATCCACGCCTTCGCGCACTATACGGCCGACCGATAGAAGCCGCCCCAGGCCCGCTGTGAGCCCGTAGAGCCCCCAAACACCCATTTCCTCGTTGTCTCACGAAGTGTGATCCCCGTCGCGGTCGCTCCGAATCGGGATTTACTACACGCCGTAGTGGGTATCTACTATGCAGAGTAGTAAACACGATGACACGCGGCGTCACCCGCGCTGAACCACCAGCCGGACCGGGCGACAGACCGTTGAGAAAGCAGGGGCGAAAATGAAGACTCTCAGAGCGACCCAGATGTTGGCAGGCGTGCTGGTCCTGACGGTGGCGTTGGCGCTCGGAGTTCAGCGGCAAGCTCAGGCGGGGGACACGGGCAAGATCCTGGCGGCGGTTGCGGCGGCGGTGATCATCTACGAAGTCCTGGACGACGACGGCAACGGCCGGCACAAGCACAAGTGCACGCGCCAGTGCTCGCGCAAGTGCAGCCAGAAGCAGCAGAGACAGCGCTACAACCAGCGGCAGCGGGACTACCGGCATGACGTGGACTACTCCCCGGTCCCGAGGCAAACCGGCTACAACGTGCCACTGCCCGGCCAGCGCTACGATGACCGGTACTACGGCAACAACCAGTACAATGACCACTACTACGAGAACCGGCGCAACGGCCGCCTCGAGACTCGGTATCAGAAGCCTGGCAGATACGCCGGCGTTGAGATCCGCAAGAACCGACGAGGCACGAGCGTGGACATCGAGTACCGAGACCGAGACCGTCGCTACAGGTAACGTGGCAAGCCCCCCGGCACTGCCACGATAGAAACGGCCCCCTCGACGACGCGGGGGCCGTTTTGACGTGTCGGGCAGATGGGTCCCCGGCGAGGTCAGCGGCGCGAATCGCGTGTTGTGGGTTACACGCGCGGTCCGCGCGGTTGCACTCACGAGGCGTGTAAGTGTAAGGCCCGCATTGCCCATATGAGCAGGGAGGTTTTCGGTAGAGGTGCCAAGAAACT
>CAZKUN010000408.1:0-5631 GCA_964555935.1 uncultured Armatimonadia bacterium | reverse complement strand
GCGCGACAGCGGATAACGGCGTCGCGGCTAAAGCCGCTCTTACAGGGGTGGTGCTGCATACGGGAGGGCGCGTGGAATTGGAGAGACGGTCGGCGTGTTGATGATAGCGAGGCAACGAAGGCACGGGAACACGATATGACAAGACATCTGCTGGCTCTATCGCTTCTGCTTTGTGGATCGGCCGCGCTTGCGGAGGTCGTGATGGATGGCGACCTGCGAGTGCTGAGGATTCGCGCGTGTGCGGACGAGGAGTTGCGGGCGCGCGACACGTGGGAGCAGGAGGTCATCGACCACCTCGAGTTCGCCTCGGGCATGTACGAGAACTCATGGGGCGTGACGTTTGATGTGGTGGAGATCGTGGAATGGGAGACCGACAACGATGGCGAGGGCATGGGCGATCTCGTCGACGAGCTGGAACTCGATATCCCCACCGACGGCGTCGATGTGGTGATCGGATTCAGCGCCCAGAAGCCGCGCCGAGGGAAGCTCAGCAAATACGTCGCGCTGCCGTGGGGACTCACCCCCAGCCTCGGCCGCGCGAGCATGATCCGCGCGATGGTGGATGACGAGAGCTACGATCTGCACCTCGCGGTGGTGCATGAGATCGCGCACCTCTTCGGCGCGTTCCACGTGGAGCGACAGGATTCGGTGATGCGCGAGACCGTCGACGGCCCGCGGACGTTCCAGTTCGATGTCGAGAACGGCAAGCTGATGCGCCTGATGCGGGACTACGATTTCGTGGCGGGAGTCGAGGCAATCTCCCCCGCGACCGCGGACCGGATCACGCAGATATGGAAGAAGGGCGCCGTCAAGCACGATAGCAGTCCCCTCGCCGAGGCGCTCTACAATCGCGGCATCGAACTGATGAATGAGGACGACCTTGAGGGCGCGATCGAGGTATGGAAGCGCTCCGCCAAGGCCGACGCGACCTTCGCAGGCGCTCGCGGGACGCTCGGGCTGGCGTACTCGGACCTCGGGCGATACGACGAGGCCATCCGAGAGCTGAAGGCCGCCGAGAAACTCGGATGGCCCGACGCGCGGCAGTGGATCGAGTACATCCGCCATGAGATGGGTGCGGAGAACAAGGCCGACCCGGACGAGGCGGAGATCGTGGAGAAGGACCTGACGATTCGGGATGAAGATGGGGGAGAGGGGTAGGGCTGGTTTCAAGACCAAACAGCTCGGCGCGTCGTGGAAACTCAGACAACGAGTTTCCCAGGAGATCCGACCTACGCGGGCTTTGTCGATAATCTCGACCCAAGAGGTGTAGTTAGCGGTAATGTGGAACTCGGGGTCCATTACTCCCATATGCCGCAGATAGCGCTCGACAGCGTGGATAGATGTGCTGAGTCTGGTTCTTGGCTCCAGGGGATGAGACGACCATCAGTAGTGATGATCCGGGGGAGCGCCGCCGACTCTCCCGTTTGCCGAGCAGATATTGAAGATGGAATTACGCGGGGTCTTGGGCGAGATTATTGACCCGATCAGGTACCCAGGTCCGCGCTACAGTATTATCGTAACGCCAAAGCTTTCCAGATAGCGCGCAGGTCCACCTAGTACGCGTGGGCCGCCGCCGGCCGATGAGCAGACCCTTTGACAACGGCCGCGGAATGCGCGGGATGCGTCGAGCCCTTGGGTGCCGAGCATGCAGTGACGCGCCTAGGGGCAGACGAATGAAGCGGAGGCGGTTTGATTGTCAGATAGCGTGGTAGTGCAAGTCCAAGAACTCCTCGTACTGGCCCTCGCCGAACGCGCGGACGCGCCTGACGACGACCCCGAGGGGGCCGCGAAGGCGCAGATCGAACGCGGCATGCGGCTGCATAATTGGAACGAGAAGGCCGACGCTTTCCGGCTGGCGGCGTGCTGCGCCGCGCGCGATTGCGAGACCGAGATCCCCGAAGAGTGCCGGTATCCACTGGCCCTGTGGGCGTTCAACAAATCGGCCGCGCTATCGCGCCCTGCCCCCGAGGACGCGGAACTCCACTATCTGGCTTACTTCTGGCTGACCGAACAAGATCGCGACGTCGCAACGCAGACCGCGCCGACGTATCCGCACGGGCTGAAGTACTACTTCTCGCTGGCAACCGTTGGCCCCGGCGCGCCATATCTGGCGCCGTTGCGGACGGACGCTCCGGTGGATGTCCTGCGACGGTTAGCGCTGCATCCGCGATCGGACGTGCCGCGCGAGTTGTCCCGGATGCTTACGGCGCTGCGGATCGTGTCACAGACTGCGGTGGAGGACCTCAAAGCGGCCGCGCGCAGTCGCAGCGACTACACGGCGGCGCAACGCAACTCCGTGCTGGCGGTGCTTGAGGGTGACGACGATCCCCTAACGGAGATGCGGTGCCTGCTTGATGAATCTAGCCGGATCGCGCGCACGAGCCCCGTCCAAGCGCTCGGGATAGTGCAGCGAGCTTGCGGGCTGCTGAACGAGACTGACACGCAACAGAACGACGACCTGCTGCGCGAGCTTACGCGGGGCGCGTCGCGCGTGGGCGACATCGGGCTGGCAGGCCGCGCTCTCGTGCAGGTGTACCTGGCCGCTGAGAACGTGCGTCCGGGCGAGGAGATGATGGCTGAGGGCGCGCTGCTCCAGCGCTTCCACGAGGAGATCAAGCGTAGCGGCGGCGGTGTTGAGGGCGCGATCGGCCAGTTCCTCGGCGAGCACCCCGCGATGCGCGACGACCTGAGACTGGATTCGATTCCGCCGGAGTGCGCCGTCACGCCCGAGGAGGCCAGTCACCACCACGCCAAGGGCGTCGCCCAAGGACCCAACAACGAGGAAGCCGCGCAGTGCTTCCGCACCGCGGCCGCCATCGCCGCCGCGGCGCCGGGCGCGGGGCTGGAGGATTTCAAGCACTACGTGGCGAGCTTTTATGCCAGCTCGGCGCGGCTGAACTTCCGGCGCGGCCGGTGGGAGGAGGCGGAGCGTTGCTACCTCGTGTTCTTCAGCCTGCTCTACGGCGACGAGGTCCTGCGGGCCCGCATCCAGCCGATCATCGTGCCAGTCCTCAAGTATTTCCTGTCGCTCAGCTTCCGCGCGCGCCGGACGCTGGCGCACGTGCCGGTTGATCGCGAAACGACGCCGCGCGAGCTGATCGAACGCGTCCGCGAGACCGGCGATACGGACGTCATCACCGCCTTGGATGGGCTCCTGGACCGACTCGAGCAGGCCAACCCGCTCGTCGTTAAGGAGTTGGGCGAGACGGAATCGGAGACGCACCTGTTCCTGGCCGACGCGCAGAAGCCAGATGATGAGGAACCGCAGCCCGAGGACAATACGGAAGTCCCGGTGGGCAACGACGACGTCACGACCGAGTGATGTGCGCGAACCGGTCACTGTGGGAGAGCTGGACGAGCATGCTTGTGCCGAGAATTGCCGGGGAGTACGTGACCGCGTACCGGCCGACGGGCGACCGGTACGCGGGCCCGGACACTGAAGAGCTGGCGGCGGGAGAGTGGTACGATGAATGGGTGCCGAACGACCACGGCTTCGCGGTCGCGCCGGACGGTCGGTGGCACGTATTCGGCATCACCCACCCGCTGACGAGCCCCGCGCGCGTTCATGATGGAGAGAACCAGTCATTCCACGCCATCGCGCCGGCGGGCCCGCTGAACGAGACGCTGACAGACGGAGCATGGCAGGATCTCCCCAAAATCCTCACGGCGCCCGAGCGCCCCGACGAGATCCCCGCGCAACACGCCCCATACATCGTCCGACGCGATAGCACCTACTATATGTTCTACGGGCCGCATGACATCCGCGTCGCGACGTCGACGGACCTCATCACGTGGACGCCGAGAGGGCCCGTGTTCGAGGGCGGACCGACGGCCCGCGACCCCAACGTACTACTGATCGGCGACACGTACCATATGGTCTACTGTAAGGAAGACGCCGTGGAATCACGGACATCGGCGGATCTGGTGACTTGGAGCGGGCCCAGGACGATCCTTGAGATGCCTGGGGGAATCGCGCCCGAGTCGCCATCGCTGATCGCCCACGACGATACGTTCTACTTGTTCGCCTGCGGGTGGGATGGCGACTGGGGCTTCAGCACGGTCGAGGGCGCGTACCAGCACCGGACGTGGGTCTATCAGTCCAGTGACCCGACGAGTTTTAGCCGCGAGATCACGTGCCTTGAGGCTCACGCGCCGGAGATCATCCGCGCCGAGGATGGACGATGGTACATCTCGAGCGTGGAGTGGCCCGCGCGCGGCGTGAGCATTGCGGAGCTGGCGTGGGACTAGAAGCGGCTTCAGAACCTCGCCATCGACGACTCACAGGGGGCAGTCTTGGAAACTCAAACGACGAGTTTCCCTGGGACAGTCCCGAGCGGCTGGGGATCGGGCACCGAAGCCCTACCACTGAGGTTTTGGAACCACTTCCAGCTTCGACGCCGTCCACCAGTCTCGCATCAGGAGGACCCAATGGACAGCCCTCAACCTGCGCGCCTCCGGATCATCTGCACCCACTGTGGTCGCGAATACGGCGTCCCGGCGAAACACCTCGGGAAGACCGCACGCTGCCGTTGCGGTGAGGAGATCGACCTCATCGAGCCGAAGACGCGCGTCTCCTGCCCGAGCTGCAATCGTGCCTTCCAGGTCCGGGGCCGGCACCTCGGCAAGCACGTCGAGTGTCGGTGTGGCGAGAGCTTCACGCTGGCGGCGGCCGCACTCACCGACCGAATCCGCGTTCACCGGATCAAGCCCGGGGTTGGCCATTGGATCGCCTTTGCAGTGGCGGTCCCCCTAGTGCCCTACGTGATCCGCATTTACGTGCTCCAGACGTTCTTCATCGCCACCCCGATGGTGCCGGCGCTGCAGGTTGGCGACAGAATCGTCGCGCTGAAGTGCTCGTACTGGTTCGTCGATCCGAAGCCGAATGACATTGTCGTCTTCCGCGCGTCGACACCAGCGTTCTACGGCGACCCTCATGCCGACCCCGACCTCGCCGAGCAGAAGCACTTCATCAGGCGCGTGGTCGGTACGCCGGGCGACCGACTGAAGGTCGACACGGGGCCGGACGGCCGGCGCGTCCTGCACCGAAACGGCGAGGCGCTGACCGAACCGTACCTCTGGTCGTCCAGCGATAGCACGGATTGGCCGGAAGACTCGAGCCGCGAGGTCGTCGTGCCCGCCGATCAGTTCGTCATGATGAGTGACAACCGCAACGGGAGCAATGACAGCAAGCGGTGGATATCCCACACCAGGGGAGCGGCGGATGTGAACGCGCCGTTTGTGCCGCGACATATGCTCGAGGGCAAGGCGGTTCTCGTGCACTGGCCGCCGGATCGGATACGGTTGCTGCACTAGAAGTGGTCTCAAGAGCCCGTCCGACGGCCAGACGGGTTGGAAGCCCCTCCTTGCGCGGCCCTCGCGACCGTCTCCAGCAGAGCCGCCGCCGCACACAGCAGTCCACCGAATAGGAATAGAGAGAGCTGCTGTAGCTTCATGGTGAATCCTCCTCGGTCTCAGGTTCCGCTACCGCCTCACGCCCGCGCCGACCCCGGTCATCTTCGCGGCGATTGCGCGAGCATCGCCAGCAGTGGCGGCCGGTATCTGAACGCGAACCATCACCTTGACCTCCCCCCATTAACGGTACCACTCACAGTCTCATGGATTCGTTGCCTT
>CAZKUN010000407.1:0-5634 GCA_964555935.1 uncultured Armatimonadia bacterium | reverse complement strand
AGCGAGTGCCACCTGGCGCCGGCTTGCGCGCGACAGGTCGGTGACCGCCAAGTGGGTCGAAGCCGACTACTCCGTCAGACGCCAGGTGACGCTGCATCCCGATCGCATCGCGGTGGCTGACACGATCCGCAACACCAGCGAGGCCCTGCTCGGCGTGATCCATGAGGTCCGCCTGCAACTGCCGGGCCAACCGGACGGCGCCTACCTGTGCGGGCGCCCCGTCAAGCGAATGAGGCAGCGCTCGAGCCCATCCCATCCCACGGCCATGGCCCAGTTCGGGAATCTGGTCGTGGGGCTAGTGGCGGAGGATGACATCTTCCGCGTCCACTCCAAGGCGTTCGTGGAGGACAAGGCCGTCGCGTTGTCTGACCCACAGTTGGCCATACGGCCCGGCAAGGCCCGCACGCTGGAGTGGAGCGTCTACGCGGACCCGAAGGGCGACTACTGGGACTTCGTCAACGCCATCCGCCGCAATTGGGGCAGCAACGTCACGCTACGCGGCCCATCGCGGTGGGTGCATCCTGGGGGCGTGCCGACAGCGGCCGAATCCGCCCGCCCATGGCTGGGCAGGATTGGGATGGTTGTGCTCTGCAACCCGATGTTCGGGACCGAGGAGGAGCGGGCGCAGGGCATCACCATACAGCACGGGACGGCGCTCCTTCTGTGCGACGGTTGGTGCGAGTTGGCAGGCAACGTGGTGTCCGCCCTGAAGGAAGCAGATCCGGCGGTGGAGACGTTCATCTACACCCACCAGAACCTGTGCACCGAGCCGGGTCACGAGGGGAAGTACCGCGACAGTCTCGCCTTGGACACCGCGGGGGCGGCGGTCAGAACCGTCTACACCCCCTCGCCCAGCCTGTTCTTGCCGACCCTCGACAACTCCTACGGCAGGGCCCTGACGGAGGTCTCCCAACTCATAGCCGAGGGCCTCGATGCCAACGTCTACATTGACGAGATCACCGCCAGCAATGTCCCCGCCTTCGGCGCCTATGGTGACACCTGGGACGGTTGCACGGTCGTCATTGACCCCGTCTCCCACGCCGTCACCGGCAAGGTCAGCAGCGCCATCCTGCTGATGCAGCCGTGGCGGGCGGCTCAGATGGAGTACCTGAAGTCGCGGGGCAAGACGGTCATCGCCAACGGGCCCCACTACACCCGCACCATGTCTGGGTGGGGGCTCCAGTGCTTCGTGGAATCGGCGCCGGAAGACAACGCCGTCGTCGGGGCGCATCTGAGCCACCCCCTATGCCTGACCGACTACAGTAACCCCGATCCCCGCACCCAGTGTGACATCGCCCGGCGACTGCTGGATCGGGCCGGAATCTCCTTCGCTGGCTTCTCCATCGAGGCGCCCATGTTCCCCATCACCCCCATTGAGTTGCGTGCCGGGGTCGTCATCGGCGAGGAACGCATCCTGACGAATCGGTCCGGGCGATTCGGCTGGGGCGATGATAGCTCAGCGGATGTGTACGTTCTCGACGGCCAGGGGGAACGCGTGGCCGCCCCCGATGTCACGGAAGTTCGCAAGGGTAACGCGGTCTTCACGGAGCTACGGATGCCCGCCAACCACCTGGCAGTCCTGGTGAGACAGCCACACGAACGCTGAGCTCAGCCTTCTAGACACCGGGAGGAGTCCCCTCCGCGCTCCTACACTCAAACAGGGGTGGTCGGCCGACTCGATTGGGGCCGCCAGACCCACAGGTGGGGAGTCTGCGGACCATCCGGGACGGGAGGACCGTGTCAATGACGGATATCATCATGACCGCGTACGCCTGGGGCTTCGGGAACATCGGCGACGCGGCGATCACGCCGGGCCTGGTGAGGCTCTTGCAGGGCCGCTTCCCAGAACACACCGTCGCGGTACTGGCGGAGGCCGGGGAGGACCGGGTGCGCGAGTATGTGCACCGGGTGGCGCCGGGCGCCCTGGTCCTCGCGAACGCCCTGGCGCAGCCGTTTGAGGTCGCCCTGGCGGAAGCCAAGCGCCACCGCGATGGGGGGCTGCCCCCGACGGACGAGACCAGCGTGGACCTCCTGTTCGACACGTTCATGCCGCGGGTCGTGGACATGATCATGCAGGGCAATGCGGAGTTCCGGGAGGTGCTGCGCCGCACGAAGCTCATGATCTACAACAGCGGAATGGTCCTCGTCTTCGGCGACGGCACCCTTGCCGGGCACGACTTCTGGGGGTACACCGTGCGCCGGGCCCTACCCCTGCTCGTCGCCAACCGTCTCGGTATCCCCTACGGTGTCTACGCGCACTCGTACGACTCGTTCGGCGGCGTGCCCGGGCAGGCTCTCTTCCGGCGGCTCTTGGATGAGGCTGCGTTCGTGTTCTGCCGCGAACGTGATTCCCTGAGCTATCTCGAGGGAACAGGCATCGCCGATCACACCCGCATGTTCGTCCCCGACAGCACGCTGTCATTCGTCGAGCGAGACGATACCTGGACCAGGGCCTTCATGGGTGAACACGGTCTACAGTCTGGGCGGTTCCTGGTCATCGTCCCTCGGACCTGGCTCGGAGACACCGTCGTGAGAAACGCGATCGGCAAGGCACGGAGCAACGCACACATGGCCTCACTCCGCACGAGCATCGAGGCGTGGGTGCGTTCCACCGGTATGCGGGCCGTGATCGCCGTTGAGGTCGTGGACGAGCTTCCCCATGCTCGGCGCCTGGTCCACGAACCCCTACCCGCCGATGTCCGCCGCCAGTGTGTCATGATGGACGACTTCTGGCTGCCGGGCCAAGCCGCAGGCCTCTACCGGCAAGCACGGGGATTGTTGACGATGGAACTGCACTCGTACCTGTTGGCATTCGGCCAGGAGACGCCCGCTGTGGTGGCAACGTTCGGCGAGTCGGGACGCAAGGTCGAGATGGTACGTGATTTCGGCCAGCCGGAGATGCTGTTAGATATCGATCATGCGACACCGAGCGGTGTCGCGGAAGCGGTCTGCAAGATGGATGACGAGCACGATCACGTCCAGGAGCGGATGCGGGGCGTTCTCCTGCCCTCCCTGCGCGGCCTCGAACAGCGGGCCTTGGACACGATGGCCCGGGCGTTGGTGTAGACGAACCGTCGTCAACGCTGCGGTTGACGCGCTGCGCGGAGACCGTTCTCGGCGTGTGCGCGAATGGTACGGGAACTCGCCGACCGCCCCGAAGGGTTCAGCGACGGCTCCAGACTCATTCCCGGACGGCCGTATTCGGCGACGGTCGGATAGCACACTTGCAGGCATCAAGGAGAGCGCGATGGGAAGCGGCAAGGGCCTCAACATCGGTTGGGCACAGGCGGACATCACACCTGACAAGCCCGTCTTCCTGGCGGGGCAGTTCCACGCCCGCGTTTCCGAGGGAATCATGGACCCAGTAACCGCGACGGCGCTCGCGGTGGAATCCCCGGTCGGCGGTGGCGCCCGGCAGTTGGCGATCATGGTCAGTTGCGACCTGGCGATCATCTCCGATGAGCTGCGGGATGCCGTTCGCGAGAGGGTCCGGTCCGCTGCGGAAGGAATCGACCCGAAGGACCTGTTCATCGCCGCGACCCACACGCATTCCGCCCCCGACCCACGCATGTCACCGTACGGCATGGAGGCTTGCCCCGACGAATACAAGAAGGAGGCCCCCTCATCGCGCCATTGTCCGGAGACGCACGCGAGCTGCGGGATGTGGTCTTTCCTCGATCTCGACGTGATGCCACCCGCGGAATACCTGGATTTCGCCGCGGCCCGCATTGCCGAAGCCGTTCTCGAAGCGTGGCAAGGCCGCGGACCTGGCGGCATCGCCTACGGCCTGGGGCACGCCGTCGTCGGCCGCAATCGCCGCCTGACCTACGCAGACGGCGCGAGCAAGATGTACGGGCGCCCTGGGGTCTCCGAGTTCCGGTACGTCGAAGGGTACGAAGACCACTCGGTGTATGCAATGATGACCTATGACCGGGATAAGAACTTGACCGGCATGGTCGTCAACGTGCCGTGTCCGTCACAGGTCAGCGAGCATGTCTACCAGATCAGCGCCGATTACTGGCACGAGACGCGGGCGGAGCTTCGGAAGCGATTTGGGAAAGACGTTTTCATCCTCCCCCAGTGCGCGCCCGCCGGGGATCAGTCGCCGCACGTGTTGATCGGGAAACGGGCCGAGGAGCGGATGTGGCGGTTGAAGGGGCGGGACATGCAGCAGAACGCGCCGCGTCAGGAAATCGCGCTGAAGATCGCCGACGCCGTCAGCGACATCGTTCCGTACGCGGAGATGGAAATCGACTGGAATCCGGCGCTAAAGCACACGGTCGAGACCCTAGAACTGCCGCGCCGGGTGATCTCCGAAGAAGATGTGGAGGAGGCGCTGAAGGAGGCACACCCGTTCAGGGAGCAGTTCGAGCAACTGATGGACGAGATAGAAGAGAGCCCGGCGATCCGACAGGAACCGCGCTGGTACACGGGGGTCACACGGGCCTGTCGGGGAATGGACCGCGGGAATCGGGTCAGAAAGCGCTTCGAGCTCCAGCAGGTCAACCAGAACATGCCGATCGAAGTGCATGCGATCCGCATGGGCGACATCGTTTTCGCGACGAATCCCTTCGAGCTCTATCTCGATTACGCGGTGCGAATGCGCGAGCTCAGCGAGGCGGTTCAGACGTTCCTCATCCAGACTGCGGGGTGCCACGGCACCTACCTGCCTAGCGAACGCTCCGTCTCGCACAAGGGATACGGTTCGGTGCCCGCAAGCACCGACATCGGCCCGGAGGGTGGGGAGAAGCTGGTTGACTGGACGCTGCGCGCCATTAGCCACATGTGGCATAGCTACTGACGGCAGAAGGAGAGAGCACATGAACATACAGGCTTTGGTTCTGTTGTCTCTTCGCAAGACCCCATCCACGCTGGAATCTGAGGCCTTGCGGCTGGGAGCACTGGCCGCCGAGGTCCGGTGTTGGAGCTAGGAGGTTCTCTCAGTGCAGGCGGCGAACTACGACCGCTACAACCCTTGCGACCCCAGTGGAGAGCGTCCATTAGGTTCGCAAGGGTGAACAGCAATTCGTACCATAGCAACGCCCAGGAGCCCCTCTACGGGCCTGGGAAGCGGTTTTCGGGTTTGGGACTGTCGCAAGGCTCATAACCTTGCGAGGTCGCAGTTGGGGCTGCTTCGGTGCATGCGCTGCCCAGACCAGCGGCACTGGCTACGCCACGTGACCTTCCTCACGAACTTCGGAGCCGCGTCGCTGGACCCCCGCAAACATAGTGTGCAGTCGCATGCCTCGGCGACCCGTTCAGGCCCGTGGTGTCCCAATACTGATGTGCGGGCATTCCATGGAGGCGGCGTTCACCACCGTTGGTGGCTCGCCTCCCTACTCCCACCGGCGTGGTGGACAGGGTCAATGGGCGAGTGAGTTCGGAGCGAGGCAGTATGTGGTGCTGAATGAGCGTGGTCGGTCAGGCTGCCTCCCTGTGGTAGTCGCTGATGAGGCCGTCAAGGACCTTGCGTCGGACGACCTTGCCTTCGAGGCCACTGACGACGGCGTGTTCTTGCGGCAGACTCGCGTGGCCTGGTTTCACGTCCTTTCTCGCCCTCCGAGGTGCGCGGCAATGGGGGCGGGAAGGGGAGCGGTCCCGGATCCCGGTCAATGGCCTCGGTTGGGATAGGGA
>CAZKUN010000406.1:0-5647 GCA_964555935.1 uncultured Armatimonadia bacterium | reverse complement strand
GGCAGGCGGCGATGCAGCTTGGCTTGACGCCGGCGGCGCGGGCAAAGGTGAGCTCAGCGCCGGCGCCGACGTTGTCAGCGTTCGAGGCGTTCGCGGCGAAGCGGCGCAAGCGTCCGGCCTGGGTCACGCGAGCGGCGACTTGCGACGTCGCCTGCCGTCGGGGCCGCCGCGTCCAAGGTTGATGCGGACCTCCCACCGACCGTCCGCCCGTTGCCTGATGCTACCTTCGCCGCGTCCGCGTCGTCGTCCCGTCATGGTCTCCTCCGCTTCGCCTTGGCGGCGGCGAGCCGACGCCGTTTTGCCGCCGCTCGGTCACGCGCGCGCTTCTGGTTCTTGGCCTGCGGTGGCCGCTTGGCGTCGTAGTGCTGCTTAAAGCAGACACGTGTGCAGTAAGTCTGCTTACGGACGCGATAGAAGACCCGGCCGCAGCCGGGACAACGGTTCAGCGGTCGGCTCGGAAAGCGCAGTAGATCCTGAGTCGCTTTCCACAACACGAGATCGCGAACTTTGCCACTCGCCGTGAAGCCCAAGCTGTCCCGCGTCCCTGGGACGCGGACCGGCCGAAAGCGTAAGGATGGCCAGGAAACGTCGCGACCGCGTATGGACCCTGGCAGCAACTTAACGACCATCGTGCTGTCCTTGACCGGGTAGCGAACCTCGTCCGGCGAGACTTCCGCGACGATGAAATCGAACAGCGCAACCAGCTCACGCTGGATCGCTCTCAGCAACTTTCTTCGCGCTGCCTTGTTGCGTGGTATCTGGATGCCGTCTATGTCAACCCACACTTGACCAGCGGAAAAATTCTCGCCCCACTCTGCATCCTGTGGACGGCGACCGTCGATCAGAAACATGGTGAGGTCGGGCCAGAGGTTGAGCCAATCCCCTTCTCGCAACTTGTCGAGGTCGTTGTAGGCGTACTCGACGAGAAACTTCACGCGCGACACGGGCGTCGTCATCCTATCCACGGTTGCCCTCTATTGCGGACCACACACTCGATACAGGTGCGCGACGAAAACATGAAGGACGCGTCTACAAAATGTAAACATAGGTGATACAATATACATAGGTGGACGGACAGTCAAGAAGAGACGAAAGGAATGCGGATGACGCAGATAACGAGCCCGGAGCCGCATCCCCCACGCCTGGCGCTGCGGGTCGCTGAAGCCGCGCAGGCGCTCAGTATCTCCCGATCGAAGTGCTATCAACTCATCGCCTCGCACGAGCTGCCATCCGTGCAGATCGGGAAATCGATCCGAGTGCCGAACGACGAACTCAAACGATGGCTCACTAAGCGCGTCAGCGATGCTTAAGCATTGACCGTTTCATGGCGCCCAACCTAGAGCGGCATAAGGAGCCCCCGGTCGGAGAAGCGAGGCGCCTCGACGTCGTCGATCGCTGGCGATCCACAGAGACTGAAGGCTCCATCCTCGGCGATGTGCTGCTTCACCTAGGCCAATATCCGATCTATCGCGAGAGCGGCCTGTCCAGGAATCATTTCGCCCGTCCGGCCCACCAGAAGATCTGGGAGACGGTCTCAGAGCTCGATGACCAAGGCGTGACTCCGGACATGAGGACTGTACGTATGCATCTCGAGCACCTCGGCACGCTCGACGAGGTCGGGGTGGGGTATCTGTACAGTCTGGCGGAGGGGGAGCCGCGCCGGACTCCCGAGGACGTCAGGTATCTGGTCGCGACGCTCGACCGGTACCGCCGGTGCCGGGTCGTCTACTACGCCAACGAGAAGCTCATCGGGCAGCTCCACGATGACCCGGGCGCGATCGACAACGGCGCCCTCTCGTACCTCATCGAGACCGTGTCGACCTTGCACGCTCCCGACGTCGGAGCGCAGTTTGCCCTCCTTGACGATGTCGAGCTCCTGAACCGACCGGCGCCGACCTGGATGGTTGAAGGGCGGATGCTCCAGAACAGCCTCGCCTGCATCTATGGCCCGCCTGAAGTCGGCAAGACCACCGCGATGGTCGACCTCGGGTGCAGCGTTGCGACCGGCACGGCGTGGCTCGGTGCGGCCACCACGACCACGGGGCCAGTGGTCCACGTGGCGGCCGAAGGCGCCGACACCATCCAGCTCAAGGTCCGGGCCTGGAAGCGGTCGCACGGCTATCCGTTGGACGAACCGATCTACTTCTGCACGGTCCCTACGGCCGTCAACCTCCTCGACATGGGCGACACCACGGTGTTCATCGACAGCATCCGCACCCGGTCATTGAAACCCTCGCTGGTCGTCTTCGACACCGTCGCGCGCAGCATGCCGGGCGGTGACGAGAACAGCGCGAAGGACATGGGCCTCGTCGTCAGCAACGCCGACCGCGTCCGGACCGCGTTTGACGCGACCGTCATCCTGGTGCATCACACCGACAAGCAGGAGAGGCACGAACGGGGCAGCGGGGCGCTCCGCGGGGCCTGCGACACCATGCTGCAACTGACGCAGACCGACGACCAACTGCGCCTGACCTGCACCAAACAGAAGGACGCGGCCAAGTTCGCACCGGTGGATGTGCAGATGGCGACGAGCGGGGGGGGCTGTGTCATGCAGCTCGCCAGCGACGCCCCACGACCAGGGTTGAGCGACACCCAACAGAAGGCCCTGCACGCCCTGCGATCGAGCTTCACGAAGGACGACGGGGCCACCGGCACCGAGTGGAAGGCGGCGCTACCCGATGTCCCTGAGCGGACGTTCTACAGGGCCAAGAAGGTGTTGATCGAGGGCGGTTACATCAGCACCCAGGGGCAGCGTTTTGTGTGGACCGGCAAGGCGCCGGAATCTGAGTCCCTGCCAGTCAACTGCCACGCCTCTGCCACGGCCCTGCCACCCACTGCCACGGGGACTGCCACGCAAGAGAACCAATGTTTATAGGGGTCTGCCATTGACTGCCATCGCCACTGCCACGCTCTGCCACGTCACGCGGCCCCCCTTTAGGGGGGGCCGCGAGTGGCAGTGGCAGGAGAAACACCGGCCGAGCTCGCCACGGCCTACGACGAAGCGAGGGTTGTCGCGTGACGGTGCGAGCCGTTGGTGAACCCGCGTTCCCGTCATTCTGTGAGGCGGTCCGAGAGCTCCTGGACGAGACGGCCGCCGACAAGGGGTATCAGCAGACTGGACTGACTGGCCCGAACCCGATGTATGCGTTCGTGGCCGAGACGGCCGGCGACCCCGGTCATGCGCTCGGGGAGATTGTCTACAAGGTTCGCAGATATTCGTCACGGCGTCATGGTGGTTCCATGACAAATTGTCCCGTCGCCGGGACACATATCACCGTGTTCGAGCGACCCAAGGAAGAGGAGCTGTAGCGGGACATGCTCGACGACCGATCGAAAGGCGCCAAGACCCTTGGTTCGATTATCGGGAGGCGCGAATTAGATCGCTCCGAACTCGCCAGCTTCGTGGACCGGGTAGTTGTCCCCGCACTCGTCGAACGGTTTCTCCAAGAACACGGGATGCAGGCCCCTTCGGGGGGCACACTCGCAAAGCCGAAGCCCGCCGCGTAAGATACCCGCCATGCGTTGTTCGGTCTACGCGCGCTTCTCCTCGGACCTCCAGCGTCAGACCTCCATCGATGATCAGATCGCTGTTGCCCGCCGCTACGCCGACCAGCAGGGGTGGTCGGTGGTAGACGCGCACATCTACACCGACGCAGCGGTTTCTGGGAGCAGCATGGAGGGACGACCTGGCATCCAGGCGCTACTCGCAGCGGCAGAGACTGTGCCTCGGCCCTTCGACATTCTGTTGGTGGACGACTCATCTCGGGTTGCTCGCGATCTGCGGGATGCCCTCTATGTCCTGCGTCACTTGCGGTTCTCCGGCGTTCGCACGATCTACCTCTCGCAGCAGATCGATTCTGACAACGAACAAGCCGAAACCCTGCTCACCGTACACGGCCTTGTTGACGGGCTGTACCTCCAGGAAATGTCGAAGAAGATCAAGCGGGGCCTGGAGGGACAGCTCCAGCGGGGCTTCCACACAGGGAGTAAGACCTACGGCTATCGAACAGAGCCGGTGCTAGACCCCACTGGGAGATCCGACTCGAGCGGCGCTGTAGTGGTCGGGCGGCGTTTGGAGATGGACCGTGACCAGGCGCAGACAATCAGACAGGTCTTCAGGTGGTATGCCGAGGGCTTCTCAGGCCCGCGCATGGTGGACCATCTGACACGGGCCGGAATCCCGGCTCCACGAGGGGCGCGCTGGACCAAGAGTGCAATCACCCGGATCTTGACCAACGAGCGGTATCTCGGAAAGCAGATTTGGGGGCAGCACACCTATGAGCGTAGACCCGGTACGAATAGGCGCGTCAGGCGCCAGCGATCGCGGGAGGACTGGCATGTGTTCGAGCGCCCGGAGCTTCGGATTGTCAGCGACGACCTCTGGGAGCGAGCACAGGCGCGACGACGGCAGCTCAGGGAGATGTGCCGCAAACCCGGACCTCGTGCTCGAACGGGTGGGCGCGCGGGACTCTACTCGCCACATCTGCTCGTCGGATTGAGTCGTTGCGGAGTCTGCGGGGGAGGAGTCTCTATCGTGGCGGGCGGCCGGGGGAGCCCACGGTACGGCTGCCCGAACTCTTGGCAGAACGGCCTGACGGCCTGTGATAACCGACTCACGGTTCGAGCCAAGGTTGTCGATCCGCTCGTGCTGGCTCGCCTCCAAGCAGCGTTGGTCCAACCTGACATGGTTGGCGCGATCACGGATGCCGTATCCAGCGAGGTCAGCCGGGTCTTGCAAGAGGCTCCTACGGACCGTGAGCAACTGACTGCGCAGCGTGACGCCGTGGCTCGCAGGTTGGCGCGTCTCATCGAGGCCATCGAGGGCGGTACGGCGCTCTCATCGCTCACACAGGCCATCGCGAGGCGCGAGGATGAGCTGCGAGAGCTCGATCGCGTCCTGGACGCCACGACGACGTTACCTGCTGTGGACTTGGCCGTGTTCCCCACATGGGTCAGGCAGCAGCTCGCCGATCTATCCGAATTGCTCCGCGCGGCTCCGGAACGAGCGAAGGCGGAGTTCAGCCGGCTCAGCGTCACGTTCACGATATCGCCGGTCCGTGATGAGGGCCGCCCGTTCCTTCGCGCCGAAGCCACGGGGGACTTGATGGCACTGTGCGGTACGACGAATCTTCCGACCTCCAGTCGAAAGACGCATTTGACTATTGAGACCCGCTTGAGGGAGAGACCGGATCGGGAAAAGAGCTCGTTGCGCGACAGGTGCACGACCTGAGCGTCCGCCACCAAGGCCCCTTCGTGGCCGTCAACTGCGCGGCGCTGGTCGAGAGCTTGCTCGAGGCGGAGCTGTTTGGGATCGAAGACCGCATTGCCACCGGAGTGCGCGCCCGACGAGGCAAGTTCGAAGCGGCCGATCGGGGCACGCTCTTCCTCGACGAGGTCGCCGAGCTGTCGCCGGCGGCGCAGGCCAAGCTGCTCCGGGCGGTGCAGGAGCTCGCCGTCGAACGGGTCGGCGGGCAGGGGCCCCGGCCGGTTGATATCCGGGTGGTCGTGGCGACGAACAAATGCCTGCGGGGGCTGGTTGGGGCCGGCCGGTTCCGCGCCGACCTGTACTACCGTCTCGCCGGCGTGGAGCTGGAGGTGCCGCCCCTACGGCGCCGTCGCGAAGACATCTTGGAGCTGGCCGAGTATT
>CAZKUN010000405.1:0-5669 GCA_964555935.1 uncultured Armatimonadia bacterium | reverse complement strand
GAGGCCACGGCGGCCGATCCGACCCTCGAGATGCGGAAATCGCGCCTGAAGTCCGGCGCCGGTCCCGATCGGTTTCGGGCGCGTCGCGATCAGCGTGGCGCACTGATTCTCCCTGCGCCGTTTCTCGACCTTCAAGGCATACGCGGACTTAAGACACCACCGGACCGTCGCCGCGTGCGCACCGATCCAGTCGACCGGCTCCGCGAAAAATACGGGCGCCCCGTCGGCACGTAGCCGCCGCTGCTCCGACCACCGTCGTCTCCACCAGTCCCCGGCGGTCCCGATGCGACGCACGCACAGCTCTCGCCAGCCGAGGCGGCCGTAGGTGGTCACGAACGTGATCAACGCCGCCCCGTCATCAGCGAGTTTCGCAAACTGATTAGGCAACTCGTGTTGCTGAAACGGCTCGTAACGGGACTTGGCCTCGAACTCGCTTTTAAACGTGACCCAGTCTGTGCCCACGTCTGCGACCTGCCTGCTCCACATGAATTGCCGGTCATTCATGTCCATTAATGTATTCCCTAACGTAATACCTTATAGGAGATCCTATTTGATAGCATTCCACATGGTCAAGGAGGAACAAAGGAGGAACAGATGGACAAGATGCAATTGCTACTCCGGCCCGCCGAAGCCGCCGAGGCGCTCGGCGTGAGTCGATCCCGGTGCTACGAACTGATCAAAGAGGGTGGCATACCGAGCATGCGGATCGGCACCGCCGTGCGCGTGCCGCGGGTCGCCCTTGAACAGTGGGTGGCGAGCCGAGTCAAGGCTCACGAAGCAGACGGCCAGTGATGCGGCGTCCTGTCGCTCGTCAGGTTGCCGGTCGCGCGGGCGCGGAAGAACGGGAACGGCGTGGCCGGCGTGAATCGCCGAATCCTGATCGACAAGGTCGAGCTCGACACGCTCATCCCGAAATGGCGGGAGCGCCAGGACCAGTGAGCACGGACGTGCAAATCCTCGACGTCGGGCACCCAGACGACTCGACGTTGGTGTCGCTGTTGGACGCGCCGCTCGTCAACTGGGCGACCCGTTATCACAAGGACGGTCTGAAGAAAGTGCTGCCGAAGGCGCGAGGATCAAAGTCTCCCATTGGTTCGTGGAAGCACCTACAGACGGATGAGCCGACCCTGGACGAGATCAAGGCGCGGTTCGCCACGGTTGATGGCGCGGACGGGATCTGTGCTGTCCTGGACGGTACCGGGCTCGCCGTTGTCGATATCGATGGGTCAGGCGAGCAAGGCCGTCGCGTGCTGGCCGATGCAGGCGTTGAAATCCCCGATCTGTGCCCTCGCGTGATCACGGGCAGCGGAAACGATCATTATTGGTTTCAGACCGATCGTCCGATCGGGCGCCACGTCAAGTTGCTACACGCCACCGCTGCGTCGGTCGACGTGCTCGGTCAGGGTGTCGTGGTTCTGCCGCCGAGTCTCCACCCAGAGACAGGCGTGGCATACCACTGGCGCCCGCCGTTCATCGACACGGCGAGGCTGCCGCTGCTGCCGCAACGGCTCTACGAGTTGATCGACGAGTCGACTCATCCGACACAACCCCGTCTGGCGCCGGTCGACGGCCCGATCCTGGAGGGCGAACGCGAGCGGACGTTGGTCTCTGCACTCGGAGCGGCCCGCCGGCGTGGGGTGCAGGAGCCCGAGTTGCGCGCCCTGGCCGACGCCATGAATGCCCGGTGTCACCCACCCCTCGGGAGCCGCGATCTGGACCGTCTCGCACGGTCGATCGCCCGCTACGAGCCCGACACGCTCGATTTGGACGCGCTCCTGGCAAGCGTGGCCTCGGCCACGCCGCGACCGACACCCGCGCAGGCTTTGTCCTTCGTGACACCGGCTGAGCTCATGGCTGACCGGCAGACGTATCTCGACTACGTGGTGGCGCCCTACCTGATCGCTGGCACCCTGACCGACTTCACTGGGCCGGCGAAGGTCGGCAAGACCCGGCTCAGAAACTACCTCATCCGCTGCGCCGTTCAGGGTGTCTCGTGCCTTGGGTATCCAGCCGGTCTCCCAACCAAGGTGGTCTTGCTGACCGAGGAGCCCATCACGTCGTTGATGGAGGGGTTGGAAGCCGCAGGCCTCACCAACACCCGCGACGTCGTGATCCTGACGCGCTACGCCGCGCGTGCCGCCGACTGGCCGGCCATGGTCCGGGCCGCGGTGGCGAAGGCCCGTGAAATCGACGCACGCGTCCTGATGACGGACACGCTGCCGGGACTCGCCGGACTCCAGGGTGACGCCGAGAACTCCTCCGGCCACGCCATTGCCGCCCTGCGGCCGCTCCAGGAGGCCGACGCGCCGGACCTAGCCAGGCTGGTCGTCCGGCACACCCGCAAGTCCGGCGGCGACCTGGTCGAGGCGGGGCGGGGCAGCTCAGCGTTTGCTGGCGAGGCCGACGTGCTGATCAGCATGAGCAAGCCGAAGGGGGCTCGTCCCACTGTCCGGCGCCTCGAAGCCATCGGGCGCTTCGAAGCGATCCCGTCGGTGCTGACCGTCGAACGCGTGTCGGGTTTAGGTTCCGTTCCCAACACCACAGATCCGAAAGGAACGGAACCTAGAACCGACCTGCTGGTTGAGGATTATCGCCTCGTATCGGGTGCGGATGCCGCCGATCCAGAAGCGGCATCCGTGACCGACCGTGTGGCACAAGCCCTGCCACGGAACTCACTCGAGGCCAAGACCGTCTCCGAGATGGCCGAATTGATGGGGATCCCAGAGCGCAGTGTCCGCCACGGTCTCGACGACCTGGGTAGCCAGCTGCGGCGACGTGGCGCTGGTACGCGCTGGGATCCGCTCAAGTTTTATATTCCGGCAACTCCAGATCTAAAGGAGTTGAGCGGAACGGAACCTAAGAACAACACGAAGGGAGGCGAGGCGATGGCAATTCGGGCCAATCAACGCGGCCCACCTGGGCAGGCACAGCGCCGTACAAGAGAAAGCCGGGACTCTAGCAAGCCCCGGCACGGACGAACCCTAACGTGATCAGAGAGTATCAGAAATGGATACACAAGAACAAAGTTACGACGCGCGCGATTTCGTGGGCGGCACCTTCCTCAAGAAGGAGGACCTCGCGTCCGGACCGCAGCGGTTCACGATCCAGGGCGTCTCGAAGGTCACATTTGAGGCGCAAAACGGCCATCCGGCTGAGGATGTGCTCCAGCTCAAGCTGGACGATGGCCGCCAGTTCTCGTTGAACAAGACCAACATCAGGGTCCTCATCGGGGCACATGGCCGCAACACGGTCGACTGGATCGACCAGGCGATCGTCCTCTACGTCGACCCGAACGTGATGTTCAGCGGCCGGCTGGTGGGCGGAGTCCGGGTGCAGATCCCGTCCACGACGCAGGAGCCGATGGCGGCTGATAGTACCGAGGTGAAGGCGGACTCACCGGTGGCGTAAGGAGACGCGGGCCGGAGTCGGGGCTTCCACACGCCCGGCTCCGGCACATCAAGACGTCCGTTCGGTGTTGCTCTGCTCCACGTTCGAGTCTGGCGCGGTCTGCTGCCCGAGGGTGAGGAGCTGGACGAAGAAAGGGCGAATAAGCATGTCAAAATTATCATCCACTCAAGAAATCTTGCGAAGAAAGGACGAAAAAATGAGAGGGGGGCTCTTACCGCAGGGGGCCGGGGGGTGGACTCCGTGGGGGCAGGCTTTCATATGGGCGGAGAGGTTAGCGATTAGGGGGTCAAACGATGGGACGACGCGGACCGCGGCCGCTTTCAGTGGCCGCTCGAACGGCGCGCGGTAGTCGGTCGAAGGCCGCCCGCGGCGCACCGACGGTCGCGGTCGGTTGCCCGGTGATGCCCGACGGTCTGACCGGCGCCGCGGCGGCGGCCTGGCACGAGATCGTCGCGTTGCTGGAACCGCGTGGCGTGCTCACCCCGTGCGATGCGCCGGTGGTCGAGTTGACGGCGAAAACGCTCGTCACGATGCGCCAGGCCGACGCCGTGATCGCCGCCGAAGGGCCGACTATCACGACGGCGTCCGGGTATCTCCAGCAGCGGCCCGAGGTCGCGATTCAGCACAAGGCGCGGTTGCTCCTGAAGCAACTGCTCGGCGAGCTCGGCATGTCGCCGGCCAGCCGATCGAACGTCGACGTCCCGCCGCCGCCGGTCGAGGGGTCCGCGTTTCACGAGTTCTTGGAACGCGGCCGGCGCATCCATCAACGTCGGCAACACAAGGAGCGAGAGACATGAGCCGTGCAGAGGTCATCAGCCGTAGCAACCGGCGCGCACTCGAGCGCGAGGCCGCGCGGATCGCGGCCGAGCTGGCCGACACGAACCGCCGCCGCCACCACTTATCGCAGCAGAAGGATGATCGGTTTGTCACGTCCGCCGGTCGACGCACCGTGGATCTCGACGGACAGATCCAAGAGCTACGGACGGCCGCCGCCGACCTGCGGTCGCGGCAGACGCGCTGCGACGGGCAGATCGCCACGCTCAACGCCGTCGCCCGCGATGCTGACCAGGCCGCCCGGCACGCCCGCAACCGGCGCCCGCTCGACGGCGACCCGCCGCCCGACCCGCCGCCCGAGGAAATCCAGCAAAGACAAGGTCGCAGAGGTGTCGGAGGAAAGCCAGGAATCTGGGACTCCAGTTCTCACGCTGGCTGAGCGACGGGGATTGGGACCTAGACGAACGGTCTACGAAGAAATCTTCGCGGTGCGGGAAAAAGATCGGTGAATAACGGTGTCGTCTCCGAGCGGCTAAGATGGAGATCCCGCTGGTATCGGAGGCGGGGTGCCCCTGCTCTTGTTGCCGATTGTGTGCTTGCTGGGATTGCTGCTATCATTCTTCTCGGTACTCCGGTCATTCGCAGTCTGGTAATCCCACCAGTTCTCGGGATAACGGTCCGGAACCCAGCGTTCTCGTGAGAGGTGTCTGATGAAACTGAACGCTCTGATTGTCGCCTTTGTTGCCCTCTGCATGGTCAGCCTGCCGTCTCGCGCCTCTGCCCAGCAGGATCAGCCCCAGTTCTTTCTCTGGCAAAATGTCCACCTCAACCCAGGCAAAGCAGTTGAGTTCGAGCAAGTGAGGGCAGACAGAAATGCGGGGATGGCTGAAGCCAATGTCACTTTTCGTAGGAGGGTCTTCGCTCACGACAGGGGTATTTATCAGCTAACAATTCCATTGTCGAACATGGCTGCCCTGGACGAGATGCGAGCCCAGGAGAGTGCCATGAGCGCAGGAAACCCAACCCTGGCAAGAGAAGTTATTCACCACATCGAAACTTCTATACAGCAACTGCGACCTGAATTGAGCTACACGCCAAGTACACGAAGGGTTCCGGAGGCCGGGGTCGGGTTCTACCGGGGACTTACCTTCTACTTAAAGTTCGGTAGAGGCAACGAAGCTGCCGACATCATGCAGCAGATGCGAGCGTTGTACGAAGAGAATAGCGTCGAGAATGCGTTTTTGGTGTTCTCTAAGGTTACGGGTGGTGGGCCTGATCTCAGCGTGTTCTTCCCAGCAAGAGATGCCGTCGATTACTACACAGAAAGGAGCGAGAGAATTGAGCGGCTTGGGGCCTCCCTAAGGCCCCTCAGGAGGCAACTGCATGCGTTGTCTCATCGAACAGATAGTTTTAATTCGACCAGGAGAGAGGACCTCGATTACCAACCGCCAAATTAGTCGTCACCAGGCTCCCGACGGCGTGATCAG
>CAZKUN010000404.1:0-5685 GCA_964555935.1 uncultured Armatimonadia bacterium | reverse complement strand
GGCCTCGAATACGGCCGCTTCCCCATCGAGAGCTGATGCCGGCCAGTTCCCGCGATCTCTCTGCGCATGCGTGCTTCTCCGTTCATCCTCCGTGCCCACGCGCTAGAAGCGGTTTCAGAACCCCCGTAGGTCGAAGCTCTAGCTTCGACTGGCCCAGCTGTTGGGTTTTTGAACCACCTATAGTGGGCTTGCGTCGATCACTGCGACTCCGCTACGAACGCCCACAGGTTCCCATCATAGTCAGCCACGTAGAGCGCGTTCCCACTCGCCGCCGGCCAGCACTTCACCGGCAGGCCCACGTGATACTCCCAGAGCGGTCGCCCTGTCGCCGCCTCCAGGGCGTATAGCCACCCGTCCTCGCCGCCGACGTACAGCACGTCCCCCGCGACGATTGGCGCGGACATCCCGCCCAGTCTCTGACGCCGGTTCTGCGGCGTGTTTGGGTCTCGATACGCGTGCTCCCACGCCGGTTCGCCTGATATGGCATCGAACGCGCGAAGCGTAGCTCCGTTGGCGATCACAAGTTGGTCGAAGAACACGGGTGCTGCCACGGCGTTGCTGCCGATGGAGGCCGGCCGCTGCCAGAGCAGGCTCCCGTCGGCCAGGTCATAGCAGTGCAGTTGGGAGGCGTTCATGTACAGCCGACCATCGTGGAGCACGGGACTCGATGTCGCCTTGCCTGTGTCGGCGGCCACGTCCCACAGTCGTTCCGCCGATTCGAGACCATACGCCTCGCACATCTTGCGCGAGCCGAAGTACACAGTCTCGTCCCCGATCCCCGGGAACGCGTAGTAGATGCCCGTCGCCCCCGCGAACTCCCGGATGACTTCTCCGGTCTTCACGTCCAGCAGCACCGCAGTGGCGTTGTCGCGCGCTACCAGGGCCGAGCCCTCGCAGATAGTGACAGGCTTGTTGACGCTTCGGTAGATGTTCGACGGCGCCTGGGGGTACAGATCGCGCGTCCATCGCTCCCGACCCGAGACCGCGTCGAAGCCATAGACGACGCCCTGATGCGACACCGCTACGATGACTCCGTCGATGGCCGCCGGCGAGAAGCGGACGCTGGAGTCCATCCCGGACCGCCACGCCTCGGCGCCGGTCACCGCGTCGTAGCACGCGATCCCCGCGCCCGTCCATCCCACGTCGTTGCTCTGGACACCGACGTACACCCGGTTGCCATAGACGATGGGGGACACGGCGAGCTGGTTGCGCCCGCCCGTGTTGGCCACCCACGCCACGCGTAAAGGCGGCTGAAGCGCCGCGCCCGCCTGTCTGTGGCCGGCCGATCCGCCGACTACCGACGGCCAGTCACTGCCGGGCCTGACCACCGGACGCGCGTCTTCGGTGAGGGCGAACTGGCTCGCGGCCGTCCACTCGCCCCCCAGCTCATCGACCACCCGTGCCGCCACCTGGCGGGGGCCCTCGCCACGCGCCTCCTCGGGGAGGTCCGCTCCCCACGTCCATTGGCCAATCTGCTCAAGCGGCAATTCGGCGGGCGCCGCCTCCCCATCGTCCTCAGCGCTGATCGTCACGGAAACGGACTGCACGCGGCGCGAGCTGTCATACGCCAGCACGCGGATGGGCGCCCCCGGACCGGCCCTGCCTTGGGGTGCGATCACGTCCAAGCGGCGGTACTGCCCGGTCGCTCGCACCTCGCTGCCGACCAGCCTTCCGTCGGCGATCGCGTTCACTCGGAACGTTCGTGTCAGCGCGCCCCAGTCACCGCCTCGGATGGGGCTGCAGTTCAGGAAGTGCACGCCGCGAAACTCGTTCTGCGTCACCGCGTGCCAGTGGCCGAACATCCCCCCGATGATGTTGCGCCCCTCGTCCAACCATCGGCTGACGTCCACCCGGTTGGGCGGGATGTGCGAGATCAGCACGATCGGCGTAGCGGGTGGTTGCGCGGCGAGGTCCGCCTCGATCCACGCAACCTGACGCGCGCGGGCCTCCTCGGAGAGATAGTGCAACTCTGTCACGAACGCCGTGAAGTGAACGCCGCCGTAGTCCCACGCGAAGTGCGGCGGCCCGATCTTCGCCTCGTAGTTCCCGACGCTGTAGTCCGGGGCCGAGTAGTTGCCGTCATGTCCGCCGAAGGCGTTGTACAGATCGATCTTCGCAGCAGTGCAGATCTCGCGGTACATGTCGAGTTCGTAGTGCGTCCCGTTCATCGTGAGATCGCCCGGACACGCCAGGAACGCCGGCTGGTCGGTCATGCTGGTGATCTGCGCGTAGTCATCCCGGATGAGCGCCATGTCGGCTGGGCTTGTGAACTGGCTGTCGCTGGTCTGCAGGAACGTCCACGTGGTCCGCGCCGACAGGCTGTCGGGCTGGAATCCAAAGTCGATCTGGTATTGCTCGCGCTCCTCCGACGGATCGATCCGCACTGCCCACGGGGAGACGGGGCGCAAGCCGGTCGGACGCGTCGCGGTAACGAATCGGTTCTCAGCAACGTGGAAGCTCAGCGCGTAGGCGCCGCCCGCGTCCGTTAGGACGATTCGTTCACCGTCGCTAATCTGCGCGTTCGCGAGCGGCTGTCCGTTGAGTCTCACCGTGCCCGCCACGCTGACGTCGCGGGGGTGGACCTCCCTCGGCTGGGGATCGGGATAGGGCGTGGCGAACGGGCTGGTCTCGCGCTGCTGGGCGAGGCCACTGGCCGCTGAGACTGAGAGGGCGCACGCAATCACATATCTCACGATGGCATCACCTCGGCCTCCTGACCGTGTTGCGGGGCCTTCCCCGTGGCCGGCGGCCTACTTCCTGTACTCCACGCTGATCTCCGTCACTCGGGGTGTGGAAACGCCGTTCGTCGCGCCGAGGGCGAGGCGAAATTGTATCCACTCTCCATGGCGCGTCTCGTGCGGCAGAGCCTGTCCGTTGGTGAGCCACGTGCCCGGGCCATCCGCGCCAGCCCAAGGTGCGGCGTCGAGGCCCTCCCTCGTGTCGGCTGACCGCAGTTGGGCTTTCACCCACGTCTTGGGGGGTACGTCAGCCTGCCACGATACGCTCGTTGGGACGGCGCCTTCGGGCAGCTGGTGCGCCACGGATTCGTAATACTCCGCATCCCCGCCGCTCATCAGATTCCGCGGACCCACGGCCGTCATGCCGTGAGGCCCGGACGTAGGCAATCGCGTCGTGCGGCGCGGGTCAAACCCATCAGGCCCATTCCACCAGACCTCGGAATACCCCTCATGGTCGCCCCACACTTTGTGGTTCGCCACCGCGAGGTCGACCCACCCGTCCTCGTTGAAGTCCGCGGCGAAGCACGCCGAAGCGGAATGCGTGAAGAGCCGGGTGCGATCAGCGGCTGAGAAGCCCCGGCCCTCCCGGTTCCAGTAGATGTACGAGTCGATGTCTCGCGCCTTCCCATCGTGATAGGAGCAGACGAAGAGATCGAGCCAGCCGTCCCTGTTGAAGTCGGCAACGGCCATGCTGTTGATCCCGACTGCCGGCAACATGGTGCGCCGGTCTTGGCTGAGGCCTTCCGGACCGTTCCAGTAGATGTAGACGAAGGAATCGTGAGGCATGGCGCGCGTCGGGTTGTGACCGCCGAGAATGAGATCGAGGTAACCGTTCCCCGTCAGGTCCGCCGCCCGCGCGCACGCCGCCCGTTCGACCGAGAGCACCTGGCAGCGCTCCATGCTGAACCCGTCTGGGCCACCCCACAGGATGAAGGAGCGATCAGCCGTGATCTGCGGCACCACAAGGTCGAGCCATCCGTCGTTGTCGAGGTCGGCCAGGTAGATCCAACGAGGCTCGCTGTAGACGACGCCCTCGTGCTCCAGACGGATGCGGTGCGGCGCAGCATCGAAGCCATTGGGGCCGCCATGGAACACGAGCATGTCGGGGCTGTCGAACCCGACGAAGATCAGATCCAGGTAGCCATCTCGATCTATATCTGCACAACAGGCGCCGTGCGCGCGCGTCGTGGGCAAGATCAGACTCGGTTCGTGCGGAAGTCCGCCGGAGCCGGCGTAGAAGAGGAACGACCCCGGATCGCGGGCGATCGAGTTCTCCGACGCATTGGCGAGCACCAGGTCTGTCCGGCCATCGTCGTTGATGTCGCAGCAGAGCGCCTCGACCGCACCCCAGCCAGCCACGCTCATCCGCCTGTCGGCGCTGTACCCATCGTCGTCGCCGACGTAGATTGACACATCGACGTCCCCCAACTTGTTCCCGCTGAACATGTTGACGAGAACGATCTGTGGTAACGACGCCGCCGGCCCTCGAGCAAGGAACGCGCGCCGAGCATCGTGGGACGCCAACTCTATCGGCTCCGGGATAATCCCCTCCGGCGAGCCGCGATAGATGAGCGAGCATGACGTGAACGACTCCGCCGTGTGGCTCTGGCACAGTACGATGTCATCATAGCCGTTTCCGTCTAGGTCTCCCACCGCGACGTCGCACGCGCGAAAGCTCGATAGCGGCGTCCGTCGAGTTTCGCGGTACCCGTCCGGGCCGCCCCAGTAGATCCACGAGCGCTCCCGGCCGGAGTGGGGCTCGCGGCAGGCCACAACGATGTCTTCACCGCCATCGTCGTGTATGTCGCCCACGGCCACAGCCATGGCGGCGGAGCACTCCAACCGAAGCGGCGGGCCAAAGGTACGATCCGGCCTGACCGGGATGAGCAGCGCCGCTTCCTTCCGGGCGCAGAAGAGGTGCGGGACGCCGGCAAGAGTCACGACGCCCGCCAGAGGCGTCGCGTCACACACGTACTCCGCATACGCCGAAGCGGCGTCGGGTTTGTCCGCCTCCTGGTCTGCCGCCGCCATGGACGCGTTGTCCGGATCAATCCCACCGTCTCCGCCCCAGTAGACGTGCACCTGTCCCGTGTCCGACCGCACGATCAAGTCGTCAGAACCGTCGCCGTCCACATCGTGGATGGCAATCTGGGCGCCACGGATCGGAAGATCGACGAACCGCTTCGGTTCGAGACCAAGCTCAGACTGGTAGAACACGCGGAGGCCGCCTGCCAGCAGGAAAGCCAGGTCCGGCCTGCCGTCGCCATTCAGGTCGCCCGCTGCCGTTGAGAGGCAAGCCGGCGCCGACAAACGGAGATGGCGACGCTCGCCATAGCCTTCGCTCGATCCGAAGTAGACGAAGGCATTGAGGTCCTCGCGGATGCCGTCGTATCCCATGCCGAGCACGATGTCGTCGTAGCCGTTCCCCGTCAGGTCGGCCAGGGCTCCCGAGCGCGCTCCGTCAGACGCCAATTCCAGAGGGGGGCCGCCATCCAAGGGTTGGGCGTAGACGTAGGCCGGTGGCCTCTCGCAGTGGCTCTGACTGTTGCAGAAGACCAGGTCCACGTGTCCGTTGCCAGTGAAGTCGTACCGGTGGATGCGCTGCAGGACGCCGCTGCGGGAGACGTAGAAGTTCTGGCCCGCATTGCCGCACGTCCCCCGGGTCAGTTCCTGAAAACCCGTCTGTTTCCACACCCCTCGGTTTCGCGCCATCTGTCGCCCCCACAGGTTGCACGGCGAAGGGTGACCCCGACGGGCTTCGTCTACGCCACAGGGCGCGACCTATGCCTGCTTGCGCTCGGGACCGGATCACCGTATTCGTGCTTGCGATTCGCGGCAGTGCTTCGCCAACTGACTTCCGAAGGCCTGCGATGGCGTCTATGGACGCCCGCTTGGCCTTACCCCCTAAAGCGAGTCCAGGTTCAGTGTTAGTATCTGGGTGTACCTG
>CAZKUN010000403.1:0-5772 GCA_964555935.1 uncultured Armatimonadia bacterium | reverse complement strand
CTCGGACCGATGGAAGGCGCGGCATGGCGGGAAGATGTGGAGGGGTTCATGGCCTAGCCAGTCGGGAGTGGGACGGGCTTGGCGAGGTAGCGGTACTCGGGCTTGAGGCGGGTGATGACGACCTCCGTGGGGCCGGGAGAATGGCGGGTGAACCACTCGACGGAGTTGCTCCCGTAGCGGTCGGTTGCCCAACTCCTCAACTTCGACCAGTCCCGCACGTTGCCATCGGAGCCGATCAGTCCGCAGTGCCCGATCGAGCCGGCCTTCGGCGGGTAGTGAGGCGAATGGCGAACGGATACCTGGTCGCCCGGGAGAAGCGGCGACTTGCGGTCCCAGAGGAAGACGCTCCAGAGCCCGCTGCGCCGCGTGAGGATGTGCTTGTCGGACTCGCGCTTGAAGCGAGCCGTTGCGCCGAGCCCCTCGTCGACGACCGCCTCCATGAAGTCGGAACAGTCGTTCTTGTGGAGCACGAACTTGCCCATCGGCTCCGATTCGCGCATCTCGTCAGCCATCTCGGCGATCGCCCAGTTCAGCGGCTTCTCACCGGCATGTTCCTTGTAGAAGGCGGTGCGGAGTTGCTCCTCGGAGGGGCTGAAGAGGCGTTGAATGGCTTCGGGGGGTCGGGGCAGAGGCAAGCCCGGCGGGCGAAACACGTAGACGACCGCCAAGCCGATGACGAGTCCGACGACGATCGACAGCAGCAGCGTCTTCAGCCTCATCCATTCACCCTCACTGCACGGTGGCTGCTCTGGCCTCGGATATCCGCGGGAGCGGCTCGATCATGTAGCGAAACTGTGGGAGGAGCCGGCGGACGGTTATTTCGTGCGAGCCGCGGGCATTCTGCGTGAACCACGCCACCGAGTGGCGCCCATAGCGATGCGTGCGCCATCGCTTGAGCCTCGTCCAGTCGTAGACCATACCGTCGGGTCCGACGACGCCGCAGTGGCGGATCTCGCCGCTGGAGGGCGGGTAATGCGGCGAGTGGCGGACGTTGATCTCATCGCCGGGGATCAGGGAAATGCCGGGCTCCCAATCGAAGAACTGCCAGATCGCGTCGACGGCGGCCAGGTGGTACTTGGAGCTGCGGCGGAACCGCGCGCGCATCCCCAAGGCGTCATCGAGAATCGAGTCCGCGAAGTCCGAGCAGTCGTTGGAGTTGAGCACGAACTTGCCCATCGGCTGAGCGTGGACGTAGGCCTCGGCGGTTTCGGCAATCTTCCAGTTGAGGGGCTTCTCGCCGGGATGGTTCCGTTCGAATTCCTGGCGCGCCCACTGCTCATACGGGATCTTTGGCCTGGCTGGCGCTTGGATCCGCACCGGAGGCGCCGGCTCGCCGGGCGGGTCGCGATGCCATGCAATCCACCAGACGGCCGCAGCCGCGATGATGAACATGGTCGTGAGTAGATGGAGCGCTAGTTTTCTCATGCCAGTGTTATCAACCCACAGAGACGCTCGGACGTTTCGGATGGTTCGCATGAAGCGCGCGAAAGCGAAGAGCGGCGGCGTCCCGTAGGATATGCTCGCGCGTCTGTCGAAGCACCTCCACGGAGGCGGAGTGCTTGGAGTTGCTCGAGTAGCTATAGCCTGTTAGGAGACCGCATCGATGCTTCGGATTACGTGGCCGTTTCATGGGGCGGTGCTGAACCAGAACCACGGGGTTGTTGAGGGTGACTCGCTCAGGATCAAGGTGACCGGGGATTCCGGGCAGGGCGGCGTGGCGATGGTGAATGGCGCGCCCGCTGAGTTGGTGGGCGGGCGTTTCGAGGCGGAGGTGGTGCTGATCGAGCGCGAGACGGAGATCGTCGCGGTGCAGGGCGGGCCGCGGGGACGGCAGGAGCACCGCGTGCGGGTGGTCTGGGACCAGCATTCGTTCCCGCGCTACCGGTTCTCCATCGACGACAACAGCTTCTTCCTGCGCGATATCGCCGAGAAGCAGTATGACTCGCTCTTTGACTGCTTCTACCTCGACATGTTGCGCCAACTGAACCGGGAATACGGCGCCAAGTTCACGGTCAACATCTACCACGAGGCCATCGCTGAGTTTGGGCAGGATCGCTTCGTGCTCTCGGATTTCCCTGATCGGTACAAGGGCGAGTGGGAAGCCTGCGCCGACTGGCTGGGGCTGGCCTTTCATGCCTGCGCGAACAAGCCCGACCGCCCGTACCAGCACGCGTCGCCGGAGGCGCTGATGAGGGATCTGGGAATCGTCGAGGAAGAGATTCGGCGCTTCGCGGGCGAGCGGGCGCTCATCCCGCCGACGGTGATCCATTGGGGGATGATCCTGCCGGAGGCCTACAGCCCGCTTTACGATCACGGAGTGCGCGTGCTGTCTGGGTTCGGCCACCCCACGAGTTACGGGTATGACGTGAACTACTGGCTCGACGAGGCGCGGGCGGAGCATCTGTGGCATCACGACTGCCTGAAGGACTTCGACAGCGGGCTCGTGTTCTCGCGGGTGGATATCGTGGTCAACAACACGCCCGTGGATCGCATCGAGCCCACGTTGGCCCCGCTGCACGCCGACCCAAACCATCGCGAGATCATGGATCTGTTCACCCACGAACAGTATTTCTGGGACTTCTACTCGAACTACCTTCCCGATCATGCGGAGCGAATGGACGCGACGATCCGGTGGGTGAGCGATCGCGGGTACAAGCCGGTGTTCTTCCACGATGGTTTCATGGGAGCGCCGGAGTAGGGGCCGCGCGCAGGCATCCGCGGCCTGGATGGTGAATTCTCGATGCGAGCAAGCCACGCCGGCGCGTTGTTGTGTGGCCCAATGCGTTCCCTGGAGGCGTCCGCCCATGAGACTATCTGCTCTCTTCGGATCGATGCTGCTGCTGGTCCCAGTCGTCTGCTTCGGGGCCGACATCGCGGAGGATGATGTGGTCCTGAAGGTCGAGGCCGAGGACTACGGGGAGACGGCTGGGCTGGACCCCACGCAGATTGAGGGGGCCTCCGGCGGGCTGGCGATGGCGCTGGCGACGCCGGGCTCGGGCGTGTGGGGAGCGGTGAAGCTGGCCCCGGGCGACTACACGTTCCTGGCTCGCGTGTGGGCGCCGGCGGGCGACCAAGACGGCTTCTTCGTTGATATCCGCAGCAAGCGGGACCGGCGCGTCCCACCCTCCCAGCGGCACTGGCACTCGATGGCTTACAACTTCACCGTCAAGGCGGATGAGACGGTCTCGCTCGCGGTCGTCGGGCAGGAACTCGGGTTGGTGGTGGATCAGGTCGCGGTGGTCAAGGGCACGTATGAGACCGACGAGGTGCTGCTCGCCGACCTGCCCGGTGGGGATGACGACGGGGTCCAGGTCAACCCCGAGGATCTCCCGCGCCTCGTGAGGTCCGCGCGGCTGGCTGAGGTCCCGGACTCTCCCGTGACGCCCACCGACACCACGTTGCTGCGCGAGAGCTTCGATGCCATTCCCGAAGGCATCAGTGGCGCGCATGAGCTGGTCGACGGCAAGTTTGGGAAGGCCACGCATGTGGGCGTGCCGGACGGACGGTTTGTGGTGGATGCGTCCGGCATGGAGTTTGGCGGGAAAGGCACCATTGAGTTCTGGGTGCGACCGCGTCCCGCGCAGAGGCTCTGGTCGGATCAGGGCTGGCATTACTTCATCCACTGCGAGCCCGCGGATGGCTCCGGCGATGAGGGAGTGACGCTAGACCTGAGTCGCCTATGGTCCACCCAACTGCAGCTCACCGTGACGGCCGGAGACAAGGCTGAGGCGTTGCGGGTCTCGACGGGGTCAGTGGACGCCGATGAGTGGCACCACGTGCTGGTGTCGTGGGACATGGTTGGGGAGCGCCAGCGGCTGTGGCTGCTGCTGGACGGCGTGGGGCAGCGAGTATTCTTCCAGCCGCTGTTCACCCCGGCGAACTTCGCGAGCATCGAGATCGGCAACACGCCGCTATCCAGCGATCTGCCGCTGCTGCACCTGGATGGTGCCATTGATGAGCTTCACGTGAGCAAGGACTCGGTTGCTGACCGTCTGGACGACTAGGGGGAACACCCATGAGATTGCACGTCGCTGCTCTCGCGAGCCTCATTCTGATGGCGCCTGCCGGTTACTGTGCCGACGCCGACCTGCCCGGGGACGCCTCTGAGGCGATGGCCCAGGCGGTGGAGTACCTGCGCGATGAAGTTGCTGTCGGCGGCGGATACCTCGGCCGGTACAAGCTCGACGCCGAGTTGGATGAGATTGCCGACCAGTGGGGCGAGGGACACGCCACGGCCGATCAGAACTGGACTCAGCCGCCCGGCAACCCGAGCATCGGATTCGCGTTCCTGCGGGCTTGGGGGGCAACGGGCGAGCAGGAGTACCTGGACGCGGCAATCGAGGTGGCCGATTCGCTCGTGTACGGGCAACTGGCGGTCGGCGGCTGGGACTACATTGTCGACCACAGTCCCGCGGGCGAGAAGGCCTGGCAATACCTCCACAATGCCGCGAGCGATGACGAGAGCTTGAAGTCGGGGCGGAACACGGGCACCTACGACGACAACGTCACCCAACACGCGACGCGGTTGCTGATCGCCGTAGACCTCGCGCTGGAGCAGGAGAACGCTGAGATTCACGAGGCCGCGATGGCGGCGCTGGAGTACATGCTCGAATCGCAATATCCAAGCGGCGGATGGCCGCAGCGCTACCCGCTCAGCGGGCGTGGCTATGGCGACTTCTTCACCTACAACGACAACAGCATTGCCGACTGCATCGACGTGATGATGATCGCGTGGCGCGCCTACGACGACGAGCGATACTTCGCTGCGGTTGAGCAGGCCGGCGACTTCATCATCGCCACCCAACAGCCCGAGCCTCAGCCCGTGTGGGCGCAGCAGTACGACCACGATCTCAAGCCCGCGTGGGCCCGCAGATTTGAGCCACCATCGGTCACGGGCGGGGAAACGCGAGGCGTGATGCGCTCGCTGATTCGCATCGCTCTGTTCACGAATGACGCGAAGTACCTCGAACCGATCGGTCCGGCGCTGGAGTGGTTTCGGCGGTCTGAGCTGACGGGTGAGGACAAGGGCAAGTGGGCGCGGTTCTACGAGCTGGGCACGAACCGGCCTCTCTACTTCACGGCCGAGACCTACACGCTGACCTATGACGACAGCAACGTGCCCGATCACTACAGCTTCAAGCAGTCGGGCTTCCCGGCAGGCGTGGAGAAGCTCCACCTGGAGATCACGGAGAAGGGGATTGAGCAGTACTCGAGGGACCATGAGCCGACCTCGTTGAGTAGGGAAGCGAGTCTGGCGAGGGCGGAGGGCATGGAGGAGTCGGTGAGGGCTATTGTTGATGCCCAGGATGATAGAGGTCGGTGGGTCGAAGGTGACATGGTCGACATGGCGACCTTCGGCAGGAACATCACGGCGCTGGCGTCGTACCTGGGTCTGGTCAACGCTGCGGACTGAGTGATCGGCAGGCCCTAGATGATGCGAAAGCTGCCCGGACCTTAGGTCCGGGCAGTTTCATTTGGTATGGGCTACGGGGCTCGCTAGGCGAGCGGAAAATCGATGGACTTGCCCTCGTTCGTTGAGCGGTAGATGCCGTCGAGTAGCTCGGTGAGGTTGCGTCCGTCCTGGACGGTGATCGTCATCGGGGTGTCGCGCTCGATGGCGTCGATCCACTGCTGCATCGGCATCGCCAGCCCGTCGGGGAGTTCGATGGCCGGGTTCTCCTCGCCCTCGATCTCGAGGGTCGGCTCGCCGTTCTGCCCGCGGATACCCACGAAGCCCTTGGTGCCATAGATCTCAATCGGGTTCGGGCCGGC
>CAZKUN010000402.1:0-5794 GCA_964555935.1 uncultured Armatimonadia bacterium | reverse complement strand
ACGGGCGCTCGCTTGGATTCGTGGTCGGTGATGTCTCAGGCCGCGGTCTGGCGGCTGCGTATTTCATGGTCATGGTCCGGACGGCCTTGCGCGTCCTCGCGCGCGAGAGTCGCAGCCTCGCTGAGACGATGGCCACGCTGAATGAGATACTCATGGCGGAGACTCCGATCGGGTGGTTCGTGACTCTGTTCTACGGCGTCGTGGAACCTCGGACGCTCAGTCTTCGCTATATCAATGCGGGGCACTGTCCGGCCGCGCTTAATCCTGTCAAAGGCGGCCAGACACTGCTGGATCCAACCGGCCCCGCGTTGGGGATCTTCGATGAGCCCGCGTTCGAAGAGGCATCGGTTGACCTCCAGCCTGGCGACTTGATGGTCTGCGCGACGGACGGCGTGATAGACGCGATCCGCACGCAGGACTTCCAGGAGCGCTACGACTGGATCGCGCAGGTGGTCGACGAGCGCCGCGGGCAGAGCGCCAGCGACATCGCCGCGGCGTTGGTCGAGGGCGCGGTGAGAGACTCCGAAGGCGGGCACAAGGACGACGTGACCGCGCTCGTGCTGCGCCGCGCCGACGAAGACTGACCCCAGAAACTCACTCCACGGGAGCCGGCACCAAGGCCCGGACGAGACGGATTCGACGGGCTGGAAGCCCGTCGCTACGCGGGCATTGGGGCCGCCTCCAAATCCAAGGCCAGCCATGCATTCTGGAAACCTACGGTACGTGTCGTGCTTCGCTGTCGCCCTATCACTGGTCACGCTTATCGGATGCGGCGGCGCGGGCAAGCGCAACCGCCAGACCCTCGCCATGACCGCCGGTGAACTGACGGAGCGATTCCCTTGGCTGCTCGAGACGAGCACCGAGTGGGGCCAGGATGCCGACCTCGCGGGCGGGGACGTGCCGGACTACTCGCATCGCGGGTGCTTCCCCGTGGGGAACGGTCGCGTCTTCACGACGACCGGTCTGCGCTATCCGTTCGGCACGATCCACAACACCTTCGGTCCGACCTATCAGAAGGTCGGCGGCTCTCTGGGCGAGCAAGCCGCGCTGCTTCTTTCGGGAGACGTCGTGCTGGAGCTGCCCATCCAACGGACCGACTGGGTCATGCGCGCGGGGATGGCGCATTCGCGGCTGGGAAACGCCGATGGCGTCACGCTCGATATCTACGACTGCGTGCCGCCCGATGGCTGGACGATTCTGCGCGCGCTCGTGTTGACGAACGGCTCAGAGGCGCCCATCAAACAGGCGGCGCTGGCGATATCTCAACACGGCTCGCAACTCGACGCCGTCGGCGGGAGCCTCGTCTCGGACGGCCCGACCCGTTGGGTGCGTGTCGGGTTCGTGGGGGCGCAGACGGAGGCGCGCGACGAGGCCATTGAGTATCCGCTCCCGGAGAGCGCCCGAAGCGGCAACCAGGGCGTCGGCTGGGGCGCCGGCGTGGTCTGCCCGCTCGGCACGATCGGCCCGGGCGAGAGCGTGGTGAAACTGGCGTACACGGTGGTCGCGCCCGATTCGCAGAAGGCCGATGGCGAGGTCGCTGCGCTGGAGGAAGCCGGCTTTGACAAGCTCGCCGCGAACCACGACTGGTGGAGTGACTGGTACTCGGACATCCTGACCGTCGACACAGATGACAAGCGGATCGAAGAGTTCATCCCCATCCAGCAACACATCGTGCGCGTGCAGCAGGCCGAATCCGGCGGGTACTCGCCGATGTACATGTACACCACGTGCTGGGTTCGCGATTCGAATGGGCCGATCCGGTTCATGAGCCAGTCCGGCAAGTTCGAAGAGGTGAAGAAGGCGCTCGACTATTTCTACGGGTGCTCGGCCAGGGCGGGTAAGGTGCCGATGAACTGGCCGCTCAACGTGGACCTCGACGCCACGCCGCCGAATGTCGATTGGTCGCGGGCCGAAGTCGAGAAGGCGGAGGTCTCGAGCTTCATCATCCTGCAGCACTACTGGTATTGGAAGCACTCCGACGACATGACGCCGATCGAGGAGCACTGGGAGTACCTGCGCCGGAATCTACTCGGCCAGCAAGTTGACGAGGAGGGGCGTCTCCCGTTTCACGACGATGAGACCTTCCGGTTCCCGGGGTACCAGATCTTTGGTCAGACCCAGGAGTTCCCGACGGACTGGGTGTCGATGGATCTGCTGAGCGCCGACTCGATGTGGGAGTATGTGGCGGCGGCGACCGCGATGCAGACTTGGGCAGAGGAATTGGGCAGGGGCGATGAGGCGGCGGAGTACGGGGCGCTCGCGCGTAAGGTGCGCGGGGCTCTCGACACGCACTTCTGGATGGCGGATCGCGGCTACTACGCGCCCGCGATGAGCGATTTCTCCGGAGAGAAGTACCGGTACCCGTTTGCGAACATCAACCTGCGGCCGAGTTGGCTGGGACCGCTCGGGCCCACCCCCGCGCCTTGGGCTGAGGTGGCCGCGCTTCAGCTCCTGTGGAAGGAGTCCGGCACGGTCAACACGACGCCCGGCTGTGGCTACTACGTGGGGATGACGCCGGGAATGGTTGTGTCCTCGCTCGCACGCGCCGACCACGTGTCGCTGGGCCGGGCGATCGAGGGACTGCTGAACGCGGCGTCGCCATCGGGCGGGTACTCGGAGATGATCAAGCCCGACGACACGCCGTCGGATGAGTACTGGGGGAAGAACCGCATCCGACCGTGGGAGGGTGGCATTAATGCCGAGGCGGTGGTGGTGGCGCTTGAGCGGACGAAACTGTGGCAGACCTCCAACGCGACGCGGTTTGGTCCCGAGTTGGAGCCGCCCGCTAAGGCCTTCGACTATGGAGAGCCGACCTTTGCCGGCACGGCGAAGACGGTGGTGGTGACGTGGAGTGGGGAGACGTACGACCAATACAAGTTGCGGCCGGCTCCGGCGGCGATTGATACGAGGATCGCGTTCCCGACGGCATATCTCGCGGCGGCGCTCTACGACAGCGCGGGCAACCGGCGGGCGGATGCGCTGGTGCTGGATGTGTCAAGGTATCCGGGACACTGCAAGACGGCGGAGTTCTGGGTGAATGGTGAGGGGCGGAAGGTAGTGGATCGGTTCCGCGAGCTTGGCGGCGTGGTCGAGGAACATCCGAATCCGCAGCAGAAGCCGGGCGACTTGTTCGGCGCTTGACGGGCGACGGCATCGCGGCTGAAGCCGCTCCTACAAGGGGTTGGGACAGGGACGAAGGCGCAATGGGGCGGGCGCCCCGTTGCCACGCGGAGGCGAGGTGGGCTACGGCGTTAGCTTGATCTCGTGGCGGCCGGGTTGGAGGTCGATGGTGAGGATGCCGTCGGCCCACACCGCGCCTGTTTCCTCGCCGTCGATTTCGATGACGGCGGGCTGGGCGGGGAACCCGACGGTGATCTGAGCGCGCTCCGCGAGGGTTACGATAATCGAGGGCGTGTCCCCGAACCGGGCCGAGATTTCGGCGGGCGATGTTGATGTCAGCACTGCTGCGTCGCCTTGCGCGAGCGAGTTCAGCCCCGTCGCGAAGAGCTGGGCGACACCCCCGTCGCTCGACAGTCCCAATACCACCAGATCCGATTCTGATGTGAATCCGCCCCCCGAAACAACGTGCGGCGCGGCAGGCGTTGGTGCTTCAGGCGAGGGAGCCGGTGACGGTTCCGTCGCGGCGTCGATCAACGCGTCGGGAGTCGCGGTAGGATCGGCGCCGGCCGGCGCGTCCTCGGGCGTCGCTTCCGGAGTGTCGTCGGTCGGCGCGTCGGCCGGTCGTTTGCGGCCCTTGGGTTTGTCGCGTCCGCCGGCGCGTGGACGTGGCGGGGCCTCATCGACCACGGGGGCCGGCGCGGCGCCGCGGACGAGGGCGAGGAGGCGGGAATCGCCACGAGTCGCCTCCGCCGCCGTACCGCCCTCCGCCTCGAGTCCCGACATTGTGGGCGGATCAGCTCCCTGGTACGGCGCGATGAGCATCAGGAGATCTTCTGACTGCACCGAGGCCTGGCTCTTCACTAGCACGTGCCATTGCGAGGGCGCGTCGATGTCGTCTTCCGGGAAACTCGGGTTCTTGGCGAACTTCGACGTGCTCTTCCACTGCAGCTTCTCCGGGCCGAAAGCACCGATGGCCGCGGCCGCCTCCCCGCGCCGCACGAGCATGGTCGAGGTCGCGTCATCGATCTCCGGCTCGTCGAGCGAGTGCAGCAGCCACGTCGCGCTGATGTTCTCGTGCCCGACGATGCGGTCCCACACGACCAGCCAGTCCGGCCGCAGGTAGACGAAATGCCGGCGGTAGCTCTTCAGGATGCCCTTGGGATAGGCATCGGCGATCGACACGCGCGCGTAGTCGGCGTGCTCGGAAGTGACGAACGCCTCGATCTCACCGGCCGCGGTGATGTCGCCCGCGCGTTGACCGATTCTATCGTTGATCAGCGCGACGTTGTGCGCCAGGGACGTGCGGCTGAATGAGGTGCCGTGGGGGCTGCGGTACCAATCGTAATAGCCCGCATCGATGAGCAAGGGCTGGCCGAAGGCGTCGAGCGAGAAGTGCCCCTGATCTGCGTGCGCGTGGTTGAATGACCCGAATGCGCTCGCGCGACCGTAGAGGTGGACTCCGTTGGGGTCGGTCAGCGACGAGTGCATGGCAAAGAGCCCGCTGTCTGGGAACTGGGCGGAGGGCGGCAGGTCGCCCGGCGAGGTCGGTTTGACGCCCGGATCGCGCCACAGGAAATGGAATGCGTTGGGTTCGTCCTCGCCGGTTATGGCCTCCGCGTACCACGCCGCTAGCGAGTCCTGTGTCGCCGAGGCGAGCCGGACCATCGCCAGACGATCATTGACATCGGGCGGCATTTCGGGGCCATCGCCGAACCCGCCGCGTGACCGGTACGGTGGGTGCATGTAGGTCTTGTACTTGGCGGTATTGCCCGCCCAAGGCAGCTTGTAGAGATCGGTGCCGAACGCGGTCTTGAGCGCGTCGAAGAGTTGGAACGTGAACGGGGCCGAGCGCTTCCAGTATGTCTCGCCCTGCATCCACCCGCCATCGTCTCCCGCCCAGGGCGAGAAGAGCGTCACGGCGGTTGTGTACGAGTACTCGAGCCACTTGGTCGCTTCCGGGATGTCGCTGGCCACGGCAATCCCAACGACCGTCAGCACGCCGACAGCCGTCTGTCCGTGGGAGCTATAGGGGAACGCGTGGAGGGGACGTCGGCTCTCGCTGAGGGCCGCGAGGAGCGCGTCGCCGCGCGTCGTAATTGCTTGCAGGAGCTTTGGGCGATCCTCTTCGGTCAGATCATCCCCCACCCAATCGACCGCGAGCGCCATCGCCATCAGGATCTCGCGGAATGCTTGGTCGTGGCTGACGTAACCGGTGGAGCCCTCGGGGTCCCACTCGGCGAGGTGCAGTGCGCGTCGGCGCGCCTCGTCGGCGTAAGACTGGTCGCTCATCACCCTCGCGGCGAAGGCGAAGTCCCGGACGAGCGCCGACTCGGTGGCGGCTGTGGCGAGGATTGTCTCGTTGGCGGCGAGCTGTTTGGAGCTTGCCTTGCGCCACTTGCCTCGTCCCTCCGGCTCGGCGGCGAGATCGCCGCCCTTGAGGTTGTCGAGGCGCGCTATGAATCGGTCCCATTCGGGCTTCATTTGTCCCGCGATGATGGTTCGGATGCTCAGCAGCGCGTCCAGCGACAGCCACACGCGTGGATGCTCGGGCAGCACGGCAACGAGGGATTCCGTCGGCATGGCGGTCACTACGGGCGCGGACCCGTCGATGCGGAATGTTCGCGTGGGCGAGATGGTTTGCTCCTGGATCGGGGCGTGCAATCCCTCGCCGCCA
>CAZKUN010000401.1:0-5824 GCA_964555935.1 uncultured Armatimonadia bacterium | reverse complement strand
GGCGTGTCGGTATACCAGATCGTGTCCATCTTGCTCGCGTGACGCTTCCGCAACTCGTGGTCCGGAGGTAGCTCTTCCCACTCGTCGCTGAGCATGTCAGCGGTGATGAAGACTTGCTTGGCGCGTTCGTTGTTGTCGCCATACGGCTCCGGCAGCTCTCTCTCGCCCGACGGGTCGCCGGTCGCCAATTGCGCCAGCGCGTCGATGATCTCGCTGGCGTAGATCTCGTTCCCGTCAGCGGCTGGGACCGTGCCAGTGCCCGAGAAGAGCAGCTTGCCGTCCGCATCCTCGGGCTTGCCTGCGATGACCAACTCGCCGGCCAGCGCAAGCTCAGCCACGCGCTGGCCCATGTTCACGGAGGTGACCCCGTAGTGCCCGGCGACGCGCTCGTAACCGGTGATGACTGGCGGCAGCAGACCCTCCGCGTAGGCATCCTCCATCCCCTTCCGGAAGGCGTGGAGCACCACGATGTCGAGCGTCGGATCGGCCTTGCGTGCCTGGCGGATCATCCCCTCGATGTTGCGCTGGCTGTTCTGGGGCCCGCTCGGCATGTCGTCTGATGTGAAGTCGATCAGCACGAGATCCGGCTCGTGTTGCAGGACGTCGTGCTCGAATCGGTACATGCTCCATCCCGAGCCCCTGACCGCGTCGGACGTGCTCGCATCCAGCTCCGTGACCTCGCCATATGGCTCGTTGAGCCACTCAATCACGGGGCTACGCCACCCGCTCTTGGGGTGGATGCCGCCGCCGAAGTAGGCGACGGTCACGGGGCCCTGCTTTGCCTTGTCGATGAAGTTGCCGATTCCGCTCCGCGCCGCCAGCTTGTCCCCAACGGGCAGCGGCTTGAACTGCGGCGGCTCGTAGTACTCAACCGTGGTGAAGTCGCCTAGCGCGCTCGCGCCGGGGGCCTCAACCACCGGCCACGACGCCCTCAACTCGTCCTCGTAGGGGCCAATCTCGTCGACGGGAATCGGCTTGAACCCCAGCTTCAGCGCCGGCGAATCCGGCCTCAGCCGGTAGTCGCCATTCGCCGCGTCGACAAACAGCGGATCCTCCAGCACCGATGTTTGGTCCGCGCCCATCTCTTTCCACTCGTCCCATGTCAGGAGCTCGTTTGCGTCCGGGTAGAAGCTGAACCGAATCCGCGGTTCGAGTCCCTCCTCGAGGTATACCGTGTTTCCATCCCAGTCGTTCTTCTCGAAGTGCTCCGGCCGCATCCGCATGCTATACAGCAGTTGGCACCCATCGCCGCCCCAGCCCGCGCCCTGCTCGCCGCGGATCCACTCCGTCCCATCCTTGGTGTAGTAGAAGATGTTCCGCAGCAGCTTCAGACCCGTCATATCCTCCGGCGCCGTGTCCGGATAGTCCGCTAGCTCCGGGTATCTCTCAAGATAGGGCGACCCCTCAGCGAGGCGGCTCGCCAGCTTGTCGTTGATCGCCGGCCAGTTGCTCCAGCCCGGCGAGAGCATCCCCGCCTGGAACGCCGGGGCATCGATCACGATGTTGTTCTCCCACGTATTGTCGCGCCCGCCGTGGTTATGCAGCCCGCAGATCCGCGCGTGGTGCACGATGTTCCCGTAGACGGTCGTGCCTGTCGTCGGGTCGTCCAGGTAGATTCCCCACGTGAAGTGCGGGTAGGTGAACTCCACCTTCCCGTTCTTTAGGGGAGTCCACTGGCTTGTCTTCCCGTACCCGCCCAGGTGGTGGAAGATGTTGTGCCGGATCACGTTCCCGCGCTGCGTCCAATCGCGCGAGCAGAAGTAGATCCCGCCTGTGTCCGCGCTCTCCAGGTTGCAGTGGTGGATCTCGTTGAATTCCACCACATTCTCGTTTCCGCCTAGCAGCAGTCCGGCGTGCGGCATGTCATGCACGAGGTTGTGGCTCACCGTATTTCCGACGCCGTTCACGGCGACGCCCGGCCGGTACGTCCTCCAGAGCCGCGCGCAGTGGTGGATGTAGTTGTTATCCGCGAAGTTGTTCCCAGGCACCAGCGTGTCCCGATCGCCCCCGGTGACCTGGATGCCCCCATGCCCGCACCAGTAGACATCATTCCCCCGCGCGCCGCTGTCATTTCCGCCGCTGATGCTGACGCCCCATCCGCCGGTGTTGCGGATGGTGCTCTTGGCGATCTCGCAGTGGTCCGAGTCCTTGATCGTCACCGCCGTTCCGTCACACGCTTCGATGATGAACCCTTGCATCGAGACATGCGACGCGCCCGTCATCGACACCACCGTCGGCAGCGCCGTCGCGCTGACCTCGCCCCCATCGATGTCATCGGGCGGCCAGAAGTAGAGCGTGTTGGTCCGCGGGTCCTGGTACCACTCGCCCGGCGCGTCGAGTTCTTCGATTAGCCCGTCGACGAAGTAGCGGTCGCCGATCTTGATGAAGTAGCCCGTGTTGCCGTTCAGCGTGATCGTCCGCGTCGCTGCGTCGTGGCCGGCGATGGGCGTGATGTTCCAGCCCCAGTCCCAGTTTGGGTGGATATGCACGCGCCCGTCGGTGGGGTTCGCCCACGCGTGTTCCTCGTCCGTGCCATAGCGGAATTCGCGCTTGTTCTCCTCGCCGATCGGCTCCGCGACATATCCCCACTGCCCGCCGTGGGGATCCGTCTTGTTCACGTTCGGGTAGCGCGCCAGCGTCTGTTGCTCGCCCTCGAAGACCAAGCCCCAGAATCGCTTCTCGCCCAGTCCCAGCGGCCTGAGGTCCGCCTTCAGTATCTCGCCCTCATGCGGTTGCCAGCCCGTGATGCCGACGCCGCCTGAGAGCACTGGTGGCTCATCCCCCGCGGCCCGCCACACGATCGGCGCGTCCTCGGTGCCCGAATCCTCCGGGCCCAGCTCCAGCGTCTCGCTGAGGTAATACGTTCCTGCCAGCACGCTGACGACCGCGCCTTCGGGGAGTTCGTCGTTGGCCTTCAGCCTGCGGATCTCATCCCGCGCGATTCTCAGCGTGTTGATTGGCTCATCCGGCCCAACGGTCAGCTCCACCGGCGCCGCCACCCCTGTGGATGCCATCGCCATGAGTGCGAGTACCATGATATGACCCCCGTCGTCGTAGGACAGGCGAAGGGAAACTCAGCGAGTTTCCACGCCTGCCATGCGGTCCATTGTCCCTTCGCCCCATGAATCTCCCTCCCCTCCGAGGTCGTCGCGCCCGCCCCTGCGAAACACGCCCACGGAGGCTCACCATGAAAGCAGGCGTCATAGTGCTCCTGGCCCTCGCGTTGGCATCCACCGCGCGTGCCGACTGGCAGAGCGTCTTCGGCCACCTCAACCTCGACTATCCTGGTCTTGAGGCAGTCAAGGCCGCCGTCGGCGCCAGCGACCTCCCAACGGCGGCGGTCGAACTGAAAGCCTACTACCAGATGCGCGTTGAGCCCCACTACATCACCGACCGCCACGCGCGCCCCGAGCCGAATCCGGACTACAACACCTCCGGCGCCGACCGCGTGCTCAAGCGCGAGTACGCCTTCGTCGGCAAACCGGCCACGCTCACTCACGACATCGACTGGAACGCTGATCCGCTCAGCGATGTCGAGTGGCCGATCGAGTTGAACCGGCACGGCACCTGGGTAAGGCTCGCGAGGACCTACTGGTATACCGGCGACGAGAAGTATGCCGAGGACTTCGCCTACCAACTCGGCGACTGGCTCTCAGACAACCCGCGCCCCGATGGGCCGCGCAACGCCCGCTGGACATGGCGAACGCTTGAGCTGGGCATCCGGCTCAAGGGCTCGTGGCCAGACGTTCTTTTCCGTTTCATCGACAGCGACCACTTCACGCCTCAACTGGTCTGCGCGATGCTCGAGGCGATCTACCAGCAGGCCGACTACCTCGGAGAGTTCGGCGGCGGCGGGAACTGGCTCGTGTCGGAGAAGAGCGGAAAGCTCAGCGCGAGTATCGTCTTCCCCGAGTTCGCCGATGCAGAGGGCTGGCAGGCCGAGTGCTGGGAGGTTCTCACTCGCGAGATTCAGGCGCAGGTGCTCCCCGACGGCGCGCAGATTGAGCTGACCCCGCATTACCACAGCGCGACGCTCAGCAGCTTCCGTAGCGCATACGATATCGCCGCTCAGAATGGCGTCGAGGTGCCCGAGGTCTACCACGATCAGATGCTCAGCATGTACGAGTATCTGATGAATGTGGTGAAGCCCGATGGCCACATCCCCATGTTCAATGATTCCGACCATGGCAACATGAAGGGCTGGATGCGCGACGGCGCGGAGCGCTTCGACCGCGAAGACATGCGCTTCATCGCTACCGGTGGGGAAGAGGGCGTTCCTCCCGAGGGCCCTTCACATGCCTTCCGGAACGCCGGGCAGTACGTCATGCGCAGCGGCTGGACGATGGATGACATCTACTTCGCCATCGATGCCGGTCCATACGGATACGCGCACCAACACGAGGACAAGCTTACCATCGACCTGTGGGCATTCGGGCAGGAGATGATCCTCGATCCGGGACGCTTCACCTACGCCGGCCGGTGGCGCGGTCACTTCGTCAGCACCGCCGCCCACAGCACCGTCCTCATCGACGGTCACGGTCAGAACCGCCGCCGCACCCCGCGCGATACCTGGGTCGCTCGCGAACCGTTGCACAACATCTGGGAGACGACCGACGCCTACGACTATGTCTGCGGTTCGTACGATGAGGGGTACGCCGGAGGTCACGACGCCATCCACGTCCGCAAGGTCCTGTTCGTGAAACCGTCTGATTCCCGGCCGGGGCACGTTGTCGTCAAAGACCTCATTCTGCCCCGCGATGCCGGTCCTGCTGAAGTATCCGCCACCTGCCAGTTCCAGCTCGCCCGCGCGGGTGCCCAACTCAACGAGCAGACTCGCGCCGTCAACTCCGTCGGGCCTGGCGCCAACGTCCTTGTCGTGCCGTTCGAGACCGACGGCCTTGAGGTCGAACTCGTCGAGGGTGAGGAAGAATCGATGGCCGGTTGGATCGGCTGGAGTCTCCATGCCGCCAACAAGACACCGGCCACTCTCGTGAAGTACACGCGAACCGGCGCGCTCCCGCTTGAGTTCACCACCGTCCTCGTGCCGTACCAGGGCGAGGATGCGCCCGACTTCGGTAGCCTTGGCATCGATCTGCCTGTCTTCCCATCCGGTTTCCAAGCATCGGATCTGGCGCCCATTGACCTCGATTCCGCTGCTATCGATGTCGCCGCCACCGGACCCGCGCTCTTCCAACTCCGCTACGGCTATGCCGCGGGAGGCGGGTGTCTCTTCGAGACCCGGAGCGACGAGCCATCGACCGAGGCCACGCTCCAGATTCAGAACGCCCGCGTCGGCCTCCCGTACACCTACCAGGTCTCCGCCAAGGCCGCCGACTGGCGCGTCATCCAACAGGGCACCATATTGATCCCCCAGCCCAGGGCCTTCGACTTCGAGGACGGCACGCTTCAGGGCTGGATCGGCTCGTCCGCAAGTATCGTTGAGGGCTTCGCCAACTCCGACGGCGCCGTCCGGATCGAAAGCGCGGCTGTCGCCGAGGCCTCATACCTCCAACTCGGCCGCGAGCACCGGATGGTGACGGGCGCCGATCCGGTGCTTGGCTTCGCCTACCGCGCGTCGATCGCCGAGGCCGGTGATTGGTTCTACATTAAGGTGACCCTTCGCGATGCTGACGGCGCGGACTGGTCCTCCTACTTCGCCAACCGACCCTCCGATGACTGGCGGGAGATGCACCTGTCTCTCGCGAGCTTCAGGGGCGATACCACGGACCACCCAATGCACGGCAAGCCGATGCCCGAGGGCATCAAGATTACCCGCGTCGGCTTCATCCTCCGCAAGGGCGTCACGGGTGAGCCGGTCGCGCCC
>CAZKUN010000400.1:5120-5834 GCA_964555935.1 uncultured Armatimonadia bacterium | reverse complement strand
GCCGGCGCAGCCTTCCCTCATGGCGGCGGCATCCAAATGGATCTGATCAGACGGGGCCTCGAATCCGGCGAGTACCCGGAGACCGTCGGCGTCCAATCCGCCTGCGCCGCGCTTCAGATGCACGCCATCCGCGACTTGGGCGCCGTCCACATGATCACCGGCTGGTGCGAGATCGAGGACCTCGATGTCGCCCAGATCACCCGCGCCATGACCGATGGCAAGCGCATGGCCTACGCCGTCGCCGATTACTTCCGCAAGCACGTGCCGGGGTTCGCGAGCGCGCATGTTGATGCCCTCGCGGATGACCTGGGCATCCGCGCCAGCCGCTGGATTGAGGGGGAGTTCGATTTCACGGGCGAGATGAAGAAGCAGGAGACGCGTTTCGCCGACGCCGTCGGCGTCGGTGTCGTGCAGCATGACTTCAAGAAGAGCGACGCGCCCGGCGCGTGGGGGTGTCAGACCTTCAAGGACGAGACGTACGACATCCCATACCGCTGCCTCGTCCCGAAGGGGGTCGATGGCCTTCTCATGGGCGCGGGCCGCAGCGTCAGCCAGGAGAACCCGATGCTCCTCCGCGTCATGGCTCTGACGATGGTGACCGGCCAGGCCGCCGGCGTCGGCGCGGCCGTATCCGCTGACACCAATGCCTCACCTCGCGCCACCGACATCGCCGCCATCTACAAGGGCCTCGGCTTGGCGGCGACCATGGCGGGC
>CAZKUN010000400.1:0-5110 GCA_964555935.1 uncultured Armatimonadia bacterium | reverse complement strand
CGAACTCAAGCGCCAAGGCGTCAACCTCCCGTAGGGGCGCGATTCATCGCGCCCAGACCGCCGTCAGCCGTCGCCGTAACCACCGCCTCGCCGTTCTTCGGCCGTCTTCGAGTCTTCGTGTCTTCCCGCTTTCGTTGCCGTGCCCGCCCTCCGTCACTCCACCCGGAACGCCCGGCTCGCCTCCACAATGCTCTCATACTCGCCCACCGTCACCGCCGCCGTCAGCGCCGCGCCGACCGCTGCCTCCTCCGCGTGTCGTGGCATCTTCAGCTCCAAGCCAAACGCCTCGGAAACGATGTCAGCCATCAAGTCGTTGTTCCGAATCCCATTCCCGGATCCGATGAGCTTGCCTCTCTCGCCCACGCCGGCCTCGACCATCGCCTCATACAGCCCGTGATACTGCTCAGCCATCCCCTCAAACAGCGCGCGCGCCATGTGCCCCGGCGTGAAGTTCGTCTCGCCCATGCCTGACCACGTCGCGCGCTGATCGGGCTCGTCCCGCGTGCCCGCAAATGTCGGCACGCAGCGCAATCCATCCGAGCCCTTATCCACGTCCTTCGCCAGCGACAGGAGACCCGCGTAGATGCCCGGATCCCGCCGGAAGCGGAATACCCGCCTGCCGACTTCCTGCACGAAATCGCGAAGCAGTTGGAACGCCCTCCCGCCCGACAGCCCCGCGCCCACCAACAGGTATCCGCCCTGCACGTGCGGTCTCAGGTCCACCCCCTCGACGCGAAGCGGCTCCGAGACGAACGCCGATGTCTGCCCGCCCGTGCCGATGTTCACGAGGACGGTCTCATCCGGCTCGGCCACGCTCCCGACGAAGCTCGCCTGATTGTCGCCGCACGGCACCGCCACCGGCACGCCCTTGGGCAGTCCCAGGTACTCATGAATCGACTCTCCCAGCCCCGCCGCCTTCGTGCACGCGGGCTCGACGACGGGGAAGTACTCCTCATCTAGCCCCAGCGCCTCGATCAGCTCCCCATGCCACCGCCCATCGGTGACGTGATATGCCCCTGAACTCGCCGCCAGCGTCGGGTCGGTGACGGGTTCCGTGTCCGTCAAATAGCTCACCAGAAAATCCGGGGCGAAGCACGCGTGTACATCCGGAGGCAACGCGTCCTGCTCCTTGAGCCAGAGCATCGTCGACGCCATATACCCCGTCGCCGGCACGCACCCCGTGTCGGCGAGCATCTCCCCGCCAAGCGCCAACATCCGGTCGATCGTCGTGGCGCCATCCGCCTCTTCGAGACACCGACGATCTTGCCACCCGATGAACGGCGACAGCGGCTCGTCGTTCTCGTCGACGAGCACCACGCCATGCTGTTGGCCAGTCACTCCGATGCCGTCAGTCTCTTTCCCACCGTGCTTGGCGACGAGTTCTTTGAGTAGCTCCACGGCCTGACGAGACATCGCCAAGATATCCCATTCCGAGTACCCGCGCTCCTTGTCCTGCGCGCGCGTGGTCTCGCACTCGTTCGCGGCCGATAGCTTGGCGACGAGGTCGCATTTCTCCGTGTCGATGAGCACCGCCGATATCGTGGTGCTCCCCATGTCGATGCCGATATACTTGGACAATGGTCACTCTCCTGTTGCCGCCTAAGTTCCCCCCTTACCGCCGCCCCCACCTCCCGCGCAGGTGGAGGCCCCGCCCATGGCGCAACCCGACACCATCCGCGTGGCAACGGGGCGCCCGCCCCGTTGCATGCCATCCTCGGAGACCCACCCCATGCCAACATCCATCTTCGCCCCACCATCCAACTGGCCAACCATCGCCACGCCCGACGTAGCCGTCATCGGGGCCGGGATCGCGGGCATCGGCGCCGCCTGCGCGGCGGCCAAACTCGGCGCGGATGTCCTCCTCATCGACCGGATGGGCTTCCCCGGCGGCGTGGCCTCGGCGTGCTGCTGCCCTTACCTCATGGGCTTCTCCGTCGGCGACCGCCAGGTCATCGGGGGCGTCGCGGATGAGTTGGTCCGCGTGCTCGATTCCATGGGGCAGGCCCGTCTCCGCGTTGCGCCCATGGCGGTTCCTGATTCAGGACCCATCGGCGACCGCCCTCTCCTCGCCAACGTCATCACGTCTGTCGAGGGCGTCCGCCTGGCCGCGCTTCAGCTTCTCGAGCGCGCGGGCGCCAGAACTCTCTTCTACACCCGCCTCATCGGCGCGCTCACCGAGGATGGTCGCATCGCCGCCGCCGCCGTCGACTGCGCCGAAGGGCCAGGGCTCATCCGCGCCCGCACGTTCGTTGATGCCACCGGCGATGCCAATCTCGTCTACCGCGCGGGCGGCGCGGTCCGAGAGGCCCCCGCCGACGAGTCGGTCACGAAGACCATCCTCATCCGCGTCGGCGGCGTGGTGGGCTTCGATGTCCGCGACATCAGCGCGGCCTTCAAGGCCCGCGTTGACGCGGGCACGGTTCCCCTCGCGGCCCAGGACCAGTTCATGGGGATGGCGCTGCTCAATCCAGGCGAGGCCTTGCTCAACTTCACGCTCACGATTGGCGACGGACTGACCTCCGCCGAACTCACGCGCATGGACCGCGAGCTTCGCGAGCAAGTCCCGATGACGGTCGAGTGGTTCCGCTCGGAGATGCCTGGCTTCGCGGAGTGCTTCCTCGTGGATTCGGCCGTCAACGTGGGGGTGCGCTGCGGGCGGAGCATTGTCGGTCACGAGACGATCACGATGGAGTCCATCGACGAGAATCCACCGGTCGCTGAGCCCGTCGCCTTGGGCTCTCGCGGCTACGGCGGACACGGCCTTGCGAAGTTCCGCTCTCCCTGGTCAAAGTACGGATCCGGCCCGCGTGGAATCCCCTGGCGAGCGCTCTTGCCTGTCGGCCTCGAGAACGTAGCCGTCGGCGGCCGCGGCATCTCTTGCGATCACCGCGTCATCGACACCATCCGTCTCATGGCCCGCTGCATGGCAACAGGCCAGGCCGCCGGCGTCACCGCCGCCCTCGCCGCCCAGTCCAATTCGTCATGCATCTCCGTCGGCTACGATGCCGTCCGCGACGCCCTGCTAGACCAATCCGCAATCCTCGCGTAGGGGCGCGATCGATCGCGCCCGCCGTACTATCCCCCGTCGCCTGACGTTACCAGCGGCAGCACTATCCGCGACGGTCGCTCCGCATCGTGATACACCGTCTGCTCCGCCACCACCACCTCCGCGTCCATCCCGAGGGGATTGCCCGTGTTCTGGTTTCGATCCCATAGCGGCCAGTTGCTGCTTGATATATGCACGCGGATCCGGTGACCCTTCCTCACCACGATCGCCACCGGCGACATCTCAATTGCATACTCGTAGATCTCCCCCGGCTCGATCAACTCAGGCTCGTCCCAGATCGACTTCCGAAACCGCGCCCGCACGATCCCCTCGCTCACGTTCAGCGCCGCCCCGTCCGGCTGCACGTGCATCAGCTTCACGCAGAAGTCCGTATCCCGCGCCGTGCTGGCCGCATGCAACGTCACCTCCACCGGGCCTATGAGCGTCGCGTCCTCCGCCAGCGCCGGCGTCGTGTAGACCAGCACGTCGTCGCGCGTCTCGTTGGGTCGCTGGTCCACGGGACCGATCTCGATCAGCCCGGGAATCTCGAAGTGCGAGCCGTTCGCTCCCAGCGTCGGACACGGGTCACGTGGGTCATACGTGTATGTCGTCGGGGCCTCATCCCCCGGCGGCTCCTCCAGGAGTTCCCCGCTCTCGCTGAAGTACAGCTCCGTGAACGCCGTCCCCGGCAGCGGCCACGCGTCCTCCATCCGCCACCCTTCGCCTCGCACCTGGATCTTCACCGACGGTTCTCGGCTGATGCCGTCATCCTTACCCAGCATCACGTAGTCCAGCCACCGGATCGTCTCCGTGATGTCCGGCGCACCCGAATGCCCGTGGTCCCCCACGCGTATCCGGATCTCCTCCGTCGCCCCCACCTCCCGCAACTCCGCCCAATCGGCGAACGCTGATGTTGGATAGTAATCCTGAAGCCCGCTCATGAGGTAGACGGGGATCCTGATCCGATCGAAGCCCCCGCCTCGCACCCCAATCGCCCTCCAGTACTCGTCGTAACTCGAGTGGCTCACGTAGTCGTTCCAGAGCACGTCTTCCCGGCCCAGGTGCTCCCTGTCCATGTCGATCAGGGGCAGGAAACTCAGCATCCGCTTCCATTCATCGAGCGTGTAGTCGCGCCCGCCCGGAATGCCTCGCTCCGTCTGTGTCGTCATCTTCAGGTGCATCGCGCCGTTCTTTCGGTAGCCCGACATCCACATGTCGGCGCTGATGAAGCCCGGCACAATCGCCTTCAGATTCGGCGGCTGCGCAACAGCCGCTCGCCACTGGGTCGCGCCCCAATACGATCCCCCCCACATCGCAACATTGCCATCGCACCAATCTTGCGCCGCGATCCACTGGACGCAGTCGAAGCCGTCCTTGTCATCGGGGAAGAACCGCGTCCCGTCGCTCCCGCCGTTCCCCCGGCACTGTTGGCTGACAAGCGCATAACCCGCCTCGCCGAACCGGTCGGCGTAGTTGCCCAGTCCCCCCTGGGAGTACCCGCGCGTCAGCACAACCGGATACGCGCCGTCCCCCGGTTTCCATACCTTCGTCCGCAGCGCCACTCCATCCCTCATCGGCATCAGGACGTCTTCCGGCGCCGCCTGTCCCACCAGTGCCGTTGCCATGCACAGCGCTCCCAGCGATGCTGTCATCGTCTGTCTCTCCCCAACCATCCTTAGCCCCTCGCCCCATTCCACCCTTCTCAGAGAGGGACTCCGCTCCCCAAGTCGAACATCTCACTCGTCCATCCGCCACCTCGTGTCGCAGGCATTCCTGCCTGCGACGGTCGGCTCAAGGAGACACCTAGCCAATGTCCACCAACGGTGACGTCACCATCCTCCGCGATCTCGTCAAGCAGTACAACGATATCGCCGCCAAGCCTATCCAGGACGAGCGCCGCGATCTCTGGCGCAAACACAACTCGCTCGAGCGCACGCGCCCGCTGCTCTACGTCCGCTGGCTCGCCGCCTGGCACGAGGCGGAGGAATCGAAACTCTCTTGCGAGGACCCGTTCATTCAGGCCTACGAGCGCATCATCCGCCAGGAGATCTTCCAGGACACCCT
>CAZKUN010000399.1:0-5910 GCA_964555935.1 uncultured Armatimonadia bacterium | reverse complement strand
GAGGGACAGCCGCGCCCGGCGCCCGCCGGAGGCGATCGGCAGCGCCCGGGCGAATTGGTCCGCTTGGAAGCTCTGTATCGCCGCGCGACTGGCACGCGCCCGCTGAGACTGGAGGCTGAACGATGAAAGACGTCACCATGGCCATGGTCTCGCTGACCAGCCGCCCAGCCGAGCCGGCTGAGAACCTCGAACGCCACGTCCCCTGGCTCGCGGCGGCGAAGGCGGAGGACGCGACTCTGTGCTGCTTCCCAGAGATGAGCGTTACGGGGTTCTGCTTTGACTACGGCCGACACTTCCGCGCGGCCGAGCCGATAGGCGGCGAATCGACGGCCCGCATGGTTGAGCTGGCCGCCGAATACGACCTGCGAATCGGGTTCGGGATGGCGTCTCGCGACGAGAGGGATATCGTGCGCAACACCTACATCTTCGTCTCGGCGGAGGGTGTCCTGGGAACATACTCCAAAACGCACATACCGATCCTGGAGTACGGGGTGGAGACGCCGGGCCATGAGTTCAGTGTCGTCAACCTGGGCGACGTGCGGATCGGTGTGAACATCTGCTTCGACAACTGGTTCGCCGAGGCCGGGCGATTGAGCTATCTCAACGGTGCTGAGGTCATCCTGGCGCCATTCTGGATGGGAAGCTCTCACGCAGACACCGAAGAGAAGACGCGCGAGGCCTTTGACTACTGGCGGCAACTCGCCACCATCAACTTCCCCGCCGTCGCCTGGCAGAATGGCGTGTACCATGTGACGATCAACTCCTGCGGTGGCGTGCACGAGAAGGGGGTCGACTACGAGGGCCCGCCCATCATTTTCGTGTTCAACCCACTCGGGGAACTCGAGGTCGACACGAGCCCGGACGCGCGAGGCGAACGCATGGTGGTGCACGCGTTGAGGGCAACGACACTCGTCGAGCGTCGGTCCCAGTCACACTTCCACCCGAAGTACCGACGCCCGGAGATCTATAGCGATCTGTCGCGGCTGTGACCGCGGAAGCCAACGCCGACAGGCCGGATGAGGTCTATGCGAACGATGACTATGCTGGCCGTGATGATTCCCTCCGCCGCCTGCCACGCGGCCGGTCCCCCGGAGGAGTGTCGCGTCAACTGGGCGCGCTGGGAGCTGGGCGCGCGGCTGCTGGAGGCGCCCGAGGCCCATGACGTGACCGGGATTGAGAACCTCCTGATGCAGCCGGTCGACGGCAGGCGAAGGGGAAGCGGCCACACGATCTTCGCCGACAGACCCCAGCGAGAGAGATTCGTGGTCGACCTCGGGCAGTCGCGCGTGATCGGCCGGATCTTCATCGGCAGTCATCCGGCGAGCGACCAGAGACATCCTGACACCGTCACGATCCGCGGATCGACCGAGGGCCCCGACGGACCGTGGGAGACCCTAGTTGACGCTGGGGACATTCGGGCGAAACACACATTCATCCTCGAGAACACGCCGGTGAGGCTCATCGAGTTCGTCTTGGGCGAGTGCACCGATCAGCGCGGCTCGCGGATCACATCGCTTGGCGCGTTCACGCGCTGGCAGCTCCCGGATGCGGGGGGAATCGCGCAGTGGCTGGCCGGGAAGTACGATCCCGATGCTGAGGGGCTGCAGGCCTTCCGGCGGGCGGCCGAGAGCGGGAAATGGCGACAAGCGGCGAAGGCGCTGCGGCGATACTATGCCGCTCGATTGGAGCCGTACGAGGGGCCGACGCCTGAGCGCTCAACTGGGATCGCGCAGGATCTGCTTGAGCACCGCTTCCAGTTTGGCGAGCCGGTCCACGCCTTCGGACCGGACATCACTGACATTGACTGGGCGTATGAGCTGGACTACGAATGGACCAATAGCCTGAACCGCTGCGGGTTCTGGACACACACGGCGAACGTCTACCGCGCGACAGAGGACGCGCGCTATATCGACGAGATCGAGGGGCAGCTCTTGCACTGGATCGAGACCTGCCCGCTGCCGCCCAAGCCGGACGATGGGCGATGGCGGAGTTGGCAGACCTGGGATCGCCCGGCGTTGATCACGTGGCGCTCCCTCGACTCGGCGATCCGTCTGTGGAAATTGACGGCCCTCGTGCCGCTCATGTGCGCGGAGCGAACGCGCGTGAGCGATCGAGCATGCATGGCGCTGCTTTGGTCCATATGGGAGCACCTCGACTACCTGTCCGACGACGACTGGGATGGCGGAAACTGGCTGTCGACCGTCAACGCGAGCGCGCTCGACGCGGCAGTGGCCCATGGCGAGTTCGGCGACAGCCCGCAGTGGCTGGAGCACTCGAAGGCGGCGTTTGAGCTGAACGTCCTCCGCGACGTGCGCGCCGACGGAAAGGAAATCGAGAACTCTCCCGGCTACATCCAGTTCGCCTACCAGAGCATGTTCCGGGTTCTCCAGACGCTGACGGAGCGCGGTGTCGAGGTCGACCCCGAGGCCTACCGGCGACTGGATCTCTTGCAGGACTTCATCGCGTGGACCGCCTTCCCGGACGGCACGGTCCCGATGATCGGCGACTCGGACCGGGGCGGAGTCGGGATCCTCGATCGGACGTGGCCATACTTCGAGCGCGAGGACATCCGCTACGTCGCCACTGCCGGCGTGGAGGGAACTCCGCCGGGGCAAGCGTCGCGATACTGGGAGGACTCCGGCTGGTGCGTGATGCGCGGCCCGTGGGGTGAGGGGGAGTTCCGCGATGCGCTGCATCTGGTGTTCAAGGCCTCGCCGCGCGGTCCTCACGGCCACCTCGACCAGAACTCCCTGACTCTCTACGCCTACGGGCGGCCCTTGCTGATCGATCCGGGTCGGCTCAACTACCGAGCCGAGGGGGTGCTGTTTCGCTCGACGCCGATGCACAACACGATCGCCGTGGATGACGCGGACCAGGCCGGCGGCGACGCGGCGTTTGAGCGATGGGAGAGCGCGCCCGAACATGACCTCGCCGTGGGATCACATCAGCTCTACCAGGGAGTCACGCACCAACGGTCGGTGGGGTTCGTGAAGCCCGGCTTCGTCGTGGTGAAGGACAGTCTGGCTAGCGAGGAAGCTCACCGATACGCGCAGCGATGGCACTTCCCCGAGGGCGCTGCGCCCGAGGAGATCGATGGAGCCGTCACAACACGCTTCAACGACGGGGCGAATCTGCTGGTCGTGCCACTCGGGGATGTGGCCGCGTCGCGGAGCGAAGACTACGACATCGCCTACGGGTGGGACGAGAGGGTTTCGGCCAAGGCGTGGGTCTACGAACTCGGGGGGACAGGCCTGGTGACGCTGCTGATCCCATACCGGGGAAGTACGCCGCCGACGGTGAAGGCGCGGGAGGCATCTGGCGTGGTTGAGCTCACCATGGACGACATCACGTGGCGCGTCGACATCGGCGAGACGGTGAGCATCACCCACTAGATACCAGGCTCACTCATCCTCTCGTTCAGCGCTCCTGATGCGCATCCCGATCTCACGCTGCGTCCGGATCGTCTCCGGAATGTCGCCCGGTTGCGCGCCGGTCCAGAGCCCGAAGTTCAGCAGACCGATCACGAGCGGCTCGGACGACGCGAGGTCGTAGTACTCCTCATTGAGCGCGGCGAGCGCCTCGTCCGTAGGCGCGGCTTTGTTGATGAGAGTCTGCGGCACCAGGAACAGCTTCTGGTGGGCGTGCAACCGACTCTTAAGCAGACGCATATACTGCGCGACATCACTGATCGGCCCGTACAGGTCGAACCCCACCCAGTCGGCGCCCTCCGGGACGAGGAGTTCATCAGTGAGAGACGGTCGGGCGAAGACGACCATCACCGGCGTGTCGGGGAAGTCGGCTTTCACGGTCTCGATGGCAGTGTCGAGATCGGGCTTGCTCGCCCCTCGCCAGTACGGCTCGTCTAGCATGTAGAAGGCGGCGATGCTATCGATGTCGGGCGCGACGGCGTCGGCGAGCAGGCGCCACTGCGCCTTGTAGTCCTCCCGCAGGACGCTGACGGGTTTCTCGTCCTCGCCGGTGCCTGAGCTGAAGAACTGCCACCGCAACTCCAGGACGCACTCCGTCCCGATATCGGCGCACTTCCTGAGGCCATCCGTCCCCTGCACCCACTGGAGATTCGTGTAATCCGCGACCTCGTCCAAGTGGCTGCCATACGCCTTCGATTCGACGAAGTAGTAGCCGTAGTAACGGAGATGAGAGGCCTCGCCCACCGAGTCCGCTCCGCCCGAGATACCACAGCACGTGGCGAGAAGAACAGACCAGACGACTGTACGTGTTGGGATCTGTGCCATGACGTGATGCGTTCGTCGGCGCGCTCCCAGGATCCTCGCCTCCAACAGCACGTCGACTCGATCCAGGCAGGCGGGACCGGCGTGCTGAGAGAAGAGGAATGCACGACAGCCGCGCTATCACCGGCCTGAGGTCGGTTGGAGGAAACACCATGAATGCCACCACTCGACGGGCAATCGACACGCGCCTTGCCATGTCGGCCGGGACGCTCGCGCTGCTTCTCGCGCTGATCTCCGCCCCGATCGCGGCGCAACAGCTTGCGAGCGATACGGCGGCCCTGGCGGCAGCTCTGATCGAGAGTGGCGGCGTGACCCGCGGAGTATGCGGCGTCATCGGCGCCGACCGCGACCTGGCGGTGCGAATCGCCGAGTCCAGCGAGCTGCTGGTACACGTGCGAGAACCCGATGCTGAATCCGTAGCCGAGCAGCGCCGCCAGGCGGACGCCGCCGGCCTGGGAATCGATCGACTGGTTGTCGAGCGCGGGGAGTTCAACCCTCTTCCCTACGCCGACAACACAATAGATCTGCTGGTCGCCACCGCCGCCGGCGAGGCCATGCTGTCTGAACTCTCCCCGGCCGAGGTGCTCCGGGTCTTGTGCCCCGGAGGCACGGCGCGTATCGGCTCGATGCAGCCCGGCGCCCCCAGCCCGCGGGACTACCGCGAGTGGGCGCGCCTGGGCGGCGTGCGCGGCGTGAAGACGGAGCGCGACACAGCCGGCACGTGGCTGCGGGTCACCAAACCCCTACTCGACGGCGCCGACGACTGGCCCCACTGGGAGCATGGTCCCGACAATAATCCGGTGTCGACCGATAGCGCCATCAAGGCCCCGTACCTGACGCAGTTCCTCGCGGAGCCGTACCACATCACCATGCCGAGCATCACCACAGCCGCCGGGGGGCGGACGTTCCTGGCCACCGGACACATCGCCCACCACGTCCGCGAATGGGAGATCGGCGGCAAGCTCATCGCGCGCAACGGCTACAACGGAACGGTCCTGTGGCAGCGGAATCTGCCCGAGGGCTATCTCGCGCACCGGTCGGCGTTCTACGCGACGGACGATGTCTTCCACATGATCGACGGCGACAGTTGCCTGATGCTCGACGCGCGGACGGGCGATGAACTCGGGCGGATCCGCGTGCCCGGAACCGAGGGCGACTGGAAGTGGATGGCGACGGACGACGGCGTGCTCTACGTCATGTCAGGCGACAGGACGGGGCAGGTCGAGGCCGTGAAGGGCGACCGCAACTTCGGTGGATGGGGCTGGGGCGATCTCAGCCCCGGCTACTACACGCAGCCGCGCGTGCCCTGGGGATTTGGGAACACGCTGGCCGCCTATGATCTCAAACGAGAGCGAGTGATCTGGACCCACGCGGAAGCCACCCCGATTGACTCGCGAGCCCTGGCGATCCGCGACGGGAGGCTCTTCGCCTACAGCCCTGACGCGCACCTGCGGTGCCTCGCCGTGGATACGGGGGAGGAACTCTGGACGAACGACGACCAGGAACTCCTCGATCTGATCGAGACTCCGGGGCGAGGACTGATCTCGACGCCGGGTTTTCGTAGCGCCTGCATGGCGGTCGCCGTGCCCGGAGCGCTGATCCTGCAGGCCCAGACGCGCGCCAACGTGGTGGCGGTGTCTGCGGAGGACGGCCGGTTGCT
>CAZKUN010000398.1:0-5918 GCA_964555935.1 uncultured Armatimonadia bacterium | reverse complement strand
CAGCCGCGGTTACTGCTGCTGGATGAGCCATCGCTTGGGCTGGCGCCCAACCTGGTGAGGACCATCTTTGAGGTCATCCGCGAGGTCCGAGACCGAGGGGTCACGATTCTGCTGGTGGAGCAGAACGCGCACATGGCCCTGCGCGTGGCCGACCACGGCTACGTCCTGGAGACGGGCCGGATCGTGCTCGCCGATACGGCTGAGGCCCTGGCGGCAGACCCCCAAGTTCGCGCCGCGTACCTCGGCGAGTAGCTGTCCTCGTAGGACGGGATGGAACGGTCCGCTGGATGTCGAGGCGTAGGGGTAGCCCGACCTCAGCCGCCTATCCGGGAGTAGCTATCCGGTGATGGGCCTGGTGCGACAGGGCTCGGCTAATCAACGCCCTGACGCGTCCAGTTCGCCCACCGAGGACTGACGCTCACTCGGAGCCACGCGACGCCCGCGCGTCGGCGCAGCACATTGGTCACTCCTGGTCCTGGAAGCCGAAGGCGTACAGACTTGCCTGGCGCAGCACAATGCGCGCCTGGATGGGACGGCCCGCGAGGGCCGCGACACGCCTCCCACTGCCTCGCCACCCCACCAGTTGCGTGACGGCGTCTCCGGCAAGGCGATCACAGTCCTGTCTCGTGAAGCCAGGGATGGGCTCTCCCCGGTCATCGAGCAGTTCGACAGCAGCATAGCCGCCGTCAGCGCAGTGGAGGTTGAGCACCATTTCATCGCCAGCGAAGACGAGGGGCCGTGTGGTCAGCTCGCCGACGCCGACGGCATCGAGGGAGACGAATCCGTCACGGCGCAGCGTAGCCAGCCCGATGGCCGAGGCCCCGGCACTGGCGTGGTCGTGATCCATGCCGCCGTGTCGCGATCGGGCTTCAGGCCCTCCGCGCCGTAAAGCCGGTTGACGCCCCAGGCTTTCTGCCCGACATCCGTATCGTCGAAGCGGATGATGGCCATGGTGGGCTGTAGGTCGCGGAAAGTCCAGGGACGCGGGTGGGCCGGCAGATACTGGATGCAGAACTCCTTCAGCATCTCTCCGTGCGGCGTGAGTTGGTAGCGCTGATCGTCAAGCCGGCTTATCAGCGAGAATGGAGAGCCCTGCTTGCCGGCGGGGAAGAGGTTGTAGCCGCAGCCCTCCAGGTAGGCGAGGTCCGCGCCCAACCAGTAGGCAAGCTGGAGATTGGCCCGGACCTCCTCTGGCGGGTGACCGGGGACAGCCCAGAAGTACCACATGTCCACGTCCACCCACAGGTCGCGGTTGTACTGGAGGGCCGCGCCGAGGCCCACGGCCAGGCTTACGGGCGAGTAGAACTCCTTGCAGATCTTGGGGCATGGTGTCATCCCCGCCCGGGCAGCCGCCCGTCGGGTCCCTCTGGGCCGCCATGGCCCGCCCCATGCGCGAGTACCGACACGAGTGCCACAGCGAGCAGTCGCTTCGCGTGTCTCATCCGACCGGCTCCCGATTCGCGAGCCTCGCGACACCCTCCGAGGGCGGATCGCATCCCGAATCCAGTGAGCATAACCAATCCAACCATCCTTCGTCGCTCGAGCCTCCTGGTACCGTTAGCTTCAGTGTCGCGCGCTCCACATCCTCCCGCCTGCGGCGCGTGTCCGAGGGTCATGGTTCCTCAGGCATATCGAGCCCAGCCGGCACGATCCAGTTGACCACGTCGCAGTAGCGCTCGACACGACACTCTACGGCGTGCTCGTCAACGCGGCTCACGTTCGGTTTCTCCGCGGTCGACTCGGCTTTCTGTGCGGTCGTCATTGTTATCGTGACCGTCATCGGCAGGTTAGGCTGAAATGGCCGGCAGTGGTCCGCACGGAGAGCTTCGACCGCCTCGGCCATCTTCGCGGCTGTGAGTCCACGGGCCGCCGCCGGCTCCAGACCTGTGCAGGTATCTGCCTCCACCGCGCGCTTGATGGGGGCTGTGACGATCCCCGGGAACATCGCTTCCGCTTCGCGACAGCCTGCGTCATCGCCCTGCGCGAAGATCACCGGGACGTCCCAATGCCCGGCAAAGCACGCCTCGATCCCCATCTCACCCACCGCCTGACCGTTGATCCTAACCTCGGCCCAATCCAGATTGCACGTGTGAGGCAAAAACGCGCCCTTCGTGCCGGCCATGGCGTGGTGCCCTGGCACCAGGAACCCGTCGACGGTCTGATCAAGCCCAGGCATCCACCGGAACTTGCCATCCTGATACCCCCTGGACTTCTCGAGATAGGTGATGCGTGGATCGTCGAGCATCCTCTCCGGCACGATGTTGCCGCCGCCGGTGTGCGTGTCGCACACGATCAACTCGTCCACGCCGGCCCGTAGCGCCGCCTCGGATGCGGAGTTGATATCGTCGATCAGGAGTTGCTGCCCTTCCTTCGCGACTTCCGGGCGCACTCCGTCCTCCCAGAACCAGGCTTGCTCCCTGCTGTGGATCCCGCTGACGCCCTCCATGTCCCAGAGCATGAACAGCTTCATGGTCGCCGCCTCCCGTGGCAGTCACAGCTTTGTTCGCGCCCTACAATCTGGGACTGAGTCGATCCAACGTCCATTCGCCCGAGTGCGGCTTCGTCGCCGGCCGCTCTACTCGGGGCTTTGAGACCCCTGCGCCAGCACCTCGACTACATCTCCGGTGCTGACGTCGCAGACGATGTACTCGTCCCCGGGCTGGAAGTCACCGATGCGCCCCGCGTCGGCCAGCCTGAACTCAGCCTCCGTTGCGGTCACCAGCGGGTACGGCTCGCCCTCGGGACTCTTGCGCACCGACTTCCCGTCGAACAGGCCTGGGTTCACGCGGAGCTTCATGACCGGTGTTCGACTGGAGAAGGCTCCGTCATCGGCTGAGACGGACCCGACTATGCCTCGCGCGAGGGTCAGCGGCATGTTGATGCCGATGCGCCACGCCGATCCCCCGGCTCTCTCGATGGATTCGACCGTGTAGACCGACGGGCATACCCATTCGGAGTCGGTGACCAGCAGGCGCCGTCCGATCAACTCGGGAGATGGGGTGGGGCCATCGCGTTCGGGCTCGACAACTAGTGCGGCCTCGCCCACGTCCGCTCGCGTAACCCGGCCTCGGAAGTTGCCCGGTTGCACGAGACGCCGCCCCTCGCAGGCGGTGTGACCCCCGCCCACCAGCATGAGGTTGGTCGCCTCGCCCCCACGGAGAGTGATCACGCCGAAGCGCCCTTGGAAGTCAACCGGGACCCCGGGACGGGCTACTGAGTAGGTCTTCGCGCCATCCAGCGCGCTGATGATGATGTCTTCCCGGACTTGCCCATCCGCGCCAACTGTCTCGACCTGCAGGGCTGTCACGCTGTCATCGGCCGGCGCCACGCTCAGCGCCTCCATGCCGGTCACTCGCGCGGCATCTTTGACCGCCTCCATGACCGCGACGAATGTGGTCGTGCTTGCCGCATCATCGGGTGTGTCTCGGACGATGAGGTGGCCTTCGAGAGGGCTCTGACCGCGCACTCCGTAGCCCTCGGCCTTGGCCCGGATCACCTCACGCCCGGAAGCGCCGAGTAGACGCAGATGGAACTGCACGTCCTCTGAGTCGCGGACCCGGAGCACGCCGTCGCCGGCCTCATACGTCGGTTCCATCCGAGCCCAGAATGCACGGTCGAGAGGCGCGTCGAAGCCGACGCGGATAGGCTCCGCATCCTTAGGCGTGATGACGAGGTCGGCGATGTCGAACGCGTAGTTGTAGTAGTGCAGGAATCCGACTGATCCGCCTGTCGCGGGAGCGCCGGTCACGTCGACGCGTCCGCGGGGCTCGCCGCTGATGGTCATCCGCGCATCGGAGCCGGTCACCACTATCCGCACCGGCACCGGCTCCCCAATGGGCAGCGTGTCGACGGGCAACATGACCACGCGCCGGGCGCCCACGTCGGCTGGATCGGTGCCGAAGACGAAGACAGACCGCTCGCGCGGGCCGCTGGATTCCCCCGTGCGAGTGAGGGTGAACTCGATCGTGGCGTCCTCAAACGAGTCGCTCGTCAGCAGATACCTGTCCGGCTGCGACATGCCGGTGGTCGGTCGCCACACCGACGAGACGCCGCCGCTGGCGCGCGTTCGCTCCAGGCCGAACAGAAAACCGCACGCGCCCTGGGTCATGGGCTCCACGTCCTCCCCCGCCAGCGACCCGCGCTCCTGCTTGACCCACGTCGCCTGCTCGTCGTCCACGGTTACGCTCATGTCTTGTGGCTCGCCGAGCGAGTGGAAGAGGTAGTCGCGCGTCTTCGCGCCCGCCACGCGGAAGATATCGACCGTGTAGAGCGGCTCGCCCGCATCGTCGCGGATCAGCGCCACGGTGCGCCGATAGAGATCGCACTGAGGGTAGGCGCCTTCCGCCGAGGCCTCCACCACGTCGCACACCGGCTCCGTGGCGAAGAGATGCAGCTTCCCGATGACGTTGCCGCGCTGAGGTGACTCATCCAGCATCACCGTGCAGTGACTCGCCGTGTTTGTTTCCCAGCCGCTGCCCTTGATATCGGTCCACGTCGTCGGGTAACCAAGGTCCGCGGTCAGGTCGAAGCCATAGCGGAACACGTTGATCGCCAGCTTGTCCGTATGGCCATGCCCGTACGAGCCCTTGCTGAAGGTCATGCAGACATGCTGCCGCGTCTCCGGGTTGGCCCCCGCTCGCAGGATGGCGATGCCGCTGTCGTCGAACAGGTGCGACCGGGTCTCGGGCATCTGAGCCGAGCCCGAGAGCTCTGCATCGGTGGCCGGATCGGCGTGGAAGAGCAACCACCAATCAGCGCGACCCGTCCGGAAGCTCTCTAAATCGCCCCCGCTGCCTGCCTGCAGCTTCGAGAGGTAGTACGGGCTCTGCGAAGGGATCCGCCTCAGCGCGCGTTCGTCGTACGCCTGATAGGGCGGGCTGAGGCTCAATGACTTGGAGCGGGCGCCCCCGCCGTCGCCTATGGCTGGCAACCGTCCGTCGCAATCGATGTGCCGGAGGAAATCGTACAGCATCGAGATCCGGTAGTCGGGGTGATTGTAGACATCAATCGGCTCTTCGGATCCCGGGGCCTGCAGGCCGTGGATATACTCCGCGATCCAGAGCGGCGTCTGCGCGTTGCCCACGTTGTACCCGCTTGCGTCGTATATGTACTTGCCGTCCCGGAACCATGAGTTGCCCAGCAGCACGCGCAGACCCGTGTCGCTCTCCAGCGTCTCCGCGGCGATCTCGCCGTTGCCGAGGCAGTTGGCCAGCCCGGCCAGCGCGGTCATCTCGTACATGAGGAAGTCGCCGTCGAAGTATGGCATTAGACGATGCAGGTACTCGTAGACATGCCCCAGCAGGTTGCGCTGCAGATTGTAGGTGAAGTCGCCGCGGGTCACGTTGCCGTCGTTGTCGTAGTCGGCGTTGCCTCGGCCGGCGAAGAGTTCGTGGAGGGCGGTGTCGGTCTCCACCTCGTCCCAGATCAGATCACACGCGAGGATCAAGTTCTGCACCAGGAAGCGTTCGAAGGTCTGGCCGATGTATCCGTCCTGTCGCTGTGATGGCCCCTCGATGCATCCGTCGTAAGTGGGGTACAGCTCGGCAAGCCGATTGAGCATTACGGCGCACGTGTGGGCGTATCGCGACTCGCCGGTGATGGCATATGCCAGAGCCAGCTGGAGCACGGGCGTACCGCCCCGGTACTCCGAGCCGCCGTCCGCCTCGTATGGCGTGCCGAAGAGCTTGCCCAGGATGAAGTACCGATAGGCCGCCACGAAGTAGTAGCGCCGGCCCGGGTGCAGGAATCCCTCCGGCGCGACCCACCCGCTGCCGTCGTCGCGGACCGTGATTGTCTCGCCCGTGCCCGGGTTCTCAATGACCGCCCCGTCGTACCAGACCTCGTCACCGCGTTTGGACCGCCAGCGATATGGCTCTTCAAGTGTCGCCGTGAAGCTCTGTCGCGCTCCGCCGTGGATT
>CAZKUN010000397.1:0-5942 GCA_964555935.1 uncultured Armatimonadia bacterium | reverse complement strand
CTTAGCCACGGGTCGCGCCCCGCTGTGACGCGATCCACCAGTAGACGGCACGCGACTGCCGCCTGAAGTGGCACCACGCCGTTTCCGAGCAGGCGGACACCCAAGCCATTCACACCCTCCCCTCGCTCACGGCTGGCTGACATGTGTACAGCGGCCCCATGATCGACTCCCGCGCCATCGTGCAGTACGCGGGGTTGAGTTCGATCCCGACAAACTCGCGCCCCAGCTTCAGTGCCACACAGCCCACGGTGCCGCTGCCGGCGAACGGGTCAAGGACGGTTTGCGGCGCGGTGTCCGCGTTGCAGCCGCAGGACGGGTGCCAGCCGGTTGTCTGGGCTTGCGGCGGACCCTCTAAGCCAGCCGCGCGATACGCTTGCCTACTATGGCTAAGCGGCCCACCCTGCATCGTGCTGTCAAACTTCGTAGAAGACGGGGCCTTGCCGAATTTCTCCCGTTCAACCACCCGCACCAGTGGCGCCCCACACGCCGCGCACTGCCCCTTCTGGCTCGTCCCCGCCTTCACGCACGGCTCGACCAGCGCCATCGGGAAGGTGGCGAAGTGGGCGTCACTGAACGGCTGCGGGTTGATGGCCCAGACGTTGCGGAGGTTGCGCCCGGACGTCTGCGGCTTGCTGTCGACATTCAGGTACCGCCTAGAACCACTCGCGCGCCGGTCGGTGATACCAGTCGTCGCCTTTCCTGGATCGCCTTCCCGCCCATCCGCCCACGCTTCCCGCACCGCCTCCGCGTCGTAGTAGTACCGGGCGCTCTTCGTCAACAGAGACACATGCTCGTGGCCCGACGTCGGCCGGTCGGTCACGCTCTCGGGCATCACTGAGCCGCTGTAGGACGGGCAGAACGAGATCCCCTTGGCCCAGATGATATCGGAGCGCAGATACCAGCCATCAGCCTGCAAGGCGAGCGCCACGCGCCACGGGATGCCGACGAGATCCTTGGGCTTGAGGCCGGGGGGGATCTCACGTGGGCGGCTGTCTTGACAGGAGTCGTTTGGGCTTAGCCCCGCCGCTCGTTTCCGTATCCTTTCGCCAGTAAATCCGCCGACGGTCTGGATGTTCCTGACACCTTTGTTTGCATAGCTATCCCCCAGATTGAGCCACACCGTCCCATCGTCCCGCAGCACCCGCCGCACCTCGCGGAACACCGCGACCAGCGTCTGGACGTAGGCGTCCGGCGTCGGTTCTAGACCGATCTGATTGTCGACGCCATAATCACGCAGCCCCCAATAGGGCGGAGAGGTCACCACGCACTGCACCGACCCGGCGTCGAGCGTCGGCAGCACCTCGCGCACATCGCCCTGGTGGTACCTCACGCCTTCCCGGCTCGGCGCGCGCCAAGCGCCCGTCGGTTCTTCGGGGGCCGCTTGCCCTGAACCCGTGCGGCGCCGAACGGTTGGTGTCCGCCAGACTTCCAGCGCGTAGGCTGCACCGAACGCGGCGACGCCGGCCCAGAGCCAGGCGGCCGGCGGATAGATCAACCAGAGCCCGACGCCGATCGCACTCGCGCCGGCCAGTTCGAGGAGTGTCGCCACGATGGCCGCCCGCTCGGTCGCTGTCGCAGGGGCGAACATTAGGCCGGCCTCTCGCACATGCGGACCATCGCGGCGAGCTGGTCGCGGTGCTCGTCGATACCGTTGCGGTCCGCGCTGGTGAGCTGGCTGTCAGGACGCACGACGATCTCGGAGTCGTCCAACGTCACCAAGAGCCCGCGCGCCTCGACGTCCAGCAGTAACCGCAGAGCCGTTGCCCGGACGCTGAGGCCCAGGCGGAACACCACAATCTCGTGCTCTGGTGTCGACATGTTCCGGCGGGGTGTGCGAGTGGTTCCCTCCCCTATAGGGAGGGGAACCACTTCGCTTTTTACCCGTTTTGAGTGGGTCCGAGTGGTTCCAGCCACTGCCTTCTCCATTTGCAGCCCCTGTTTATAGGGGCGGACCCACTCGCCTCTCGCTTTGAGTGGTTCCCCGGTCATTGCAGACACCACAACTTGGCTCGGCGTGGACCATCTGTGCAGTCGACGATTCCTCGTTGCTCGAGGATCTCAAGGGCGTCTGCGACGTCCTGTTTCCGACGCTGCACGGCATCGGTGATACCTCGTCCCGAGCTGCCGCCAGATTGCCGGAGGTGTTCGAGGATGGCAGCGTGCAGCTCGATCTCGTTCGGGTTCCGCCCGGTCGTCTCCTCGGCCACGAGTCGGAATACTCCGTCCGGTTCGACACGGAGCTCGAAGAGGATCGGCGGCGGGTCCTCCGTATGCTTGAAGCCGTCGGGCACTAGGAGCGTCTTGCCGTCACCGGCTGTCGAGGCATGGATTGGGGCATCCATGTACGAGAACAGGCCCCCACCAGAGACACGCTGGGCGCGCCGACGGGTCTCTGCGACTCCGAGCTGCGGTTTCGTATCGTGATGCGAGCACAGCGTCCCCGCGCCGGTCTCGTTGATGAGCGTGCGCAAGTAGGACCCGACGGGTTGAAATTCGCGTGGCCCTTGGTCCACAGCACTCGTGACTGAACGCATGGGGTCGAGCATCACCAGGTCGATCGCAAACCGGCGGATCTCGGCGATGAGCCTGGCCTGCCATTCGGGGTCGTCCAGGGTGACACCTTGATGGACGAGCAGGCGGAAGCCCTCCGGCGCCTGCGTCAGGCCGCGGCCGGCCAGGAGCCCGCGGAGCCGTGCCCCAAGGGTGGCCATGCCGTCCTCGTTGGTGACATACAACACACGCCCGGCCGCGGGTGGCGTCAGGAGGCCGAACGCTGGCGTCCTCGTGGTAATGGCCAGGCCGATCTCCAGCAGGCCCCATGTCTTGAGCCCACGCGGCGCGCCATGGATGAGCGAGGTCTCACGCTTTGCAATGAGGCCCGGGATCAGCTCCTCGCGTGCCGGCAGAGCGGACGCCTGCTGGAGAAAGTCAGGGAGCGCGCTCGATACAGGAGCATCGTCCTCCTGTGTCGCACGTGGCGTGGCGGTTCGAGTGTCGTTGACGTGGAGACACAACCCGTCCGCGATCGGCCGGTAGGTTTCGTGACATCCCGCGATGGCCTGCTGGATCGTCGTGGCGCCATAGGTCGTGTCGCCGAGGCGACGGTCCCATTTGTCCCGCATGAGGCCGCTCGATCGAAAGATGCGATCGATCTGCCCGTCGTCACCGTGCGCATAGAACGCCAGGTGATTACAGAGCGCGAGATCGGCCTCGGAGGGAGACGTGTACCCTGAGCGATCGCCGGCTAGGAGTCGATCAATCGCCTCGCCGTTGCGCGCGGATCGCGCGATCCGGAGGAGTCGCTCGTCACTCAACGCCGTGACCGCGAGCCGGGGCGTTGCCGTCGCCAGCCGCTGGCCGTTCGTCCCACTGCTGCCAAATAGGTCGGCATGCACCGCTGTCAGCTCTGTGGTGCGAGATTCAATGCTCGTCGGGGTGTCTGCGAGGTGGGCGCCTGTCACGGTGAAATAGCGGCCGTCGCAGTACATCTCAACGGTGCCCTTGCGTCGGCGGCCAGGCGGGAGCGTGCCGCGCGCAAGGCAGTGCACCCCTCGACCGGACGGGCTGACTTCGGTGTACGAGTTGAGGCGTTTGATGATGCCGAGTGCGCTGGGGTCGATGGTACCGGTCTCGGGGTCTCGGCACTTGTCCAGGTCGACCCCGACGACCCCGTCCCCGAGGACAAACCCGACGCCGTCGCACTTGCCGTCCTCGAAGGCCGCGCGTGCCACGGCGAACTCGTCCCACGTCGATGGATCGGTGACGGAGGCGCGCCGGGACGGATCGGACGGCACATCCGGCACCTTTGTCGGCGTGCCGTCGCGCTCCTCATAGTGCCAGACGACCACACGCGTGCTCTCGCGGATCTCAGGCGGCACCCGGTCAAGGTCCGGCGCGAGCGCTGGCGCGCGTGTGGGGTCCATGTCGATCACGGTCTCTGCCTCAACCGGAGCCGGGGCACTCCCCGACTCCGGTGAGAACGTCGACCTCACTACTGCGGCATCGCCTCGTCGATGTCACGTGCTCGTCCGGCCTGATCAGGTGTCGCCTGCTCCGGCTCGGTCACCCACGCAGCCACAGGTTCTGCCTGCGTGGGTGGAGCCGAACGCTTGGCCTGGCGGGACGGCTCGCTGATGCGGAGACATGGCACGCGCTTGCCCTGAAACTCCGTTTTCGTCGGGAACACGGTGATCCGGTGTCCTGGCCACCCTTCGTAGTCGTCCGTCCCGCTGATCTCCGCGATCGTGTCCGCGTTGATCAGGTTCAGGACCAGCCCCTTGGACTGCCCCACGAAGTGGACAACGAGCTTGCGTTCTTGCTTCTGGCCCGTGCCCACGTCCTCGAAGTCGACCGAGGCGATCTCGAGCTCTTGCGCGTGAGGGAAGTTGTCAGCCTTGAGAAACTTCGACGGAAACGCCGACCTGTAATTTGGCATGATGTAATTCCTCAACGTAGAATGGGTTAACGTTCGTGTGCACTGGCGCCTTGGTCCTCATCCGGCCAGGGCGCTGTCGTGTACGGCCCACCTGGCGGCTGTCGGCGGTCCTCGCGTAGACATTTGGTCTCCTCCTTGTCTGTTGTGCTGTTCTTACCCCGCCGCCGGACGGCGCGCGAGACTCGTGTTCGCTGTCTGCCAGCGTCTCGGTGACCAGAGCGCGGGAGTCGGCCGTCATCCGACCCTCCGGATCGACGGCGGGGTTTCCTCGACCGGCTCGCCTGCCGAGCGCATCAGCCATTCATCGATGAACGCCTCGCATACCAAGATGTTGCGACCGGATCCGATACGCGCAGCCTTGAGCTTGCCCTGACGGATGGCGGCATAGAGCACCTTTGGCGAGACTCCGCCAGCGTTTTCCTTCGCCGCCTTCGGGACCTTCAGCCAGGTGGTCATCTGTTCTACATCCGCGGGCAAGCCGACCGGATCTCAACAGTTGCCCCGTCGCCGAACAGTTGATCGATCCGTACCCCCAGCACCCGGGCGAGAGCCTCGCGTTCACACTCCCTGGCGGCGGTCCAACCGCACACGATTTCCGACAACCTGTTTTCGGAAACCTCGGCTTCGGCCGCGACCCGCCGCTGGGACTTGCCGCTTTTGAGAATGCTGAGCTTCAGCGGTAAATTCACGAGCGGAACCCTCACAAGGTTGTTCAGGTGGGACGAGTATTCGTCCCGCCTGAAAGCCTGGCACGGACCCCGGGGGGGGATATAAGCGCAGAAGCGCGGCGAGGCTACTTCTGCGCTTTGGCTGTCGAAGATCGCTGACGGGCGGGACGACGGGTAAGGCCTATGAAGCTCGCTAGAGACTTGCACCGTCCAGACATCGTGCGCGGACTCGTAATCGACGAATCTTTCATACTCAGCGCAGCGTAGCTTTCATGGCCGACTTGATAGTGAATCAGCCACTCGAAGTGCGTGGGGTCTTTGCGCGGCGGCCGCGTCCCGGCGCGACTGGCGAGCCGTTCGCATTCATCAAGGTATGCCTGATGTGCTTCGAGGTATTGACCTCGGCTCTGCAACTCCGGGTAGTACACCGGAGGAGTTGGACGCCTTTGGATGGCTGCGATCTCGCCCGGCTGATCGCGGTCGCTCCAGTAGTTCCCTACGGACGGATATTCAGTCCACGTCCGCCGTGTCGCTTCGGCGAACTCGAGAATCCATGGATCGTTCAGGTTCCACGCCTGGGCCCAGTCAGCAAGGTCATCCGCTGTTCTTGTACGGAGGTCAGCCAGCACGTCAGGATAGAGCCGTGCGACTTCTTCCAGGAACACCCAGCGAGCAAACTCGACAGCCTCGTCGTGGGGTACGAACTCGCCGAAGCCAAGTCGTGTTCGCCGTCGTGGAGCAGTGGACACCCGACGCTGCCTCCGCTTGCAGCTCCGCAGGGGGAACAGGGCGGCGGCGGGACCGGCGCGGAAACCGGTTCTTCGGGAGCGACCCCTAGC
>CAZKUN010000396.1:0-5996 GCA_964555935.1 uncultured Armatimonadia bacterium | reverse complement strand
GCGAGGCGTTGGGCGGCTGCGAGCCGGTTCGCTAACGCTAGGCCGATCAGCGGGAACAGCGGGCAAACGATGCTATTAGGCCAGTGCCCCATCACCAGGCCGCCGGCGGCGAGCAGCGGCCGGCCCTGCATATGCATGCGGTTGTATAGCCATTGGATCCCGATCAACAAGGCCAGCGCGACCACATCCGCCGCCAAGCCGAGCAGGGGGAGCCTCCAGTATCGACCGCGCTCGGACCGCGCGCCCAGACCCAGCAGAATTCCCAGCACTAGCCCTGCGAGCATCGTGCCACAGACCTCCAATGCAGCGTGCGCCGGCGCGCTGGGAGGCGTCCCGCCACTCCAGATCGTGTAGATCGGCACCAGTCCACCCATGAGCATGCCGAGGGCCCATCTTGCGCAACGCGGCCACTGGGGGCGCCACCGGTCGATGAGCGTGACCCCCAACCCAAACAGCAACCCGCGCAAGGTGGGCAACCCCAAGGCGATCGGCACAAAGCCCGGCGATGCACCCGCGATCAGCAGGCCGGCCGACACAACCGGGAGCGGGGCCAACAGCCCCGCAGCCATCGTCCATAGCGGTGTGCTTAGCGGGAGGGGCAGCCGCGTCCGTTCGCTCCAAGGCCGACTCATCGGCGCTGGCGGGAGTGTCGGCTCAGTGCCGACCGGGGGATGCCCCATCGTAACGCCTCCCTGGCAGTAGCCTCAACACCGGAACGGGGGCCGGCGCCATGGACTGTATTCAGGCGCCTCGCGAACACCAGATGGTCCGCGTTGTTCAGTAGAATATACGGATCGCCGTCCCATCTGTCCTCGCGGCCCTGACACATTGCGATTGCGACGGCGTGGGACGACGGTGTGACACCAGCGAGACAACTGCCGGGCCTCTCGGGACGTTCTCACTTCGCCGCCATCCCAATGATCAGGTCCGTCCTCCCGTCCTTCCGGCTCGCATTCACATTGCCCGCGTAGACGATCGGCATGAGCTTGACGCCCGGGTGGTCATACAGCTCGCGCATTCGCTTGTGGTCGCCGTAAGTCAGCATCCACGGTCCTGGCCGATCCAGCAGCATCTCGGCTAACAGCTCGTGATCGAACTCCGGCCGGCGCGCGCGGCGACGCCTCTCCCAGATGCATCGCCAGGCGCGCGTACCAGCAGGCGGCTTGCCGGAACCAGCCACGCTTGGAGGGCTGCCGCCCGGTCCAGTCGAACGCAGACACTCGAAGATTCGGCGTCAGAGCTATCAGGCAAACTTAGACTCGTCATGCGATTCGACAGGAGCGTGGCATGAACGTGCGGGGAGCCGTGCTGATCGGGCTCGCGATCGGATGCTTGCTTCAGGAGGGAAGAGCGATGAGCGAAGAAGTCCGCTTCGAGATCGCCGGCGAGGAGCCGGAAGCCGACCGACCCAAGGGGTGCCGACGCACGCTCGTGGGTCCCGGAATCAACGAGCCGGAGCCCTACGAGGGCTACGGTGGATTCGTCGGGTGGTCGGGCGTCACTCGACTGCGGTCGGGCCGTTGGCTCCTGACATTCACGTCGGGGTACTGGCACGTGACGGTCCCGTGGGCCGAGGAGATCCGGGCAGATCCGGCATGCGCCAAGCAGCACAAGGAGTGGCGGGAGATCGGCTTGCCTGATCTCCCCGCGCCGCGCGGCGGCAGGACGCACATCATGCATTCGGATGATGAGGGACTGACCTGGTCTGCGCCGGAGGTTCTGGTTGATACGGACGCTGATGACAGGTCCCCCACGATTCTGGAGCTGGATGATGGGACGCTGATTTGCACGTTCTTCACCTACCGCCTGCCCCGAGTGGTCTACGCCAAGTACATGCTGTCGGGTGACGGTGGCGACACGTGGACGGAGCCCCTGGATCTGCCCGGCAAGCCCGAACAGACCGCGTTCTCCAGCGGGCCGGCGATCCAGCTTGCGGACGGCACGGTGGTCTGGGAAGTGGAGGGCAATTTCGATGCTGAGCACGGCCTCCACTGCATCGGGACGTTCCGATCCGCCGACCGAGGGAGGACCTTCGAGCTGGCGTCACTCGTCACGACCGACCACGACCTGTATGAGCCGACAGTCGCCGAGACAGAGCCCGGCAAGCTGACGATGGTCATCCGGCGCGAGGGGGACATGTGCTTCTCCGACGACGGCGGCCTCACGTGGCGCTACTCCGGATCGACCGGCTGGAACCTGTTCGATCCTCATCTGCTCCAGATGCCAAACGGTGTGCTGGCGCTGTTCCATGGCTCGTACACGAAGGGCGGGATCCGGGTCCTGCTCAGCCCCGATGGCGGGCGCACGTGGCGCGGCCCGGGGGAGGCGGATGGGAAGCCGTACGGCTACAGCGTGGACCCCAGCGTCTACGGGTACTGCCATCCGATACTACTGCCGGATGGGACGGCGTATGTGGTCTACCTGCACACGGGAGGCCACCGGCCGGATGATGCGCGTGCGGAGTCGCTGTTTGGGCTGCGCGTCCGGGTGCGCGCGGACGCGAGCGGCATCGACATCCTGCCCGCGCCGGGCTCGCCCGCGGCAGGCGGCGCGGAGGCAGACGAGGGCGATACACCAGATCCTGGCGGCGGTGATCCCGAGCTGGGCAATGAGTTCTGAGCGCCCGGACGCGGCGGCGGGCAGGGAGGCTGATATGGAAGGCCAGACCAGAAGGCAAGGACGCGCTTGCGGACGCTCCGGACATCCGCCGGGCGCTGTCTTGGCCGGCATGGTGGCGCTCGCGATGGCGGGCCACGTAGCGGCGGATGTCCCGGAGATCAGTGGAAGGACATTCGTCGCGAGTGACTACGGCGGCTCCCTCGCCGCGGCCCTCGCGGCTATCGGCGACGCGCCGGCCACGCTGCTAGCTGATTCCACGCTGGAGTGCGACGCCCCCGCGATTCCCGCCCATGTCGATGTTGTGGTTCCCCGAGGGGGGCGCATCTCGCTCGGGACCGCTCCCCTGGACGTGGCCGGATCTCTGTCCGCGGGCCGCTACGAAATCTTCTCGCCGGCGGGGGCCGTGGTTGGGCTGAAGGATCCCTGCCCGGAGTGGTTTGGTGCCGGGGGGCAGGGAACCACCGATGACACGGCGGCCGTCCAGCGCGCCATCGACTCCGTCGGCGAGACCGCCGGCAGCCGGCTCATCCTCGGCGGCAAGTATGCGGTGACCAGTCTCCTGGTCGGCCAATTCGGCTTCACCATACACTCGGAGAACGCCTGGCTGATCGCGCGGCCGGGCGCGTCGGACTACCTGCTGCGGTTCGCTCCCAGCGCCCACTCCAGCACCATCACGGGGAACCTGTTCATCGATCTTGACTACAATCTCGGCTATGAGTGCGCGATCAACGTCAACGCGCGCCACTTCACCAGCCACAACGTGAGCATCTGGCGCGCCGGGCTGGGGTGGCTGATAGGGGACCGAACGTGGGCAACCAGCGGCGTGCCCGGCGACGCCGAGAAGGGTGACAGCGAGATCGAGATCATCGGGGGATCCACCTGCCATTGCCTGCGTGGGGTGGAGGTCGTCGGCGCGAACACGATCGTCAGGTTCGCCGGCGTGTTTCTCTACTCATTCCCCTGGTCGCTGCGCGAGGGCGACCCGAGGAAAGCGGCGTGGGAAGCATCGGACTGCACGAACATCCGCGCAATCGGGGGCATGGTATACATTGACGGTGGCGGCATCGCCAACTTCAACACGATCCCGCTGATTGATGCCCAGCCCATCGAGACCACGAATGATGCGGACTTCAAGGAATACGGCAAAATCTTCGTCAACGGCGCCCATGTAGAGGGCGGGAGTTTCTTCGCCACCAGTAATCCGCGCGGCATCGTGTCCTCCAGCAGATCCAACAGCCTCAGCATGATCGGCTGCAGTGGGTACCTGAGTTCCGACAACCCGGTTGTGACCACTGACCCCCTGTTTACGGGAGGGGTACTGATCCAGAACTGCTCGTTCCACCGAGCCGCGCGGACGTCCGAGGTCGCGGTGATCGGCAACGCCGAGGCCACCGTCAGTATCGACGCGAACTCGTTCTTCGATGCCTCCGTCAAGGGACTCAACGCCGTGCGTGGCGGCACGCAGAAGTTCTCAGACCGGATGCTCCTCCACGTTCAGGGAGCGGACCAGCTCATCCATCCTGACGGTGATGTCGTCAAGTTCCGCGACATCAATCACCTGCCTGACGGGGCGAACTTCGAGGCCTGCTACGACTCGTCCACCGGCGCGTTTACCTGTCCTTACGGCGGGCTGGTGAACGTGACCGTCAGGGCTGCGATGGCCATTCCCGCGGGGAAACGCGCCGATACCAGTGAGGTGCATGTCCTCAGGAACGGCACGACCGTGTTCTACCGGAAGGTGACCGGGCATGGGGCGGAGATCCAGTACACCATCCCGGAGTTGTCGGAGGGGGACAGCGTGGCGGTGAGGATGCGCTCGCCCGCCTCGCGGGCCCTGGACGATGGCGTCGGCACCTACCTGCAGATCACCGCCAGCCGATACTAGCGCCACGTCCTTCGTCGGCGCGCGATCGCCCCGCGAGTTCAGTCCACGACGACCACGGCGGCCGAGATGGGTGGGAGTTCGAACGTGACCACCCCTCGCGACACCTGAGCCGGACTCGTCCGGACGCTGGTGTTCGTGGCGAGAGGACCGTCGGCGACCAGCGCGTGGACGGTCGCGCTTGCGATCTGCCGCCCGCTCACCTCGACCGATACCTCGCACGGCTCGCCCGTCCGCCGCCACGCGCAGCCCACGACCAGGGAACCATCCTCCCGGACGGCGGCCACCGCATCGAGCGACGGGACGCCGCTCTGCGCGGGGATAACACCCACCCGGGGAGCGGCGTATGACTCGCAGTCTACCTCACTCGGCACGAGCCGGCCGGAGAAGTGGTCGCGGTACAACTTCAGCGCGTGGTATGTCGGCCGCAAGGCGAAGTGCTTGCCCTCGGCGAGCATGATGTTCGCGAAGTGATCCCAGCCGATCGTCGCCAGCTCCCAGTAGCATGCCCCCTCGAGACCGGCCTCGATGAACGAGTGCAAAGTCTCGCAGAGCAACACGCCGTTGAAGTGCTGAACCAGGGCCGGCGACATCCCCAATCCCCCGTAGTAGCCGTTATACTCCGTCGCGAAGATCGGGAGATTGGGGTAGCCGGCCTCAACGCACATCTCTCGTGTCTCCGCCAGCCAGCGGTCCAGGTGCTCTGGGTAGGCCAGGGCCGCCTCGACGAACTGGTCGTCCACCGTCGGGGCTTCGGAGATCCAGAGGTAGGGGTGGATCACGAGGAAGTCGAGGTGCTCGCCGGCCAGCCCGAGCAGCGTCTCGGTCCACGGCACGTCGTCCGGACGGTAGTGGTTCATCCAGCCTCGCCACTGCCAGGCGGCGCCACCGATCAGGATGTCGGGGTCCGCCCTCTTCATCGCGTGGGCGTAGGCGTCGAGTGTCAGCGCGTAGTCGCGGATCTGGCTCGTGTGGGTGGGCTCGTTGCCGATCTCCCAGTACCGCACGCCATACGGCTCCGCGTGATCGTTATTGGCTCGCTTCTTTCCGCAGGGCGAACCGGCCGGGCCGTTGCAGTACTCGACCCAGCGCGCGGCGAGAGCCGGACTGCCTGTCAGCCAGTTGGCGGTGATCATCGGCTCGGCGCCGACCGTCTCGCAGAGCTGCATCCACTCATCCGTGCCGAACTCGTAGTCGGGATTCCTGGGCTGCTCTCCGACACCGTCCTCCCAGTGGTAGCGCTCGCTCTTGCCGCCGCCTGGGAAGCGCAGAATCGTCGGGCGAAGCGCCTTGGCGGCATCGAGGACGCGGGGGCGCCACTCGCCGGACTGGGCGTCGTAGAGCGCCGGTCCTCCGGCGCCGCGAGTGGCGATGAGGTTGTTGCCTAGCAGCAGCGGGCTCAACGTGGGCCCCGGAGCGCCGACCGCGACGCGGATCGTGGCCTCATCGGCCGCCCCGGCCGCTGCCGTCAGAACGAGCAGCGCCGCCAGCGCCG
>CAZKUN010000395.1:0-6134 GCA_964555935.1 uncultured Armatimonadia bacterium | reverse complement strand
CGACGCAGAGGTGGAGCGATCCGACCACGCCGTCGTGCAGGCCGAGACCGATCTGCCGGACGCCGAGGCGACCAACGCCACGCTGGAGCGTGGCGCTCGCCCCGAGGAGATCGCGGCCGCCGAGGCGGGCCTCAGGCAGTCCGAAGCCAGCGTCGAATCCGCCCAGGCCAGCCTCGACCTGATTCTCGCCGGTGCGCGCGCCGAAGACGTCGCCCTTGCCGAATCTACGCTCTCAGATGCTGAGGGCCAAGTGGCCTTGCGCCTGGCTGAACTGAATTCCCAGAAGGAACTCGCCGAGGGCGGTTACGTGTCGCCCAATGCGTTGAAAGCCTCCGAAACGGCTTACGAGAGCGCCGTCGCCTCGCGCGATTCGGCCAAAGAGCGCCTCGCCCTCGTGAACAACCCATACCGACCCGAGGAGATCGACCAGTCCCGGGCGTCGCTGGCGAGCGCCAAAGCCGCTCTCGAGCGCGCCACCCACGATATCGCCCTCCTGAAGACCCGCACGACGCCGGAAGACCTCACATCTGCCCGCGCGCGGCGGGATTCGGCCAAGGCGCGCATCGCAGCCGCTAAGGCCGATCTCCGGCTCACTCGCACTCGGAGCACGAAGGAGGACATCGACACCGCAGAGGCGGGCGTCCGCCAAGCTGAGGCCGGGCTCGCCCGCGCGGAGGCCGAGCGCGTTGCCATCCGCAAGCAGCGTCTCACCATCGACCAGCTCGAGTCTGATTACCGCCGCAGCCTCGCCGCGCTGGAGCAGGCCGCCGACACCGCCGGCTACTCAATCATCCACGCGCCGATCAACGGCATGGTCACGCGCGCAACCGTCGAGGAGGGCGAGTACGTCCAGGGCGGCGCGATCGCCCTGCCGTCCGCCGAGATCGCCATGGTTGTCATCACCGGCGACACCTTCTGGATCGACTGCAACATCGACGAGGCCGATATCGATCAGGTTGAGCTGAAGCAGGAGGTTGAGATCTTCCTGACCGACACTGACATCCTGAAGGGGCACGTGCATCACATCTCGCCGTCGGTGAGACTTGTGCAGGGAGACGTGCGCACCTTCACTGTCGAGGTCGCGCTGGACGAACCCACCACGAAGCTGCGTAGCGGCATGTCCGTCGACGCGGATATCATCGTGAAATCTGAGAAGGACGTCGTTACCGTTCCCGCCTTCGCCGTCTTTGACGATGGCAAAGGTGACGAGTACGTTTACCAGTACGTGGACGGCAAGGCTGAGAAGAAGAAGATCACCAAGGGCGCGCAGGGCATCGAGCGCACGGAGATCCTCGACGGCGTCGGCGAGGGCGATGACATCATTACTTCGCTTGAGGCCAAAGGCCTCGCCGACGGGAAGAAAGTGAAGATCCGCGAGACCGAAGACGATGGGGACGATGCCGATAAGGACGACGAGCCGGATGATGAAGACGACGACGCGGACGATGAGTCGCCCGAGGAGGAAGCCATCGTCGAAGAGTCCGACGAGCCGGTCGAAACTCCCGAAGAGGACGATGAATGAACATCCTTGAGAGCTTCCGGGTCGCGTTCAGTGCGATCCTGACCAACAAGGGCCGGTCTTTCCTCACGATGCTTGGGGTGCTCGTCGGCGTCGCCGCCGTCATCCTGCTGGTCTCCGTCGGCGAGGGCGCCCGCGGAGATATCGGCGATCAGATGCGCGGGCTCGGAAGCAACCTGGTCATACTCATTCCCGGTCACGAAGAGACCCACGGCGGGCCCAGGTCTCAGACGAAGAAGGAGAAGAAGAAGCGCGGCCGGCGAAAGCGCGAATCAGTGACGCTGCTGACGCTCGATGACATGCGCGCGCTCAAGAACCACTGCCCCTCCGTCGCGGAGGCTGCGTGTGGCATGGAACAAGGCGTGGAAGCCAAGGTCGGTTCGCTCTACCGGCGAGTGCATTGCGTGGCAGTGTCGGGCGCTTACGGCTCGGTCCGAAACCTGTCGGTCCGCAAGGGCTCCTTCATCACCGAAGCTCACGCCGCTCGCGGGCAGCGAGTCGTCGTCATCGGCAAGACAGTGCAGGACGAGTTGTTCCGCACCAAAGACCCGATGGGCAAGTACATCCAGGTCAACGGCGCGAGGTTCACGGTCGTCGGCCTGCTCGAGGAAAAGGGCGCCCTGCTCGGCGATGACCAGGACAACCGGATCCTGATCCCCGTCACGACGGCTACCAGCATATTTGGCCGACGTAACCCCGACTACATCATGATGAACGCCACGCGCCGCGACACGGTCGATCGGGCCGTGCTGGAAGTCAAGCGCATCATGAAATCTCGCCACCGCGGCCAGGAGGATTTCCAAGTCCTTGATCAGGCCGACATATTGAAGATGGTCAACAGCATCATCGGCATCATGACCGCCGTCGTCGGCGGCATCGGCGGAATCTCGTTACTCGTCGGCGGGATCGGCATCATGAACATCATGCTCGTGTCGGTCACCGAGCGCATCCGAGAAATCGGCATCCGCAAAGCCGTCGGCGCGCGGGAGTTCGACATCATGCGCCAGTTCCTCATCGAGGCGACGACGTTGAGCGTGCTCGGAGGCGGGATGGGGGTGGCGGCCGGCTGGTGTGGTTCGTTGGCGCTGTCCCTGATCTGGGAAGCATTGCCTAGCCGCGTCACGCCGCTGGCCGTGATCGGCGCGTTCGTCTTCAGCGCCGTCGTTGGCATCTTCTCTGGCGCATATCCCGCATACCGCGCCGCCAAACTCGACCCAATCGAAGCCCTCAGACACGAATAGGGCGCGGCCACCTCGGCCGCGCCCCTCTGGTGTTCCGCGTGGCAACGGGGCGCCCGCCCCGTTGCGTGCCGTCTCTCCGCTACCCCTTCACCCTCGCGTTCCGCACTTCAACCGTACCCTTCCGGATTGAGATCATCGCCGCGCCGTTGAGTGGCGTATACATGTACTTGCCGAAGTAATTCGCCGTCGGCAGATTCAGCACGGGCATGCCGTTGAGGAACACCCTCACGCTCCATCCCTCAAAGATCACGCGCAGGTCGTTCCACTGGCCCACGCCCCGCGAAGCGCGCATCATCGTGGCCGCCTGACCCGCGAGCGCGCCGGACGCCGTCAGCCCCGGAGCGCGGCCACTGTCATCAGCCATCACGATCTCCATCGGCCGGTTCTTCGGGTTATCGTTGGTGCGGGGAAGCCAGTACGCCTCCGCGCCCTCGCTGACGCGATACTCGAGCCGCAGCTCGTGGTCGCCGAGTTTCCTCTCGTGCTTGATGAATGCGGGCTCGCCATCCTCCGCCTCGGTGCATGTCAGGATCCCGTCTTGCACCGCGAATGATCCCTCCGACAGCGGCGTCCAACCCTCCAGCGTTCCGCCTAGCAGCGGCTCGAACCCATCCTCGGGCAGCTCCTGGATCCGCACGTTCCGGAACTCAACTGGATGCCCATGGTCTTGCAGGCCGATGTATCCGCGCGTGCCGCGCTGGGATAGCTTCTTGCCCTCACGTTCCCCCGCGTTGATCGCCGGGTCATCCAGATCACAGTCATGCGTCACCTGACCGTTCAGCGTGACTTTGAGGCGCGTCCCGCGAAACTCCACCTCAACCTCATTCCATTCGCCATCCGGGTTGGTCGCCGCGACGTCGGGTGCTTTCGCATCATACAGCGACCCGCTGCTCCGCGTGGTAGCCGGCTTGCCATGGTCGCCCATGATCTGCATCTCCATCCCCAGCGCCGAGTGCCGACCTGACAATGGCGCGCGCAGGAACACCCCGCTGTTGCCTCCCGCGGGGATCTTGTACTCGAAGCGCAGGGCGAAATCCTCATACATCGCCTCGCTGAACAGCGTGCCGCCCTTGACCTTGCTGATGACTCCATCCTTGCACTCCCAGGCGCCGCCCTTCGGCTGACGCCAGGCGCTCAGCGCCGGATCATCCGACAGCGAGATGAAGCCCCCTTCCTGGGCAATGATCGGTTGGGCAATCAGCGCGGCGAGCAGCAGTGCATGCATGGTAACAAGCCTCCGTTGTCCTCGGGAATTCCCTCTCACCCAGTTCCTCGCCTCCCGACGGTGTCCGTCGTGGCCGTCAGACACTGTAGGAGCGGGTTCAGCCGCGACAGAAAACACGCCCCATGCCACGATGTGCCCCTGGGCCAAGGTCCCTCGCCACCACCGACGAACTGACGGGGTGTGGTGTTCGCTCGTCAAGGAGGCTCGTGTTCATGCCCGACGCTCCAATCGACGTCCTCGCCCTCGGCAGTGTCATGGTCGAGATCACCCCCAAAGAAGCCGGCGCCGACATTGCGAGCGGCGCTGAACTCACCGCGCTGCCAGGTGGCGCGTCGTGCAACTTCGCCGCCGCGCTCGCCAAGCTCGGCATCGGCGTCTCGCTGGCTACAGGCGTCGGCGGGGATGAGTGGGGCGAGTGGTTGAGGGCTCGGATCGGTGCCATGGGCATCGACGCGTCGCGGGTGAAATTGGTCGGAGACCAACTCACGACCGTCTCGTTCTGCTGGGTCGATCGCGTTGGCGGGAAGAGCTTCTTCTTCTACCGCGTGCCGGGGCATAGCGACCCCATCGCCGAGGTGACGGTTGACGACGTTTGCGCAGGCAATTTCGGCGGCGCGGGTTACTACGACTTCAGCGAAGCCGCGATCCGCAAGCAGCCCCTCCGCGATGTCGCCTTCGATGCGGCGGAGCGGGCGCGCGCCGCGAGCTTGCGCGTCTGCTATGCCGTCAACTATCGGCCTGCCTCATGGGGAGAACCCGAGTCATCAATCATCGACGTGCAAACCCGCGCCATTCGCGCGGCGGACGTGGTGGTGATGAACCGTGAGGAAGCCGACCTCATCGCCGGGACGCCTGATATCGACAACGCGCTCGAATCGCTCGCGAGCCTCGGTCCGGGCGTGGTCGCGGTGACGGGTGGGGAAGAGGGGACGAAGGTGATCGCGGATGGGGTCATCACGGCCGTGCCGGCGCGACGTGTCGACGTGCTCTACGATGTTGGCGCCGGTGATGTCTTCCACGCGGGGATGCTCGCGGGTCTGATCCTCGGCAAGTCGCCGGTTGATGCAACGCGCTTCGGATCGGACACCTCGGCGCTGTGGATCAGCCGCCCGGCCGACATCTCATGCCTGCCGACTCGCGCCGAGGTCGAAGCGCTCCCGCCTCTCTGCTAGTTCCTCCGCCACTGGCTCGCGAAGCTCCGCATCGACACGCCGAACGCGCTCCGAAACGCCTTGACCTCGGGCTGTGTCGCGAGCCCTCGCGCGAACTCGCCTAACGCCGCCTCCCCGTAGACTGACGCAAGTCTGTCGACGATCTCCAACGCGGCCGCCGGGGCCCTGGCAACGCTGTTGATAGGCGACCGACCCACAGCGGAGTTGAATGCCCGTTCGCTTAGTTTAGCAGACTCGTGATCGGCCCGGGCCTGATCGTCGTGCTGATCTCCAAAGCCCATGTCGCGCGCGAGCCACGCGCCGAGGCCCTCGGCGAGCCACCACGGCGCATTCCCGGCACTCGCCTTTAGCGGCGCCAGTTGCGCGTACTCGACCACCAAGCTTGCCGCCGCGCCCGCGAGCGCCTCGGGCCGTCTGCGGATGACGCATATCCGGTCGTAGTCGCGCCTAGGGATCACATACCCCCAGCGCGAGTCCACGCCCATCGCCAGTTCCCCGGCCGGAAGCAGCGTAACGGTCGTCGGGCGAGGCTCGAACCCCACGAGTTCGCGCAGTTGTGCCTGACACGCCACTGCCGTGTCGGCGAGCGCGTCGTAGATCGTGGTGTCGCCGGGCAGTTCGAACGTGAAGGGGTTGGCCGTCACCAGGCGCGCCGTAGCGGATGCCTCGATTTCGGCAATCGCGAGGTCACGCACGCGGGGGCCCGCGCACGCCGGGCGGATGCCATGCTCGAGCGCCTGCTCGGCGGCCTCAATCGCCTCCGGCAGCCGGTCCTCAACATAAAATCGGTATGCCACCAGTTCGTGGACGTGGCCCGGCCACATGCCCCTCACGCTCGCCAACCCGAACTTCAACTCCAGAAACAGCGGACCCGGGTACATGAACCAGGGCCGCCAAACGGATGCGTTCGGATTCTGCGGCGGCGGCGGAATGTGCCACGCGCGGGGTCTCGCCGACACCGCCTCCCCGCGGGGCCC
>CAZKUN010000394.1:0-6137 GCA_964555935.1 uncultured Armatimonadia bacterium | reverse complement strand
GCGTCGGCAACCATCGTTGTCAGTCCGACAAGTGCCATCAGCGTCAGTCTCGGCCCCATCTGCCCTCCGATGCCTCCGCCACGGGCACTATCTCCGCAGCGGCACCGTGCATGCCGCCCGGCTGCGTTCCCCGTCGTCGGACCGCGCGTCGACCACGATCATGTATACCCCGGCGGGCGCGGCCAAGCCCGTCTCGTCGATGCCGTTCCACAGCAGCGTGTTCAGTCCGCTTTCCATTTGCACGTCGGTGGCTAGCGTCTTCACCTCGCGCCCGGCGATGTTCATCACCCGCGCCTGAACGCTGGCGGCGCCCGTCAGATTGAGCGTGATCTGCGCGCCCGCGCTCGTCGGAGCGGCGGCGAGCGTCACCACCACTGCCCCCTCGAGCGGCCCATCGGTAACCGTCGGTCCGGCCTGCCACGAAGAAGGATCGCCTCCGGCCCAGTTGCCGGCAGCGTCCTTGGCGCGAAACCGAAACTCGTAGTTGCCCGCGGGCAGCTTCTTGGTCCGGTACAGGCGTCCACCGATGATCCAATTGGGCACGGGGTCCAACGACCGTAAAGTCCACGTGGCAAAGCGCGTGCCGTTCTTGCGGACGAGCACTTGCGCCCGTTGGGGCGGCCATCCGCGGGGATCCTGGTAGACGACGCGGAACTTGAACTTGGTTGAGTTCGCCGTGCCCGCGTTCGGCTTCAGTCCGTCGCGGTAGCCGGTGTCAGTCGAGAAGAACAGCCACGCGCCGGCCTGGGTCGCGAATCTGAGCGCCGTGTTCGTCTCGTCGTAATAGCTGACGTACGCCACGTCGCCGGGACCGATCACCAGCGACGGGAAGCGGCCCACACGCCCGCCCGTATCAATGGTCTCGATGGCCCACTGCGCGCCATCAAAACGCGCCAGCTTCACGTCTCGCCCCGTCGTGCTGTAGTAGGCGATGCTCTGCCGGTTATTGCTGTCCACATCGATCGACGTGCCCTGCCCCACGTTTCCCGCGCTATCGACGGTCTGGACCGTCCAGTTACTGTTGGCGAGCCTCGCGTGTTTCACAGCCCGGTTCGTCGCATCGTAGTAGCTGATGCGAGGCTGACTCCCCGCCGCCAGCGCGAGCGACGTGTACGAGCCGACGTCCCCCGCGCTATCGACCGTCGTCGGGAGCCACGCAACGGTCGGCTTGGTGGCATACATCAGATTTCCGCTACCGAAGCCGTAGTAGCTGACGTGCAGCGTCCCATCGCTCTCAACGGCGATGGACGGATACTTTCCCACGTCGCCCGTATCGATTCGCGACGCGTCCCAGTCGTTGGTGACGTGTAGGTAGGCGATATGCGGGCGCCCGCTGGTATCAACCGCGATGGATGTGTGCTGACCGACCACGTCGCCGCGGTCCTCGTGAGCCACTTCGGCGACCCATGCGCCGGAGGCGTTCGTCGAATACTTCAGGACGCCGTTGGTGGCGTCGTAGTAGCTGATATGGGCGTTGTCCGCGCCATCGAGGGCCAGCGAGCAGAACTTGCCCACGCTTCCCAGGCTGTCAACCGTCTGTGTCCGCCAGACCGTCGTGCCCTTCCACGCGTACTTCAGGTCCCGGGTGGACGCGTTGTAGTAGCAGATGACCGGCTGGCCCGCGTTAGTCAGCGCGAGCGACGAGTGAGTGCCGACAGATGCGGCATTGTCGACGGTGCCCGGGTGCCAGATGAGCGCGAGACTCGGACTCCCCGAGCAAACGAGCAGGACGGTGATGATCGCCAACGATCGTAAGTTAGACATGCCGGCGTGGCCTCCGGAGATGGTACGGACCCCTGTTTCTCATTCGTCACTCCCCGCTCGCCCCCTGCCTTCGGCACTGTGCAGGACGTCACGCCGCCGTGCGGGAACCGCCCACTAGCGAAAGGGTGATTTGCGTGCGCCAAGCCTCAGTCGCGATGCTGCTGCTATGCCTGATCTGCCCCGCCTGTCAGAGCGATCTCGCTGTCGAGGTCAGCCAGAACTCCGAGACCGTACCTCCTTACGAGGTCTTTGAGGTCACCTTCCGGCACGACGGCGTCTACGATGACCCATTCCACGACATCATCATCGACACGACTTACACCGCCCCATCGGGAACTGAACACGTCGTCGGCGGGTTCCATTACGGCTCATCCGAGCCTGTCGAGATCCGCGGCGAAGGCCGAGACGTGGAGTACATCTACGCCAAGCAAGACCTCTGGAAGGCCAGATTCGCCCCGGACGAACTCGGACGCTGGGAGTACGAGTATACCTTCGCCAATGCCGAAGGTGAAGTTGCGGCCGGAGACGGCTCGTTCGACTGCGTTGAGGGCCGGATCAGCAATCCGGGTTTCCTCCGGATCGATCCCAACAACCCCTATCGCTTCGTCTTCGACGACGGCTCCCCGTACTACCCCATCGGCCTGCAAGACTGCTGGGGAGACGGCGCGGGCTGCGGGTCGGCGGCTGCGGGCGCATCCATGGAGGGCCCGTTCCGCACTGACAACCTCGACAAGCGGCCGAAGCTGCCCGACGGCCCCATGTTCGTCCGAGGCCCATCGACGAGCCCGCTGAACGCTGACCTGTACTTCCGCCGGTTCGCGGCGTGTGGCTTCAACTTCTACCGGTTCTCTCCCGAGAACTGTTCCTACCCGCTCAACCGCAATCTCGATGAGTACCTGGTGCAGCAGGGAATCATGACCGATGAACTCGTGCAGATGGCGCGCCGTTACGGCATGCGCTTCATGTACGGGATCTTCGGCTACCAGAAAGTCTTCAACGAGGATCCCACCGACGCGGAGGGCATGGAGAAGGTCAAACAGTTCCTGAAATACTCCGTCGACCGTTGGGGCGCGCATGTCGACATCTGGGAGTTCCTCAACGAGCAGAAAGCATCGGACGAGTGGTACGCGGTGATGGTACCATACCTGCAGTCGATTGATCCGTACCACCACCCGATCACTACGAGCTGGGAGCACCCAGAGCTTCCCGGCATCGAAATCAACGCGCCGCACTGGTATGAGGGCGTCAACAATCCCCTGAACCAGGATCAGACCACGGTCAGCCGAGCGCGTGACTGGAAGCTGCACGGTAAGCCGGTCGTCGTCGGCGAACAGGGGAACTGGGTGTCTCGGGACGACCCGCGTCCGCCGGGCATTGGCGGCGTGTGGGACGTCGGCTCCGCCCAGCGAATGCGGATCCGCAACTGGACCGCATTCTTCACCGAGATCAGCTTCATCTTCTGGAACACAAGCTACGCGCGCGACGGGCACTTCACGAACATCTGGCTGGGGCCTCGGGAGCGCGAATACGTGCGGTCCATGCAGAGCTTCTCATACGCGCTCGGATCAGATCTGGCCATGGTTGATGTGGGGGTCTCCGAGCCGGGACAGGTCCGCGCGTTCGGACTCGCGTCGAGCGAGCGCGCGGGAGCCTACATCCACCATTACGCGAACCACGATGACGCGGTCACCGGCCTCGACGTCACTATAGACGTGCCGCGAGATGCCACGGCGTTCTGGTACGATCCGGCCACGGCCACGATCCTGCGCGCCGATCTCGTCGAAGCAGGCGCACAGACGCTCCTCGCGCCGGACTTCATCGTCGATCTTGCAGTGCTCATCACGCCGAACGGACCACCGGACATCGATGGCGATGGCGTCCCCAATCCGGCTGACGCGGATGACGACAACGATGGAGTGCCTGACGACGAAGATGCCTTCCCACTCGACCCGTCCGAATGGGCGGATGCGGACGGCGATCTCATCGGCGACGTGCTCGACGCTGACGACGATGGCGATGGCCATGCCGACGACCTCAACGGCGACGGGGCACCCGACTTCAAGGACAAGGACTACGATGGTGATGGCGTGCCCAACGCCCACTCCGTGCCATGGGACGCTTTCCCGTTCGATCCCAACGAGACCATCGACACGGACGGCGACGGAATCGGCGACAACGCGGACGCGGATGACGATGGTGATGGCTTCACCGACAAGCGCGAACGCAAGGCGAAGACGGATCCCAAAGATAGGTTGAGCTTCCCAAGACGATGATCACCCTAAGTCTCCTCCTCGCCATCGCGCCGCCCGCGGTCGTCCAGCCCGCTGTCACGCTGGATCCGGTCTACCGCGAGCAGTGCCGCCGACCTTGCGAGTACGTGGGTTTCTCGTTCAGCGACACGCTCGCCGAACTCCGGCAGATGCGCGAGCACGGCGCCAACGCGGTTGGGATCGGCACCATGTGGGCGCCGACCGACGACCCTACGGCCCCCAACGGGGCAGGCTTGCCGGACCTGGGGCCCTTCCGCGATTCGTCTTCGCTCGGGCAGACCTTCACTGCCGAGTCGCCGTTCACCGGCGTTGCGCTCGTAACTCCCACCTTCTTCAATGAGGGCAGCGGGTGCGTGTTGTCGCTGCACGCGGAACCGGGGTCTGAATCGGTCGCTGCGGCGACCTTCACGAACGTGCAGGATAATCAGCGGCTCTGGCTCACCTTCGATGAGTTGCCTCCGGGCGCGTACTACGTCGAGCAATCGGCGGCGACAGGCGATGGCATCGGCGTCTGGGCGGCATCCACCGATGTCTACGGGGGCGGCCAGGCCTTCATCGCGCGCAAACCTGACGCGGGTGGCGACCTCGAGCTGTTCCTGCGCACTGCCGAAGGCGACATCGAGATCGTCCCCGCCACAGAGACTCACCGCCCGCTGCGCCTGGGTGATGACGTGATGCGCCAGACGGCTGAGATGGGGATCTCCTTCGCCTGCTCGGTCGGCAACTGGAATAACGGCGGATTTCCCTACTACCCGGATTGGTTCATCGAGCGATTCCCGGACATGGCGATGCTGGATCAGACCGACCAGCAGATCATGTCGGGCATGTTCGACGAACTCGATCCATGGCCGGGCATCGAACACCCCGTCATCGTGGATGGCACCAGCCGCCACATCCGCGCCGTTGCCGAGATCCTTCGAGGGAATCCGGGCTTGCTCTACTGGGTCATGGGCGGTGAGGCGCTTTACCCGACGTATCTCATGCCGAGCCGGTGGACCGATTACGCTCCGCGCGCCGTGGCTCACTGCGATGCGTGGCTGCGGCGGGAGTATGAGTCGATCGACGCGCTCAACGAGGCTTGGAGCGCAACTCACACCAGCTTCGACGCCGTGGACCCTCCCCGCGAGCCGGGTCGAGATATCGAGACGCTGACGTGGTTCCGATTCCGCAACCAGGCAATGGCAGATCGCTTCCAATGGCACTACGCCGAGACGAAGGGCGCCGACCGATCGCGCATGGTGATGGCCGCGAACCACGGCAACATCTTCCATGGGATGGCGGCGACTCATCTCGGACAGGACATGTCCCTCTTCGCGGGCGTCTCGGATGGCTGGGAGATGGGCCAGATCATGGCCGACGAGGACTCTGAACTGTACAATCTGATGTGGATGCGCGCCGCCCAGAGCTTCGGCAAGCCGCTGTGCCCCGTGCGTCTGGCGTACAGGAAGTCAGATCCCAAAGCCCGTGGCGGCGGCACGTCATATACGCCGGAGACTGCCCGCCGTTACTTCTGGGAGTCAGTCGGCACCGGCGCCTGGCACATGGGCTTCATCCAATGGCGTGGCGATCTTCCCGATGGCGAGTGGGGCGTGAAGGGCACGCCGGCGCAGGATGAGATTAAGCAGATCTTCGAGGAGTGGCATGGCATCGAAGATCGTTTCGACGGCATGTGGCCCGTGAAGGCGAAGCTCGGCCTGTACCTAGCCCAACCCACCTGGACGCTCGATGGCTTCCAGCCCGTCTGGACTGAGCTGCACAAGCAGTTGACGCGCAGCCAAATCGACTACCGAATCCTGTTCGACAGCCATTTGGTGGACGGCGACGTCGACGGTCTCGCGGCAATCATCTCCGCGGACAACCGCATCATGACTGACGAGTGTCACGACACCCTCGCGCGCCTCCGCAGCGACGGCGGCGAGCTGCTGATGCTGGGCGAGAATGCCATCGAGGACGGACTGCTACGACCACGCGAGGAAAACCGGTTGGGCCGCCCACGCTACGCGACGGTTTCTGACCTGGTCGCCGATGTGGCCGATGGGGTGAAGCTTATCAAGGTCACCTGCACGTCCGCGCAGCCATACGTGGAGACTGTCGTCGCCGCCA
>CAZKUN010000393.1:0-6137 GCA_964555935.1 uncultured Armatimonadia bacterium | reverse complement strand
GCCCAGCGCGCCGGGGTTGAGCCGGGTGACCTGCTCCTGACCGTCGACGTTCTCGGCCTCGAAGTAGCAGTAGAACACGCCGTCGTCCTCGATGACGAAGGGGTTGTCCACAGCTACGTGGTCCCACGCTCCGTCCGGCCCCCGGTCGATCACGGGCTCGCCGAGCGGATCCTCCACCCATACGCCCGAATCAAGTAGAGCGAGGCTTGGGCCTTCGCTCTGTGAGAGGGCAGATATCGGCGCCAGGATGGAGATCGCGACCAGGTGGCGGATCATCGGTTACTCGTCCACCCTCTCCAGGATGAATCGGTCGACGCGTACCCACTCGACGTTATCGCCGTTCAGCGGCGGCGCTGTCCAGATATACATGCCCTGTCGCGGGACGAACGCGCCGAAGTCGATGGTCGTCCACTCGTCTGGTGGCATGTCCGCGACACTCCTGCTGCCGTTCAGCGCGTACGCCGCGTTGACCGAGTCGTAGACGCCGAAGGTGAGGGCGGTCCCTTCGTCGCCTTTGCGGTCGATGCGGACGTCCGCCAGAACCCGGTACCTGGCGTCGGGGTCAAAGAGCGACTCATCAAGGACGTGCTGGATGCTCCACTCCTTGTCGGACCCAAGCTGCTTCACGACCCATCCATCCGAAGCGGTCGGATCCATCGCATACTCGGAGAGCACGCCCTCCATATGGAGGCTGAATCGGTCGTCCTGGATCTCAACCCTCGTGGCCGCGTGATCGCGCGGCGACTCGGCGCCCGGGACGTCAGGTACGGTCTGCGGTATCAGGGCCTGAGCCAGTTCCATCGACGCTCCGGGCCCCAGCGCCTCTACGGGAACGTAGAAGTGGACTTGGGTTGGCGTGGTCCCGGTTGACGATGTGACGAAAGCCGTTGTGTCCTGCTCCGTGGTGACCCGCACACCTCGCTTCGTCTCTCCGTTGGCCAGCATGAAGCTCTGCGCGAGATCTGAGGGAATAGCGAATGTCTCCGTCGTGCGATCCTCGGGAATGGCAATGCTCATCTGGCCCCCGTCCGCGCTCAGCACGTTCGCGTCGGCCGGCCCGAGGTCGAGATTCATCGTCACATGCAGGATCAGGTCTTGCGGCACGGCAGAGGTGTTCGTGACCCCTGATACGACCCGCAACTCCCCGTTTGCAGCCCTGAACGAGCGCGTCAGCGTCAGACCGCCCGCCAACTCGGCCGCATACGTGTCGGCCGCGCCCGCAACCGGGAGGAATGCCTCGGCGGCGCCTCTGCCCGTCACTGAGCGGCTTAGCGAGACCGTATAGCCCGATCCGGCCGCCACGTTGCGGCCCTCGCTGTCTCGTAGAGCTGCCAGTCGGGCGCCGGCTCCGGCAATGATATCCGCCGAGATGTCGTCACCGTCAAGCGTTACCACGGGGAGCCCGCCGCGCTTGCTCATCACCGCCTCGCGGAAGACGCCCATGTTGGGGGCGCCCTCTCTGTGGTTGGTGATGCCCACGGCGTCGACCACATCGAAGAATCCATCGGCGAGAGCGTCGAATCCCGCGTGGTCGCGCGGCCCCCATAGGCCGTCGCGCACGATCCAGTCGCTCTCAGGCGGGGCTTTGTACTTGGTCAACTCCGCGTGTTGCACCCCCAGCCTCGCCGTGCGCACCCGAAGCAGCAGGTCCGGATCGCCGGCCGTGCGCCGCTCTGCCACATCGAACAGGTGGTTCGCGCGCTCGATGATCTCGTCAGTCAAGAACGCATTGTTCGGACCGACCCAGATTACGAGATGGAGATTCTCGTCCCGGACCTTTGCCGTGAGCATGTCGACGTAATCGCGAATCGGCTCGGCGGCCGGTCCGTAGTAACCCTCGAGGAACTCATCCATCGCCTTGTCGGCATCGTAGTCCGGGTCCCAGAGCAGCTTCGCCATCACATAGGCCCGAAGCTCCGCCAACTCGCCGCCGGGACTGTTGTAGTTGCCCTCCTCGAAGATCCCCTTCACGCCGTGATCGGCGAAGAACCTGATGTTGGGCTTCAGCACATCCCAGTTCGGGAAGGGCGTCAGGTAGTTGGAGAAACTCGTCACGTAGTCCCAGATGTAGAGCCTGTCGCAGAGCTTCGACCAGCCGACGATATCGTCGCGGAAGCTGACATTCTGGGGGTAATCGCATGAGTCTAGTGGATGCGCGAAGCAGCACTCGATGGAGCAGAGCCGGATGATGACGTTGTCTCGCGGCCGGATGGTCTTCGGTGGCTTGCGCGACCACTGGTAGGCGAGGGTATCAATGGCGACGTTGGGGTAGTCACCCTCGATGGCCTCGGCGATCCTATTCACGAAGACTACCAGCGGCGCTGCCCAGCTCCCCTCGGCATCCGCGAGCGCCGAACACGGTTCGCACGTGCAGTAGCTGCCCCAATCGTTCTGCGAGACGCTGACGATGTTGACATCGGGGTTGGCTTCGATCCACCGGCGTACTGTGGCGACTGCCGCCTCGACCGCCCCGTCGCTCGACATGCAGAGCTGCGAGTGGTTGCCGACGCGCTGCCCGTTGATCTCGCTGAAGTACTCGGGATGCTCGGCGAAGTACTCATCGCTCGGGACCAGTTCCGTGAAACTGTGCACGAACGGGAAGTAGGTGATCTTCCCGCCGTGGTGCTCCTCCAGGCGGGCTGCGCGGCTGTTGGCCTTGTTGCGCGCGGCCCAGTCGCCGTCGAATGCATCCCAGTAGAACGGCTCGCGGTACTCAAGGATCGGCACTTGCGAGTCGTCAATGTCCGGCAGCGCAATCGTTGGCTGAGGTGCGACGGCGTCTCGGAAACGCATATGTTGTGGGAATACGATTCGACTAACGGTGGCGCTGAACCACCGGCATCCCAGGTACTCCTCGAGCAGGTGGTACACGCCGTACATCGCGCCCCGCACGTCGCTCCCCGCGATGACGAGGGTCTCGCCCACGGTCCTCAGCGTGAAGCCTTCCTCGCCCAGCGCATCCCAGTCGATCTCCACACCGAGTGCCGCCAGGTGGGCGCTGTCACCGACCAGGACCTCGCGTGGCGTCGCCGGGCCATCATCTGTGGCGATGGGCAGTCTCGCCCCGGAGATCTCCTCAAGGAAGCGCTGCAGTTCGTCCGCCGCATGTCTGACGGACGGCGATGCGCCCTGGCTGATGACGATCGTGTAGTCCGAATCGCCCCCGTCAACCAGCGTCAGGGCGTCCGCTTGCCCGATTCCTATCGCCAGCAGTAACCCCATCAGCGCGATCTGCCTCATGCAGGAGCGTCTCCTCGTGTTAGGCGGCTTCCAGCGACTTGCTGGGAAGTTGACGCACGGCGCGGCTGCGACCTCCCTGTCCATTCGGGCCCGAACCGAGGGCGCCGGGGCTCTGACGGCGAACGTCTCGAAGCTCTCGCGCATCGCCACGGGTCCGAGGATTCAATGACGATAGCAATCGCTGCATTGGTAGGCGCCGCCATGCTCGCCGCCGACGATATGCCCATCGGGTATGTCAACCATTTCCCGATGACCAAGCATGACGACCACCTGATCCCGACGACCGGGGCTGACGTCATCATCGTGCGCGCGCCGTGGTCGCTCATCGAGCCCAAAGAGGGCGAGTTCGACTTCTCCATGCTCGATGAGCAGCTCCAGTTCGCCCATGAGAACGGGGTGAGGCTCGTCTGCCTGATGGAGGCCGGGCCCGCACACGCGGCCGGCGTGTGGTGGATGATCGACAAGCTCAAGGAATCGGGCGGGATGATGGCGCGCAAGGACGGCTCTCTTGCCGGCGACCCCTCGATCTTCTCGCCGATGTACCAGCAGTACCTGGAGCGCTACCTGCAAGCCGTCATTGAGTACCTCGTCGGCCACGAGCATGCTGATGCCATCTACGGCTACAGCAACGGGTGCGAGTGGTGGTATCCCCACGACAACGGATACTCGCCGCTCGCAGCCGAGAGATTCCGCGACTACCTCGAGGCAAAATACGGGCAGCTGGATGCGCTCAACGCGCGCTGGGGGACTGAGTTTCTCGACTGGGACGCCGTCTTACCGCCGCTCGTCTCGTGGGAGGGCATCGGCGACTTGCCGCAGGCCGCGCTGCTCCCCGATAGCGCCGTGATCGACGCGTGCTATTGCACGACGGTCGATTCGCACGTTCCCGTTCAGCCGGGCCAGCGGGTGACGGCCTCCGTGGAGTTCACGGCGGCGGACGTGCGCTCCGGTCAGGTGATGTTCGAGATCGCCTGGCTCAATGCCACTGAGCCGACGCCCATCCACATCGACCGATCGACCTCGGGCGTCGCGCTCACAGACGGGACGGGCATGGCGACGCTTTCAGTGACGGTGCCCGAGAACGCGGCGCGGGCGTGGTTGTTGCCCAAGTGTCGCGCGGCGGGCCGGGTGACGCTCCACGAGGTGAGCTTCACCAACGAAGCCGGCGAGCAACTCGCGCCGAATCCCAGTCTCGACCCGGACGCGGGCGGGTGGCACTTCATCAATTGGAGAGCCGGCGAGCCCGACCGCGTCGCTAACGGCTGGGACGAGACTGGACAGGCCTGGATCAGCTACGAGCCCGTTGGGGTGCTGGCATCAGGCGCGGAATACCCGCTGGCGGAGGTCTACGATTGGCAGGACTTCCGGTCCACGGCCTTCGCGGGCTTCATCGGGCAGATGGCGACCTGGATCAAGGAGGCGGATGACACGCGTCCCGTCGTCAGCTACCTGACCATCGGCTTCGCCAATGCCTTCGAGTGGGACAACGCCCAGCAACTCGGGATGGAGCTGGATCACATCGCCCGCCTTGGCGAGCACATCGACGTGCTCGGGATGCAGTTGGCGGGGGTGGAGGGGGACTACGATTCCGTCACGTGTGCCTTCGATATGATGCGCAAGTACGACAGGCCCATGTGGGCCGTCGATCTCCTCGACTTCACCCGAGGGGTCGCGCTGGGGCAGGCTGGTTTGACGCGCCTGTCGCAGTCCGTGGTCCAGCATGGGGGCAGCGGGATCCAGTACTACTGCTGGTTTGGGACGGAGCACTACAACTACTCGACCGAACTGGGCCTGGATCCACTGACCGGCATGATCGAGGACGTGCGGCGCCTCGCATCGCAGGTGGCGGACGCTCAGCCGATCTGCCAGGTCGCCTTGGTCATGCCGCGGATGCCGATGTACGCGTACCTCCCCGAGCCCGCCAACGACTGGGCGGACTTCATGGGTTGGTACAAGCTGTTGGTACGGCTCGGTGTCTGCCCGGATGTCTACACCCTCGAGGAACTGGCTGACGCGGATCTTAGTGGCTACAAGGCCGTGATCGTCCCGGATTGCGCATACGTGCTTCGTGATGGCCTCCCGGCGTTGGCCGGCGCGAAGCTGGTCACATCCGGGCGCTTCGCCACTCGCGACATGTCCGGGCGGGAGATCGCGCGGAAGCAGCGACCGAAGCCTGCGATCCGCTATGGCGAACCGGTCGGCACCGCTCTGCTCGGTGACGCCTACCGCCAGAAGCCGCCCACCAACGTGCCTCCGCGGCTTGTCTGTCGTGATGGCGGACCGGAATGGGATGCGCAACTCATAACGCAGGTTACGGCCCACCTCCGCAAGCTTGGTGTTGACGTGCTGGCAGACCCCATGGACGCGCCCGTAACGGTTGTGCCATTTGAGGATGGAGATGCGCGCTCCGCATTCGTACTGCCCGACCGCGAATGGAGTGGACAGATCACGCTGCGAGGCCGGACGCATGATGTCGATTCTACCGGACTTGTCGTGACCCACCCCTGACGGAGGATAGGATTCAGATGAGGAAACAGATCAGCGTTCTGGCGTCCCTCATGCTCGCAGTCTGTCTGCTACCGGCTTGCGCCCCCGCGCAGGACGGACCGAATCTCCTTCCCGATCCATCCATTGAGGAGACCCAGCAGAAGAACCAGTTCGGCAATCCGTTCGCCCAGTGGGGTGGCTGGATCTTCGACGGCGCCTGCGAGTTCCGCAATGGGAAGGTCGCCCGGACGGGCGACACCTGCGCTGAGCTTGTCGGCGCGCAAGGCGGCAAGATCCGATTCTACACGAACGGGGTCACGGTCCAACCGGGCAAGTATCGCTTCTCCTGCTACATTCGGGGCCTCGACATAGGCAAACATGCCTGGGGCCTCAGCGGCGATGTCAACTTT
>CAZKUN010000392.1:0-6146 GCA_964555935.1 uncultured Armatimonadia bacterium | reverse complement strand
GATTCTGCAGCTCAAACAGCCGCGCGATCAGGTCATTCGTATAGGATGGACTCGCGGCGGGCGTGTTATCGATGTTGAGGACGCTCCCGCACAACTCCTGATCTTCGCCCACCATGTCGGCGTTCAGGCCCGCCACGATAGAAGCACCGCGCTCGCGGTTCTTCTCCAGGTAGGCAATCGTGCCGTATTGCTCGTAGCACAACAGCACGCGAATGCCTCGCCGTGGCCGAGGCAACTCGCCACTTGCAATCAGCTCCGTCAACGCCCTCGCCACCTCGATGCACAGCGCCGCGCCGGAGCAGTTGTCGTTCGCGCCGATCTCATACAGGTGCGCGACGAGCAGCACCTCTTCCGCATCCTCCGCTCCGGGCATCACGCCCGTGACGATGTCGACCTCGCCGTCGTACAGCCGCGTGTCGACGGTCGCCTTCACCATCAGCGGCGCGCCCGCGGCGCGTGCCCTCCGCACGTCCCCACGCAACTGCTCGCCCTCGGCCGGAGACAGTATGAATGCGAATCCGCCGCTCTCATTCCGCGGCACGAAGCAGTAGTTCTCCCAGTATCGTGCCGTTGGGTCTACCGCATCCGTGCGCGCGTAGTCCGAGATCAGGCCGACCGCCCCTCGCCCCATCGCCTCATCCGCCACCTCCCGAACGCGCCGCGAGGTGAAGACGATTCTCCCCGTCAGATCCTCGTCCGCGTCCTCCCACAGCACCATCTCTGCCTCAACGCCACCCTCCGGCGTCGGCGCGCTCCACATGGCAAGCGCCAGGGGCTCATCCGGATGACTGGCGACGAGGCGCGGGTTCGGCGCCACGATGCGCAGTTCGCCGCCAAACGCATCCCATGCTTGCGGTACGATCCAGTCGCCATGCTTCCGAATGCCGTCAGCCGGATGCGCGATCACCTCGATCTCGCTCAGTCCGGCCTCCTCAAACTCCCGCCTGACAAGCTGAGCCGTCTCGCGGAACGCGCGGAAGTCACCCCGCCGATCAGACGCGAAGATCGCCTCCAGCGTCGCCATGCACCGCTCCGGCGAGAACGCGCCATCGGCCATTCTCAGGAGGTCCGCCAGGCGTTGATCAACCGCAACCGTCGACATGCCTACGCTCCCCTCAGCCCATCGAGCAGAAGGCGCCAGTTACCTAGCGGCACCTCCGGCGGCACGGAGTGGTCAACCGCCGGGAAGTACTGGCCCAAGTCCATCAGAGCCCGCGCCTTCGCGACCTCATCATCGATGGCCGAGCCTCCCCAGATCAACGCCCGCTTGTCGATGCTGCCGGCGATCACAATATCATCCCCGTACTGCTTCTTCAGCGCGAGAGCGTCCGACCCGGCGGCCACCTCCAGCGGCGAGAACCCGTTGATCCCCACCTCCATCCAGAGCGGGATCAGTTCGTCGATCAGCCCGTCGCTATCGACGAAGATGCAGTCAATGCCACTCGCGCGGAGCAAGCTGCAGATCGACACGTAATGCGGTTGGATGAACCGTCGGAACATGGCGGGCGACAGGAACGCCCGTCCCTTGTAGGCGATGTCCTCGCCAAAGGACGCGAAGTCGAACTTCACCCGCCCGCCTAGCGGGCCACTCGGATCCAGGAACCGTTGCAGCAACTGCAGGAAGAACCACTCCAGGTACTCCAGCATCTCCTCCACGAAACTCGGATCGTCGTACAGCAGCATGCACAGGTGCTCCGTACCGACCCACCGCTGCAGCGTGTGCCCGTAGAAACTCCCCGGCCCCAGGCCCAACGGAATCTCGCGCTCCGCCCATTGCTCCGCGAACGCATCCCAGTCAGCGGGGTAGCGCGAAGGCGTGTCCGGGTCCAGCCGCTTCTTCAGTTCCCGGAAGTCCTCCCGCGTCTTCACGGGATGGTCCAGCCACTGCGGCATGCGCGTTTCACCGTGCGTGGTGAAGACGCGTTTCGTCACGCCGCTTTCATCGCGGATGGTCTGCGTCTCCTCATCCTCCGCCAGCACTTCAAGCTCGAACGCCGGCTTGAGCGCGTACGCTCCACCACCGGAGAACGAGACCCTATCCAACCCGAAGTAGTCGGCGAGGTCCACGTTCGCGGGCAGACCTTCACCATGCCAACGCTCCAGCGTCTCGGGCATGAACCACCCGTAGTTCAGGTTGTATGCGAGGTACAGTTCGCCCCGCGCTTCGCCACCCGTGATGCCCAGGAATCTCTCGCGTTGAGTCATCGATCTTCTCCGAGAAGCCGTCGTGTTGATCCAATCCGCCCATTCCACCACCTCACCCTCCACTCCTGTCTCCCAATCCCGGTCCCCTTGCCGTCCCTGCCTGCGGCTCGCCTGAGCCGCACGCCGGACCCTCTCTTCCCCTACCACGCCTCTCGTAGCGCGCACCCCTGTAAGAGGGGCTTTAGCCCCGACGCCGTCCCCATGCAGGGCGCCCGACCACCTATGCTGAAATCCCCACCAGCACCACAGCCACCCCGGAGGCACGCCGTGCCGCGCATAGCCATCTACGCATCCTCGCTGACAATCATCGTCCTGGGCGCCTGTGCCTTGATCATCGCCCAGGCGCCGCCCGCCGACGACCCGTTGACCGAGCGCATCCGCGCCTACATGCCTTACGACGGCACCGGGCGCTACACCATGAGCGCCGACGATGGAGTGCGGGGCATCCAAGGGCTGGATGCGCTCGCGAGCCGCTTCGGCGCCAAGCCGTATGAGGCGCTGTCAACCGACGAGGGCGCGTGGCGCGCTGAGCGGACCATCTTCCGCGATGTCGATACGGGCGCCACGGTCGTGCGTCTGACGAACGACCGCTGGGGCGATCAGCTCTCCTACTTCAAGGGCAACTGGACCGCCGACGGCAAGCAGATAGTCTTCCGACGCAGGCCCGGCATGTGGGAGTCGTCCACGGCCACGCACGGGCCGATGACGATGCGCGCCGACGGCGGCAACCTGCGCAACGCCTTCCGCGACTACCGCATGGTCCGCAACGAGATCTGCTCTCCCACCGAGCCGAACATCTGCTACGCGATGGCCAACTCCAAGCAGTTGATCGCCTTCGATGTTGAGACCGGCATCACCGATCACGTCGTCCGCGATGTTCCCGGATGCTGGCACCTCAAGATCTCCCCCGACGGCGACCGACTCATGAGCCGGTCGAACATCGAAGCCGGCGGGAAGGGCATATGGATCGTCAAGACCGACGGCAGCGAATACACGGAGATCGCCGTCCCCGAGCCCATCCACGATTCCTACCAGTTCCATCCCGCGGGCGACCGGGTCATGTACTGGTATGAGGCGACATACCGCGCCGAAGGCTTCGTCCAGCGCAGTCTCGACGGCGGCCCGATCACCAAGACGGGAATCACCTTCGACTGGAATCACGGCGACGTCGGCCTCGACCGAGGCGCCCACACCGGCGGCTACATCACCCGCATTGATGGCGACGCGTGGCTTGAGAAGGAGCCCCTGTTCGCCGCGCCGGGAGTCGAGTACTACGACGACCCACACAACTTCAACGGCTATCTCGCCTGGTTGCCCAAGGACCAGCTCTGGGTCTACTCGACCCGCATCATCGCCCGGCCGCACATCTCCGAGATCCACGCCTATCACGCCGATCCAGTGCCGGGCGATGTCGTCAACCGTTACCGTCTTTGCTACACGGCGACCATGCGACCTGGCTGCCTCGACAACCCCGGCGCGAGCCCCGATGGCACCAAGGTGCTCTTCAATTCGAACATGCTCGGCAGCATCGACGCCTACTACGTCGTCGCCAAGCTGCCCGAGACGCCGCTCGACGTAACGGCCGGGCGAGATGACGGTTCAGTCCGTATTGCGTGGGAGCCGTCCCCGCATCACCTCGAGACGGCCGGGTACCACGTCTACCGTAGCGCCGAGAGCGGCGTGGGCTACGAGCCCATCACGGCCGAGCCAGTCGCGGCGACCGAGTACGTCGATGACGACGCTCCCACCGGCGCCGTCTTCTACGCGGTCACAGCCGTCGAGCACTCCGGCATCGAGAGCCACCTCAGCCGTGAGGCAGCGCTCGGGTCCGGGCCCCGACGCATCTACATTGAGGCCGAAGACGGCGAGCGCTCGCAGGAGATGTGGCTCGCGCACCAGGGCCTGGCGTCGGGACTGCACTACGTCTGGATGCGCGCCCACGAGGGCGAGGGCAGCTTCTCAATCCCCGTCGATCTCGACGGGCCCGAGCGCTCGTGGAGCATGTGGGCCCGCGTTCGCGGACCCGAGGGAACCGATTTCACCGCCCAGCTCGCCGACGGCACTGTCACCCTCGAGACGCTCCCATCCGACGCTTGGAGTTGGGCCCAGTTCACGGGCGCTCTCACAGCGGGCGCAACGCAGGACGACCTCACGATCAGCAGCGGCATCTACGGCAGCGCTATCGACAGCATCGTGCTGACCGACGACCCCGACTTCTCACCCGAGGCGGTCGACCGCATCAACGTGCCCGACGTGCCGCAGGTTGCGGACGTCCTCGCCGACGCCATCTCACCCTATGACGTGCAAGTCACGTGGACCGACAAAAGAGACGCCACCTTCGGACACTACAACATCTATTGCGGTCCGAGCGAGGACTTCGCGCCATCTCAAGCGACGCTCGTCGGATCGCCCGACGCCTCGGGCCACATTGATTGGGGGCTCGCGCCCGGAACGACCGCCTTCTATCGCGTCGCGGAGGTCGACCGTTGGGGGAACGAGGGCCCGGCATCGGACGTGGCCGAGGTGACGACCCCGGCCGTCGAGCGCGTTGTGATCGAGGAGCCTAGCGCCGACGAGGTCACCCTCAGCGTACCCGCCGACGGGACGCACGTGCTGTGGCTGAAGCTCGCGAAGGGCGGGCGAGGCAGCAACTACATCGACGTCAAGATCGACGGCGACAGCCGGACGTGGACCTGCGGTTTCGACGGTCTGAGCGACGAATCGTGGTTCAGCTATGGAGAGTGGGGGCTCTTTGGCCTCGCCGCCGGCGACCACGTGCTGACCCTCACCAACAAGTCCGAGCACTCGGTCGAGAGCATTCTACTCACCAACGATGCATCATATCAGCCGGAGGGGCACGTGAACATCCTCACCGGGTGGTAGATGGAGGCGAACCGCATGGGTTACATCGACGCGCACGTTCACGTCTGGACTGACGATCTCGAGGCCTACCCGCTGGCGGAAGGCTTCACCGCCGAGCAAATGAATCCGCCAACCTTCCCGCCCGAGGAGCTGCTCTCTCACGCGCGGCCATGCGGCGTCGATCGCATCGTTCTGATCCAGATGAGCTACTACCGGTTCGACAACGGGTACATGCTCGACACCATTGACCGCATGCCGGAGACCTTCCGAGGCGTCGCGGTCGTCGACCACACAAGCGCCACCCTCTCCCACGACCTGGCCGCGTTGCATGCGGGTGGCGTCCGGGGGCTTCGCGTCTACCAACTTACTGGCGGCGACGACGCTGCCCTCGACGCGGACGCGTTCCGGCCGCTCTGCGCGATTGCCGGCGGCCTTGGAATCGCCGTCTGCCCGCTCGTCGATGCCGAGCTGTTGCCCGTCGTCGGCCGCGCCGTCGCGAGCCATCCCCAGACCACCTTCGTCATCGACCACCTCGCCCGCATCGGCGCCGGCAAGCCCATCGATGATGCCGAGATCGACGCCCTCTGCGCGCTCGCCAAGTACCCAAACGTCTGCGTCAAAGTCTCCGCCTTCTACGCGCTCGGTGATGGCAGAGACGACCACGCCGATCTCATCCCACTCATCCGCCGCGTGTGGGAGGCCTTCGGTGCGGACCGGCTGATGTGGGCGACGGACTGCCCGTTCCAGGTGCAGCACGGGACCTACGAAGGCAGCATCTCGCTCGTCAGGGACCGCCTGCCCTTCCTCTCCGAAGCCGAGACCGCCGCCATCCTCGAGGGAACCGCCGCGAGCGTCTTCTTCTCAGACTGACCGGCCCATCATGCATCAAGCGTGTCGCCTGACGCCGTTGCTGGGACCGCCGGCTTCCAGCCGGCACCGCCGTCCCTCGCGTCGCTCCCACGTCCGGGCGGCATGCCCTCTCCCCCTGCTCCCACGCCTCGCCCCGCACCCAATGTAGCGTACCGGGACCGCCGGCTTCCAGCCGGCACCGCCGTCCCTCGCGTCGCTCCCACGTCCGG
>CAZKUN010000391.1:0-6158 GCA_964555935.1 uncultured Armatimonadia bacterium | reverse complement strand
AGGCAACGAATCCATGAGACTGTGAGTGGTACCGTTAATGGGGGGAGGTCAGGACCACTTGCACCGTTCCGTGCTGCACGTTGCATCCCGTCCATCGCTCCCTCACAGAGTGACCTGTCATCTCCGCCAGCCCAGGCCCAGCAGTCTCTCCCCTCGGATGGTGGTTGCCACCCCAACGTGGCCTCTGGCTACGGCGAGGTCCGGCACGGTCTTGCCCTCGTCTTCCCGCCCGCCGGAAGAGCCTACCCCCGCCCTCACTCGGATCCAGACCCTCCGAGCGGAGCGCCGTTCGCCAGGGCCAACAGGAATGTAGCGAAGGCCTCGTTCTCCTCCAACCACACGAAGCTGTTGAACTTATCCTCCTCCTCACCCGCGACCACGTGGATCATCGGCATGTACTGCTCAGTGCCCTCCACCGTCGCCCTGACGGTGCCCGGCGGCGGCCGTCTTCGCGTGCGGGTACTCATTCTCACCTTCTTGGCCTGCACATCCGTGATCGCCTCCAGCGCAAACGTCCGTCCGAACCGGGGAGCGCCAAGCAGCCGGAAGCTGCGCCGGTACTCTCCGTTCCCGATCTCAATCTCCTCGCGCGCGAGGAGGAACAGGATGCACAGCGGAGTGACCACCCCCAGACACACCACAGCGACGGCCCCCACAACGTAGCGCACCGTTTCTGACTCGTGGCTCACCGACGTTCGCTCCCTGAGCCTCTCCTCCGCCATGGTCTCTCTGCCCGGCGTCTCTCGGTATGCGCCCGAGCCGACGGCCGTGGTAACCGTCGGCGTGGGACCATATAGTGCGAACCACCCCAGCCCGCAACCAACCAAGAGCCCCACGGTAATGCCGATCACCCCGCCGACGCGGCGGCGGCGGAGACTACGGCCCCCGCGGCGCATCATGACGGTTCCTCGTAACGTATGCTCCCAGACCAGAGCTTCCGGCGGCACGGGCTCCTCGACGATCGGCTGATCTTCCTGATCCATCGTCACACCTCCGCAGTCCGGGATTCCTCATGTCCAACTGCGTACCAAACCTCTGGCTGAACGGTCTGGCATTCGCTTCAGTTCTTCGGGAGCCGAGCCTCCGACGCCCGCACATCGGGCTGCGGAGGCCGGAGACTGCGCGCGTTGCCGCCGTTTGGGACGGGGGCCCCCCCGCCCGTCCCCTATTCCGTGGCTCCGTATTCGCGAAGACGCGCCGCGGATTGAGTGGCCTGTGCGTCCACCGCGCGCTGGAGGGCGGTCTCGCCCTTGTCGTCTCTGATGGTCGCATCCGGGCCGTAGGAGAGCAGCGTCTCGAACTGCCCGCCAATCGAGGTGACTGCCTTGTGCAGGGGAGTTCGCCCATGCTCGTTCGTGGCGTTTATGTCAGCCCCGTTGTCCAGCAGCAGCTTCACGACGTCGGCACCGGATCCTGTACTGAGCATGGCGCAGTGCAGTGGCGTATCATCAGAGCCATCCTTGGCGTTCACGTCGGCCCCGTGGTCCAGCAGCAGCTTGACCACATCGGTCTTTCCGAAATTCGCCGCGTCGTGCAGCGCCGTCTTGGTGTACTGGTCCTTGGCGTTGGGGTCCGCGCCGTCGGCCAGCATCTGCTGCACGGTCGCGATATCTCCGCCCCCGGCGGCCTTGACAAACGACCGGTTCTCGGGTCCCTTGGTCTCCTGTGTCTCCTCATCACCGCGACAGCCCAGCAAACAGGCGAAACAGACTCCCAGGAGGACCACTGCCGCGGCCCTCGCCGTGGAGCGGGCGTGTGTGACTCCGTCTCGATCAGTCATGTCGATCCACCTCTCTCCGAATAGAGTGCCACAACGGGTCCGTCGGGCAGACGACATCCGCGCCTACATTGCGCGCGCAGCCGGTCAGCGTCCTCTCCTGTTCACCATCCGTCAGCGATGCTCCCTCCCGGCCGCCGTGGAACGGCCGATTTCCACCACGGAAGCCACGAACCAGACCCACGTACGATCTTTGATGCCCTCACATCCCCATCCTCCCTGCCGGTCGTGGGATGCGGTTCGTTCAGCCGTGCAAGGAACCTGCCCGCTCGTGGCCCGACAGATGTGGGTGGCCGTCGATCGGCCGGCGTTTCGCCACTGAGCATCTGGCCACGACTTCGCCGAAGCCACCGCAGCTAGGCCCACGCCGCGCCCTGCACCCAATCCCTGTAAGAGGGGCTTTAGCCCCGACGCCGTCAGCCGCCTCTCGCCGGCAGGACTGTCTGCACGGAGGGTCGAACGAGCGTCTTTGGGGGGACTCTCCGTCATGGCAGACAAGTTCGGTGATTGGGCGCCGGAGGACATTACGGACGATCTCATCCACGGCTTCGTCAATAACCACGAGCCCGAGGACGCGAGCCTACAGTTCAAGGGTGTGGACCACCTCGCCCAGTTCACAGTGCAACGCGAGCAGAAGAAGGAACTTAGGCGGATGCTGGCCGACTACGCGACCGCGTTCGCCAACTCCAACGGCGGTCTGCTGGTCCTGGGGATCGACCATAGACCTGATGGTCAACTCGAGCAGGACGTGGCCGGTGGGTGGTCGTGCGTCACCAACTCGGTCGACTTGAGCCCCAAGCGCATCCTGGAGTTGCTCAAGGACACGGCCGACCTTCCATTCAGCGACGAGTTCATGGGTGCCATCTACTCGCGCACCTTCACCTGTCCCGACGACTCATCCAAGCACGGCTGTTGGGTCCTCATCCCCAAGAGCCTCGATGCGCCACACCAACGGACAGACGGCAAGCGCGCGGGGCAGTACCTCTATCCCACTCAACAGGGGCTTGAGCGCATGCGGCACAGCGACCTGGTGACCCGGATACGCGGGAAGCGGCCCCGGCTGACCATCGAGGACATCCGTGCTATCAGGGCGAGCCCTGAGGTGTGCGAACCCTCACTCAGCAAGGTCACTCTCAAGTTCGAAATCCACGTCCGGAATTCTGGGCCTGGGACGGCACGTGATCTTGTGCTCTATGCTCGGACGGCAGAACTCAGCCCTGAGTGCCGCCAGAGAGTGCAGTTCTGGACGGTGGCCACCACTGACTGGAAGCCCGACTTCCCTGAACCGGGCGCCACTGGCTGGCGCGGCACTGAAGAGCCTATACTGCACGAAGACCAAGCGACAGTCTTCCGACATAGCCTGGAGATCAATTGGCACGGCCCAATACCAGGCATACTGGAGTACGTGGCGGCCTACCACGCCGCGGCGGACGACTGCCGATCAGAGACAGCCCTTCTCGACTGCCGCTCCAGACTGGCGTGGCGGGACGGGGTACCCGTCTGGGACGATCCGCGGCGCGAAATCACCATGGCCGGGGCGGGAGACGACCTGTCAGACCAGTTGCAGTTCTACTGCGGGCCCATCTATCCGGGCTGGAAGCCATAGCCTCTACGGTCCGCCCGCCAGTTCCTCCCTGATAGCTGTCGCCCACCTCCCACTGGAGGATTCCCTCCCCCTCCCGCCAATATGCTCTCAGCCGTCTCCGCCAACACGCCGCGTTCCGGAGCCCCACCATGCGCGCTCTCACGCTCACCATTCTGTTGCTCATCCTCGCCTCCGCACCAATCCACGCCGCCACCTACCACGTCTCCCAGGCGGCGGCCAACGCCTCCGACGACGACGCCGGCACGCTCGACGCGCCGTGGCTCACCGTCAACAAGGCCGCGCAGACACTCGTCGCCGGCGACAAGGTCATCGTCCACGCCGGCACCTACCGCGAGCATGTCGACCCTCAGAACTCCGGCGCGCCGGGAGCGCCCATCATCTACGAAGCCGCCGAAGGCGAGGAGGTCATCCTCACCGGCGCTGACATTGTCACCGGCTGGGAGCGCGTCCCGGGCGACCGCGCGATCTACTCCGCCCCATGGCCGCACAAGTTCATCATCAACCACATCGACGGCGTGCCCCTCTACCATCACCCGGGCGACGCGAAGCACGTCCGCTCCGGCCGACCCGAGCAAGTCATCGTCGACGGCGAGGTATGGGACTCTCCCGAACTCGTCCTCTCCCTCGATGAGATGACCGAGCGCTCGTTCTTCCCGGATGTCGATGCAGAGAAACTCTACATCTGGCTGCCCGATGATGCCGATCCGAGCGACCACGAAATCCAGGGCTCCGCGCGCCAGCTCATCTTCGGCACCAACCCGTGGCGCAAGAATACGTTCGACCACACCCACGTCCGCGGCTTCACCTTCCGCTACGGCGCGACGTTCGCCCAGCGACCCTCCGTCTGGCTGATCGGCAAGCACAACCTCGTTGAGGACTGCCTCATCGAGTGGATGTGCGGCGGCGGTGTCGGCGTCGGCCCTGAGGGCGGCATCCTCCGGCGCTGCGTCATCCGCAACTGCGGCCACGTCGGCGGCTGCGCGAAGGGCACGAACTTCGTCAATGAGGACTGCGTCTGGGAGGGCAATTCCCGCAAGCCCATCGCCCGCGTCTGGGACGCCGGCGGGGTGAAGATCACCGGCTCTCACCACGGCATCTTCCAGCGCTGCGTCTTCAAGGACAACGGCGGACCCGGCCTCTGGCTGGACATCGACGTCGCCGATGTCGTGATCCGCAACTGCCTCTTCGACGGCAACGAGGAGCATGGACTCTTCATCGAGATCAGCCGCGACATCTACGTGATGAACAACGCCTTCTTCCGCAATGGCTTGCGCGCCGAGGGCTTCGTCTGGGCGGTCGGTGGCTTGTCGCTGGGCGAGAGCCAGAACTGCGTGCTGACGCACAACCTCGTCGTCGGCAATCGCGACGGAATTGTGATCCGCGAGCAAGGCCCGCGCTACCTCGATACCAATGCCCTCGGCCAGATCCGCTACGTGAACTCCGGCCACGTGATCGCCAACAACATCTCCGCCAACAACGCCGGTTACCAACTCGCGCTCTACTACGACTCCGCGTGGTTCGGCATGCACCCCGGGCAGAAGGACGACTTCGACTCCGAGGAGGCCTTCACGAAGCACATCACCGAGGAGGATCCGGACCGCTGGTTTGACCCGCTGGCGCGCGGCATTGCCATCACGCGAAACGTCTGCTGGGCCGAGGACGACCAAAAACTCTACCTCTATGGCGTCCCCTGGCGCGCGCGTCACCAGGAGTTCGACTCCGTCGATGCCTTCACCGAGGCGACAGGTTTTGGCGTCGCCGGGCAGGTGATCGACCCCGGTCTCGTCGAACTTACCCCTGACCACTTCACGCTCCCGGTCGAGAGCGATCTCTACAAGCAGGGGTACGGGCCGCGCTTCCCGGTCCCGCCCGCCCCGTAGCGTGAGCATCCTTCTCAAGCGTTGCGGAGCCAAATAGCCGGAACTATCCAGGCGCCCACCTGCGTTCTGGTAGACAGCAGCAAGAAGAACTAGCCCGGGGCGAATCTTCCTGGGCAGGCGTCAAATCCCGGAGGTGTTCCAGTGCGTATAACCAGTGCGATCGTAGTAATGATTGCCCTCGTGGCGGCCGTAAGTATCGCCTATGTGGAGGCGTGCGATACCTGTGCTGACTGCAACGCGACGGCCTCAGCCACTGCCTGCGCGGGAAGCACGGCGTGCGCCGGCGAGTCCAGTTGCGACGGCGATTGCGACACGTGTACCTGCAAGAAGGCCAAGAGTTGCGACGGTGACTGCGCGACATGTGATTGCCCCAAGGGCAAGACCAAGTGCGCCAAGGCCAAGGGCAGTGCCAAGGCCAATGCCAAGTGCGCCGATGCGTGCGCCAACGTTGAGGGCACCGTTCGGTACGTCCGCTCCACGAAGAAGGCCGTGAAGGTCATGAACGGCGACAAAGGCTATCTCCTGCGCGTCGGTGGCGACTGCGGCGGATGCCAGAAGTCGATGATCTCCACCATTACCAATCTTGAGAAGGGCGATGCGGTAGTCGCGTCATTCCAGACCTGCGCGACATCGGGTCGGTACTACCTCTGCACGCTGAAGACCGCTGGCGCGGACGCGGCGGAGTCTACCGCCCCGGAGCCGGCTGCCGAGAGCACGACCGAAGGCACATCGAGTTGAGGGATGAGATAGCCCTTTTTTAGGGCGAGCGAACTCGGTGAGTTTGCATTACAGATCTACCAAGGGCGTCGCCTCGACAGGCGGCGCCCTTTGTGCTGTTAGACCACATAGCCCGCGAGTGGGCGGGTGTCGCCCTGGTAGGTCACGCTGTAGGTGA
>CAZKUN010000390.1:0-6182 GCA_964555935.1 uncultured Armatimonadia bacterium | reverse complement strand
GGTACACCCAGATACTAACACTGAACCTGGACTCGCTTTAGGGGGTAAGGCCAAGGCGCCGTCGCCGAGATCGCCGATCCCGCCACTTGTTGCCGACGTAGAGGAATCTCGCCCGGTCTTCCAGTCCGTCGATGGTCAGTCGGATAGTCGGGCTATTGGGAGTCAGGGCGCCGAGTTTGGTGCGAGTCAGCAGGTCGTAGACGCCGCGCCGTCCTTCGACCGGAAGAGTCAGCGTCGCCTCGCGGCGGTCGGTCGCCACGTAGTTGTCGCCGACCAGGACGACTCGCTCGTCGCCAAGCTGAAAGCCGCGCCCATGCACATCCTCCCCGGCCACCTCGATGTCGACGATCCGCTCGCCCTCGATGATGAGGTCCTCCACCAAGCGAATGCTGTCGAAGACCGTCGCGTTGATCGCGAGCTGCTTGCCGTCCAGCCCACTGTATGGGTACAGCAGCATTCCCTGGAGACCGTTCATCGCGGTTTCGAGCAGGTAGTACTTGGTCCTTTCGGGCTTGGTGGCGACGGAGGATCCAGACCAGCCGTAGCCCGATGTCGGCGGGGTGTCGTACATGCTGCGACGAGCGCCGAGTTGTCGGTAATACAGGTCGACGTATTGCTCGAACTGAGGCTGGCAGACAAGCCCGGCGGGGCCGTAGGCGCCGACCGCGTAGAGCTGGATGCTCTCTCGCATCGTGTACGGCCCGTAGAGGCAGTCCTCCCGTTGGATCGTCGTCGGGTAAACGGCCGCCCAATCCGCGATGGTGATGTCGTCGAAGGGCGCGGTGCGCACGGGGCCTACTGTTTCGGCTATCGCGTCGCGCATACCCCGCCACATGTCGGCGAACTTCTCGATCTTGAACTCAACCCACGCCTCGTAATGCAAGGGGTGCTCGGTGCCCACATCGTACTCGTTCTTGCTGGTATCGGGGCGTTGGACTTCGCGGTTCAGAGCGAAGGGATCGATGTAGTTCAGGTCGGGGTGGCGCTTCGCGAACCACGCTTCGAACAGGTCGACACAGCGATCGCAGAAGCAAACTTTACGCCCCCGGCCTCCGTATATCTCCAGGTCCATGTTGAAGAAGCTTGCCGGCCAGCGCTTGAGCTGACTGAAGGTCCGCAGCCGCTCCAAGGCCTCCTGGTAATACTCGCCGCGGTACGAGGGACACAGGACGTAGCCCGCGTAGTTGGGCACCGTGTTGCCCTCGATGTCGAGCGCCCGCGCACCCACATCGCTTCGGACCCAGTCCCTCAAGCCGTATTGACTCCTCAGGGCCCAGGGGAAGAAGTTGTTGTAGAGGATGAAGAGCCCGGCGTCGCGCGCGGAGGTGTAGATGGAATCGCCGAGGTCGTAAAACTGCGCGAGCCGCTCCGTGTCGTCCTCCCAATGGCCCACGTAGTAGAGGTTGATCGCGTTCAGGCCGAGGCTGGCGAAGTCCTCCGGGAAGTCGGGACACATCAGCTTCAGGTCTCCGGTCTCCATGTGCCAGACGCCGGTGAAGAACCGCGTTGGAGGCCTCACCTTGGGGATGCTTATCGACTCGATGCGGATCGCTTGACGCTCCTGCTGCCCGCCCTGCCAGGCAAGGTAGTAGTAAGCTTGCGCCACGCCGCCGGGGGGAAGCGTGGTCCTGAAATACAGCATGTGCGTGCCCGTCCGCTCGGGCGCGTTGACGATGCTCGAGAGCTTCGCCACATACTGCTTCCAGCCGGGCTTGCTGCCTTCGGAAGGCCCGACTTCCGAGTAGATGAGATTCTTGGCCTCGAGGCCTTCGCTATCCCGTAGCCCGACGAATTCGACAGTCTCGGGCATCTCGAAGACCAACCGAAGGTCGAGTTCCGGGTCCGCGCTCGCATCCAGCCAGCGCTGTTCGCGGTTGTGGGTGTAGGTAATGCCTCGGGGGACGACGTGATCGGGCGAGACGTAGAGGGTCCCGTTGTAGATGAGGTCATCCTCGTCCACGCAAAGCTCGGAGTGTTTGGTGTGGTACATCTCGCGCGTGTAGAACGGCCCATCCTTGATGATGGCCGCCGCCTCAAACGCTTGGTCATCGGCGTCGTCGCCGATTGCCGCTTGCGCGCCCACGGCGCAGATGATCGCTCCCATGCTGAGTCGAAGTAGAGATGTTCTCATCTGTCCTCATCCTCGAGGATGTCCAGGATCGCTTCGATGATCCTGGCGCGCGCCGCGTGCATGTCTCCCATGAGCCGCCAGTCGAGGAGGTACTCTGATCCGCTGTAGTCGTTGAGCGCCGGCGTGAAGTCAATCTCGTCGGTGATATCGTCCAACAGGTCGAGGCCGGCCCGTCCTGCTGCTCGGCCACTCGCGCTGTCGCCGTCCACGGCGTTCTCGGCGAGCTTCCGGAGGGTGAGCATGTACCGGTAGTCGTCGATGCCCTCGCGGACGCCTTCCCAAGTCACGGTAGGTATGATCTCGTCGTCCTCGAAGATCACGTGCCCGTACCGGTGCTTCCACTCGGGCGTGAAGACGAAGTCGTTCGCGTAGCCGTGTTGTCGGCCGAAGCGATCGTAGAAGGAATCGTCCTCGGCGTAACTCCACAGGCCCACGCCCTTCAGGCCCAGCTTCCAGGCGTACCGACCGAAGAAGTAGCGTTCGTAGGCCACGCTGACCTCGTGCACCGCGCGGCAGCTGTAGGTCCAGGGCTGCTGGCCCAGGGAGAGACAGTGGCTGACCATCTCGGGCTTGGAGCATCCAATCCAGACGTCGTACATCTCCCCGAGCGCAGCGGCTCCCTTGGGGCCCAGGGCCGTGGTGGTCTTGATGTCGGGGGCTAGCTCCTTGATGGCATCGAGGATCTTGCGGGCCCGCTCGATCCTCTCGGGGTACTCGATCTCATCGCAGATGTAAAAGAGCACCTCCGGCCAGCCACGCTCGCGGACGATCTCGTCCAGCTCGACGATTATCTCCGGCGGGTAATACATGGAGAAGACATCGAGCAGGGGCGCATCCACCCCGAGGCCCGCCTCCTGCAGCATCTCCATCATCTGCGCGTAGGTCACGCCATAGTTGTCGGCCTCGCGCTCGTCCAGGTCGAGTCGAGTTTGGTCGGTGTCGGGATCAGTGACCGTCGCCCAGTTGTAGATCGTGAAGGTGCTCATCCCATGCTCGCGCATGTCGGCGACGGTCTTTTCAAAAAAGGGAGCGTTGCTGAACCACTGGTCGTTCGCCCCCGGGTAGTACATGAAGTAACCCATGTCGTCAGGCGGCGACAGCTCAAAGGGCAGGACTCGAACGGTCAGCGGGATGCGCGTGACCGCGCCGTCGGAGATGAGTGTCACTTTCCCTCGATAGTTGCCGGGGCGCGCGTCGCTCGGGACCTTCACGGTCAGCCAAAAGCGCACGCTTCTGCCTTTTGCCAGACTGGCCCCGTCCGCTTTGCGCAGAAGATGCTCCCGCGCCTCGAAGGCCTTTGGGTTCTCCCAGACCGACTGCCACGCGACCTTGCGCAGGTCGAGCGATTCCTTCGGAATCGTCGCCTTGCCGGGACCTCGGAGGTCGTTCACCTCCACCTGAAGTGACCTCACGTCCTGGAGGGGATACAGGGAGAACGTCCGGGGCTCGAACTCGCCCCGACACGCCGCCACCGACAACTCCGACACGACCTCCTCGGGCCGAGGCACGGATCGGTACAGGGCCGGGTGCGTGTACGGCCGGGAAAAGACCATGTGCCTGGCAGCCCTCTGCCGTCTGCTCGGAGTCGGAACCGGCCACTCATCGCGGGGCGTCAGGTCTTGCTTCTGCGTACCCCCCAGGTAGCAGACTCTTGCATCCGCATCGATGATCGATACCTCGTACTTGGCCTCGGTGTCCTCGGCGGACACCGAGTGCTCAAACGAGATGGCCTTTTCGGCGCCCGCCTGCAGCGCAACCGGACGCTCGTGCCGCGCCTGCGTGCCGTCGAGCTGCGTGAGGGCAAGTGCCGCCTCACCCGAGAAATCCTCGCCGGTCTCGTTCTTCACGCGCAACTGGATCGCGGCGTCGCCGGGCTGGGGCTCGGCGGCGAAGTCGACGTCCCAGAAGAAGCGCGAGAAATCCGCGTCAATGGAGAGTTCGCCGAACAACTCGGGTGTCTGGAAGCCGAGGCCGCGGGTCGAGTTCCACGAGCTGAAGAAGCCGTTCTTGTCGTAGTTTTCATAGTACAGATCGTGGGACCGGTTGAGGTTGAATCCCCAAACGGCCGCAGTGTCCGGGTGCAGGTGCAGCATGGCGAAGGGGAACGACATCTCGATAGTGTAGCCCTCGTCGGTCACAGTCGCTCGGGAGGCCAGGTAGTCCTCGTTCAGAATCTTGAAGACGTCGCCCGGAGAGAGCGTGATCATGGACGACCCATTGGCGTGGAGCAGGTACTGCTGGAACGTCTCCTGGTCGCGGTTGGCGTCGATGAAGACCTCAACGACGCCGCCCTTGTCGTATTCGAAGTCGCCCGCGATCTCGGCGAGTCTGCCCTTGAACTTCTCCATCTCGTCAACGTGGCACTCGGCGGAGATGTACAGATTCGAGTCATCGTAGCACGCCCGTCCGATGGTCCATTCCGGGTGAAGCCGATTGGGGGCGGAGAAGACGCTGAAGTCCGCTGCCTTCGCTGCGCCTTGCCAACATACATCATCCAACTTGCCGTCGATGATCGGCGCGACCTCGGCACGTGTTGCGGTCAGCCTTTTCGGCGGCGGCCCACTCTGGGCCACGGCGCCGATGCCGGAGATCAACGCGATCAGACAGTAAGGGAAAACCTGGGCACGGGTCATGTCCGCTTCCCTCGCTCTGTGCAGTCGGATCCGTCTGCGGCCTGCAGATCCGTCGGGGACACTTATTTGGGCCTGAGGCCCGCGCAGACCTTCGTCTGCACCGGCCGCAATTCAGCATGCCCCAACGCGCCAGAGGGATGGGCAAGCGGCTGAGCGAGGTCAGAGGACATGGAGCCCGGTGTTGAGCGACGGTGGGGTAGGTACACGGACAGTCGGCCCTCAGAAGCACCAGACCGGCCCCGCGGGAGGCACAATACGCGGAGCTGGGATCCTGCGTTGCCTCGGTCGATTGGGCTGGCCTTTGGCTGCCTGCCCCTCCGCGCGCAGACACCCGAGCCGCCCGTGCTGGTCCGGGGCGGCAAGCCACAGGCCACGATCGTCCTGGCCGCGACGCCACGGGCGGCCGCGCAGGTGGCCGCCTTCGAGTTGCAGCACCACTTGCGCAAGATGGCCGGAGCCACGGTGTCCCTCCGAAATAAGTCTATCCACGCCTGAATCTGGGGCTTCGCAGGGCGTGGGCGTATTGCGTGAGAAACGCAGGCTCGTGACCATTGCAGCCCCGAGGATCGTCCACGGAGACCTCACCGAACCTGCCCGACTGATCCAGAACCTGGCATCCTAGGCGCTCCTCTTCGCGTGTGTCTTCGTGTCGGCCGGGGCCACGACCAGGGGGATGGTTGCTGTGCTCAGGGGCAGGAGCTGACACGCGGCGTCGGTGCTGAGTCGGTGGGTCGTGGCGGCGGCTTCGGTTGCTCACGGGGAACCCGACATACGTCGTTGGTCGCCCTTCGGAGTTGATAGCGAGAGAGATGAGAGCTAATCATCACGCGTCGACGGGAGATCTGCTCTTAAGAGCGGGAGCTGACACGTGGCGGTGGTGGTGGGGCTGTGGTCGTACGTGCAGTCTGCGATGGCAGCCCGAGCTTCGCCGCTCAGAGGGAACCCGACATACGTCGTAGGTTCCCCTTCGGATGTGAGCAATAGAGGAGACGGGGGCGAGTCACTCACGCGACAGCGGCTGGTCGGGTGGTGGGGTGGTTACTGGGCGCTGTGGTCAGGGCCGGGAGCAGACGCGGGGTGTTGTGTGGTGCCTTAGCGTACTGCGGGGTGGTCGGATCAGCCTGCTGCTGGGCAATTGGGATGCCCCCAGTTCTGGGGCGGATGGAGTCTGTGCGAGTGACAGGCGCTCAATTGCACTCGAAGACTACGGCGCCCAGTGGCGTGAGCGATTCCTACACGACGTCCTTCCCGCGGCGAGTCGAAGTGCGTCGGCGGGGCTTCGACTCACTCCGGCGTTCAGCCTGACGTTGCCGCGGGAATGTAGCACTGAAAGTCAGCACATGTCAGGAGCTCTGATCATACGCGTCCGTCTTTGTCTCGGTTCTGACCCTCTCATGCCCTTCCCGTCGTAGTGACTC
>CAZKUN010000389.1:0-6330 GCA_964555935.1 uncultured Armatimonadia bacterium | reverse complement strand
GTGATGTGGTAATGCGCTCGCGCTCGCTCCAGGCGCGCCGCGTTGCCCAGCGGGTCCCGGCGGCTCGCTCGGTCATACAGGCCCGCAATGTTGAAATGGGTGAACGCATCGTTCGGCGAAGCGGCGAGGACGCGACCGAAGTCCGCGATGGCCTCCTCATACCTGTCAATGTAGACCAGCGCCAAACCGCGGTAGAAGTGCACGCCGTCATCGCTGGCGGCGCCTTTCGCCAGTTCACTGTATGCCTCGACGAGGCGCGCCAACTCGTCTTGCGTGAGCGAGTCGAAGCGCGTCTCGAAGTCGATCCACCTTGCGGCTCGCATGACAGCGGCGTTCATCGGGTGCAGGTCGTAGCGCGCGGTCGCGCCCGGCGCGCGTCGCATGAGCGTCGGCCCGCTGACATGAACCGCGCCGAAGGCGTGCGCGACCTCATGGGCCAGACTCTCGCGCAGCGTGGGCTCTGGTATCCGCCACTCGCGGCCGTCGCGTGACGCGATGATTTCCGAGACGACCGTATAGCCGGCAAAGCATGGGGCGATCCCCAGCGAGTAACCGGGGACGCGCCATGTCTCGCCGCCCTCGGGAGGTTCTCTCCGCTCCGCGGTAAACCCCACGACGATCTCGTTAGGCCCGCAAGCGAATGCCGCGCGCAGATCGGCCACAAGATCAAGCCCCGCCCCCGCGTCGACCTGGCGGTCCCATGGCTCGACGGACGTCAGCACGCAGTCGATTTCGACCTGGCGGCTCAGTTGAGATGCCGCCGCGGCAAATCGATCTCGCAGGCGCTGCTCCCAGTTGGCCGTGCCGCGGAAGACTGGATCGGCCGCCGCGCGGACATATACGCGTCGCCGTCCTCGCTTGGCCCTCTGCAGCAACCTCGACGCCGCCGCATCATCGGGATCGAGCATCAGCACTTCGCGTAGAACGCGGATCGCCTCGAACGTGTCGCCCGTCCCGAGAAGCCGCTGCGCCTCGGCAACCGTCGCCTCGCTGACAACCGGCGGGGGAGAGGGGGGATCCGGCTGTGGCTTGGCGGGTGCGGCCGGCGTCGTATCCGCGGCGGCTCTACCCATGCGCTCCAGGGCCCCCGCCGCCTCCTCGAGAATCGTCGGGTCATCCGACAGAACCAGCGCCATCCCAAACTCGGCGGCAGCGGCGTCGTCCAGGCCCTGCTTGCGCTGCACCCACGCCAGCCCGTAATGCGCGTCCGCGGACGCCGGATCAAGGGCGATCGCCTGCCTGTACGCAGCGACGGAGGCCTCGAGTTCGCCCGCGTTCTTCAGCTCCCTGCCCTGGTCGCACAAGTCCTCAACCGGTCCAGCCAAAACGACAGCCCCCGCGCATAGCAGCAGCACGGGGGCGATCATCATCGCGTGATTCTGGCGCGTCGCGGCGCGGCACTTCATCGTGTCACGTACCAGTTACCGTCTCAGCGTTAGCGGGACCGCGGCTTGGCTGACGCCGCCGGAGGCATCGCGCGTCGTGACCGCGATGATGTAAACGCCGGACGGAACCGATAGGCCACTGGCGTCCGTGCCGTTCCAGATGAGCGTGTTCAGGCCCGCCTCGCAGTCCTTGCCGAGGGCGATCGACTGGATCGGCCGACCGGCGATGTTAACCACTCGCGCGTCGACCTGACCCGCCGCCGACAGCGAGAAGGTGACCTGCGCGCCCATCGGCGTCGGCGCCGCCGTGAGAGCTGACACCATCGACGCCCCCGCCGTGGAGGTGATCATCGGGCCGCGCTTCCATTTGGTGGGCACCCCGCGTGCTTTGGCCACGCCATCGGACCCGAGGAAGCGATGGCGGTAGTCACCCGGCGGCAGCGCAAAGATGTTGAAATACTCCTGTCCGTCACGCGGTTGGGCGGCGGCCCATAGGCCCAGCGTTACCGGGCTGCCCGCGAACGGCACCCTTTCCCCATCGATGACCTGCTCGATCTCAACCTTCACAAAGGTGGCATCATCGTTGTCCGCGTCGTGATAGACGCACCTGAAGGAGCACAGCGTGTCACCGACACCCGTGTCGGGGTCAACGCCGTCAGCGATCCAGCCGGCGTAGCTCGCCCACTCAATGAATGGTGGGGAGTTCACAAACGGGCCCGGGCGCGGCACGGTCGGAACGCCGGTCGCGGCGGCGAACGGGTCGGCAGCCTCGAACCAGTATTTGTAGCCACGACCACGTTTCAGTTTGAGGCGTGTCTTGTATACCAGCCCGCGCTTGACGTCGCCGCCCTTGGTTGCCCGGGCCATGGCAAACGGGCTGCCAGGCACCGGGACGTCATTCTTGCCCTGGACGACGTTGGTAACGTGTAGCCGGATGAATGCGGGAAGATCCCGATCTCGATCCGAGTACTTGACTCGGAACATGAAGTTCGTGCGTTCGGTGCCGTTGAGCGGGCGGACGCCTTCGTCGACGAGCAAGGGCTCGCCCGTCCAGTCCAGCACAGGGGCGAAGTTGCCGACGCTTGGACCGTTGTGCAGCCCGGTCGCGGGCCCGCCGGCGCTCTGGATGCCGTCATCGGCCTCAAATCTGTAGGTGTATTTGCGCGACCGCTTAAGTTGGCGCGTGACCGTGTAGATCGCGCCGTCGGCCGGCGTGGTGTCCCCGGTGGTCAGCGTGAATGGGCTGCCCCAAATCGCTTTGCCGTCATTGAGAACGTGCAGCAGGATATTGACCGGTTCCAGAACGCCCGTGTAGAGGGCGCGGTAGGTGAACGGCGTGCTCCACGCATCGCCGACTTCGGGATCCACGCCGTCGGCCGTGTACCCGGGCTCGCCCGTATAGTCGAGGGTTGGCGGCGCGTTTGACACTTCCGGGCCGTTGGCCACTTGGGTCGCGTTCCCATCGGCAACATGGATCGCGTTGACGGCGGAGAATTGGTAGGTGTGGTTCATCCCGAGCGGGAGCGTCATCGACTTCCCGAACTCCGCGCCATCGGTATAGTTGAGGTCCGTGGTGTTCGTCAGCGTGAAGGGACTGCCCGCAATGGGCGCTCCCGAGTTCCAGATCGCGAGCATCACCGTGACGGGAGGATCGTTCTCTATGTCGGTGTAGACGCACTTGAAGTCGAAGACGGTCGACGAATTGCCGCTGTTAGGATCGACGCCATCAACAGAGAAACCCGCTATGCTCGGGTAGGTCAAGGTCGGCGGGGCGTTGACGTCGGTGACGTCAAGCTCGTAGATCGACTTGCTATCCTGAGACGTGATCCACAGGTGCGTCCCGTCCCAGGTCATCCCATGGATATCAGTGGAAGGACCCGTGCCGACCGCGATGGTCACGCCCGTCGTCGCGTCAACCTTGTAGATGGCTCCGCCGTTCTTGCCGCCCTCCCACAGGTATCCGCTGCCGAACGCCAGCGCCTCGGCATCCGATGGCTTCCCTGGCCGGCCGGTACCCACGGCTCCCGTCGTCGGGTTGACCGGGAACACCGTGCCGGGCGTCCCGTCGACCGAGAGATAGACGGTGGTTCCGTCGAAAGCCAGCCCCTCCGGCACGCCTTGGGCGGCGGTGTCGATCGTGCCGAGTTCGGCGCCTGTCGCCGGATTCAGGCGGACGATCTCGCGGGGCGATACCCGCGCTCCCCACAGCTCGCCACTGACCCACGTCAGGTCGTTGATGAAGCCGGTGGCCGCGTAGGAATTGATGTTCGCGCCCGTAGCGGGGTTCTTCTCATAGATCATGTCCGACCGGGAGTACCAGAGCGACCCGCTCCCGTAGGCCAGCCCTTCGATACCATTCTCGTCCACCAGACCGGAGATCCACTCCGCGGGGAACGTATTCAGAACGGTCACGGCACCAGCAGACGAGGCGATCACAGTGCAAGTGGCAACCAACACAGCGAGCATGGAAAAATGACGTAGGCGCATCCTCAGTCCCTCCCCCTAAATTCACTGAACCGACAGTATTACTAATTCACACGCGCGCGGATTGTTCCTCCCTCCTGAGACGATTGACGCTCGAAGGATCCTCGGGGTTCTGCGCGGAAAGTGGTCAGGAATCAGCGAGTTTAGGATACGGTCAGGGGATACGCGCGTGCGCTTATCGATCCACGCAAGGCGGCTGATAGAGGCGGGATATGAATCCCCCGCGGAGGGCTTGGCCGATTTAGGTCTGCACCGGGTCGAGCTGGAGGCCACGCAGGCGTGCGATCTGATGCGGCTCGGAGCGCCCACGCTGCCGCGCGTGTATGTTGGCAATGAGGCGGGAGCGCGCACTTACCGGGCGCATCTGTACGATGAGGGCGTTCAGGCATCCGCGCTATCGCTGAACTGGCGTCTGGGGGGCAGCTACGCCGGGGAGCACGTGCAGTGGGCCGCGAACATTGTGAGAGCTGCCGGGGTCATCGGCGCGACCGTGGTGAGGCTGGAATCGCCCCTGTCCGAGCGCGACGCGCCCGTTCCAAGCCCTCTGATGCGGGCCTTCGCCGATGCCGTGGGAGAGATGCTCGCCCGGACCGAGGGGAGCAACGCCGCGATTGCGCTGTCGCACGGGCTGGGGCTTGAGAACTGGCGGGCAGCCATCGAGCTGCTCGAGTCGTTGGACTCGGACCGCTGCGGCATCGCCCTGATGCCGCGGGACTTGTGCTCTGGAGATGCCCCGATCTCATCCACGCGTGATGTGATCCGGGCGCTGGCGCCCTACGTCAGGCACGTCGAGTGCGCGCCGGGGTGGGGTGAGCCGCCAACGCTCGAGACCGGGGACATCGACTATGCGTGGGTCGCGTCGATTCTTGGCGGAGTGGGGTACTCGGGGGCGCTGTCCATCGCGGCTGACGAGGAGGGGACGCGGGCAGATTCCCCGGACGCGCTCCGCCGCGATGTGGCTCACATGAAAGACATCCTCGGCGAACACTGAGGCGGCTCCAACAGCCCGTAGGTCGGATCTCCAGATCCGACGTCGTTGCGTTCGTGCCGCCAAGCGCCAGCTCGGTGCCGTGCCGTCGTAGGTCGAAGCTCTAGCTTCGACCAAAGCCACTTCTGCTGACTCGCGTCAGCCTCCCAGCATCCCCGGCAGATCCCCCATTAGCAGGCGTATAGCCATCCCGCGATGGCTGATGGCATTCTTCTCGGCGCGCGACAGCTCCGCATTCGTCCTCGCTTGCCCATCCGTCTGAAAGATGGGGTCATAGCCGAATCCGGATTGGCCACGCGGCGCGGTGGTAATGGAGCCCTCGCATGTCCCCCGCCAGTCTCCCAGGATCTCGCCAGGCGACGCAAGCGCGATGGCGCACCGGAACCGAGCCCCGCGTTGGTTCGGGGGTACGCTAGTGAGCATCTCTAGCAGCAGGTCGATCCGGTCGCCGTCGGGAGTGCCCTTGCCCGCGAATCGGGCGCTGTAAACGCCCGGCCGTCCACCCAAGGCGTCGACGACGAGCCCGCTGTCTTCCGCCAGAGCCCAGCATCCCGCCAGCCGGGCCGCCGTGATGGCCTTGTGGGCGGCGTTCTCGTGAAACGTCGCAAACGGCTCGGAGATGTCGACAGGCCCGACGGCATCGCGAAGCAACTCTAGCTCCACGGGCAGGTCCGATAGCAGCTCTGCCAGTTCAGCCACCTTGCCAGCGTTGTTCGTCGCGAGAACAATACGGCGCGGGGCGCTCACTCGGTCAGTTCCGCGCTCGCCAGAATCTCCGTCTGCGCCTCGAAGAGCGTGGCCATCGCCGTCGTCGCCATATCGAGCAGTTCATCAAAGCGAGACCGGGGGAACGGCGCTCCCTCGGCGGTCGCCTGCACCTCAACGAGCCCGCCCCGCTTGGCCATGACGACGTTCATGTCGACCGCGGCGCGGCTATCTTCCTCGTAGCAGATATCGACCAGGCGCTCGCCGGCGACGATGCCGACGCTGGTGGCGGCTAGTTGGTCAAGCAGTGGCAGGCGCTTGATGACCTGGTCTCGCACCAGCGTGGTAAGCGCCTCATCCAGCGCGACATACGCGGCGGTGATGGCCGCCGTGCGGGTGCCTCCGTCGGCCTGGAGCACGTCGCAGTCGAGCGTAATGGTGCGCTCGCCCAGTTGGTCGAGATTCGTCACCGACCGGAGCGAGCGGCCGATCAGCCGTTGGATCTCGAGCGTGCGTCCGCCCTGCTTCCCTCTGGCTGCCTCGCGCGCGCTGCGGTCCTTCCCGGCGCGCGGGAGCATCGAGTACTCGGCGGTTACCCAGCCACCGCCCGTGCCATAGCGGAACGGCGGCACGCGCTCCTCGACGCTGGCGGTGCATAGCACGTGCGTGAAGCCCAGTTCGATCATGCACGATCCCTCGGCAAACTTGCTCACGCCTCGGGTCAGGCTCAGTTCACGCAAGTCGCTGTTGGAACGACCATCTATACGC
>CAZKUN010000388.1:0-6366 GCA_964555935.1 uncultured Armatimonadia bacterium | reverse complement strand
CCTGGCCTTTGACGATGGTGACGGTGGCGCCGACGCCGCCGCTCGCACCGGCAGCGGCGGACGGGCCGACTGTTGCGAGGAGGCACAGGACAGCTGCGCCGATCAGGGCTCTGCTTGCGTGTGGGCCGGTCGCGAGTCGGTACATGGGCGTTGTCCCCAATGTGCCGGCTACTACGGCGCCTCGTAACCGGCTTTGATCTTGTCGAGTTCGTCGGGCTGTACTGACCCCATTACGGTGAACTGGAAGCCGCGGGCTTTGAAGGTTCGCGGGCCCTGTCGATCGTTAGGTTCGTTCGGCGCGGGCTGAACCTGACGCTGGAAAACCGAATAGCTCCGCATCCCGTTGGTGAACTGGTACCACAGGACTCGCTTCCCTTCCCATTCTCGGACTTTGATCAGGTCCTTGTAGAGCAAGAACCCAGGTGGGCGGTCCGTCCGTGCCGGTACGACGGCCTTGAACCCAGCTTTCTCAGCGGCTTTGTCGGCGGTGCCGGTGTAGAGCGACGACCGAACCTCATGCGGCTCGAGCCCGTCAGGCAGATGAAACACGAACGTTGTGCCGTCGAACTGCGGTTGGAGATTCACTCGCTCGACCGTGACAGAGCGTGTTGCGCGGCCCGCGTCGTCGTAGTGCTCGCTCTTCAGCTCGAGGTAGTTCTGCTCGTCGATCCAGAGCCTCCGCAATAGGACTCGAGGCGGTCCGGGATGAGTGATCGTGATCCTGTGCACGACTCGGCCCGCTACGGTACCAGGCCCCTCGAGAGTGAGTTCGAAGTTATCGGCCAGGATCTCGAGGTTGGTTAGGTCCTTGCGGAGCGTCTCCGCGCGGGGCGGCAGGGGCATCTTCATGACGCGACCGTGCCGCACGCTGTGTTCCCATCGAGTCCGCCCATCGCTGACGCGCTTGAACTTCAGCTTTCCATCGCCGTCGAGAACCTTGATGCACTCTCTGTCGCCTTGTTGCCTCAGCACCATCTGTCGGGCGTCATGCCTTTCGCCCTCTCGGTAGCGAACGATCGCCGCTACCGCGGAATAATCCACCTGGCCTCGCGCCGTCATCGACTGGCGCATGATCTCGACAGCCTTGCCGCCCACTTGCTGGGCGAAGCCCGGGGCAAGCCCCGCGAGCATCATCACGAAGCTCGAAGCGGCAACGGCGGCGATTGGCCATCTCGTGAGTCCCGGCTGACTGCGTTTCACCCTACTTACCCTCTGCAATGGATGCGACTGGGCCGACGGTTACAGACATTGACCGATATCACACTCAGTGGCTCGCCAGCATCACCGAGTCAACGGCCCAAACTGTCTCGTCTCGGTCATACGCCGCGTGTGTCAGCGCGCAGGAGCCCTCGTATGCGTCAACGGGCAGATCAACCAGCGTCGTCGCTGGAGGCTCATACACGTCGTGGTGCTCGATGGGCGCCATGGGTGCGCTAGCTTCCGGCAGCTCAACCACACTATGCGCATCGACCGTCCCCGTGTGGTTGACGGCCACGACGCCGAGAGTTGCGCAGACGACGAGGCACGCGGCCAACGCAACCGATGCGCGCAGATTCGCCGGGCCGCCGGTCCAGAACAGGCGCTGGAGCCAGCCGACCTTCTGCTCTCTGAGCTTCTGAGAAATCGAGGGCATGAGTCGGGGCGACGGAGTGAGAGTCGGCAAGCCCCGCACGAAATCACGCGTGCGGACGAGTTCCCGCACCTCGCGCGCGCAGGCCGAGCACTCGGACATGTGCTTCTCGAGCGCGATCTTCTCCGTGCTCGTGGCCATCCCGTCGACGTAGGCTGATATCAGATCGGTGTTTCGGTTTGGGCAGTCCATCGTGTTTCCCCTCATGCCTGATCTACCACATACGGCGTCAACAGCTCGCGCAATCGTGAGCGCGCGTTGAAGAGTCTGCTCTTGACCGTTCCGAGCGGGAGGCCAAGCGTTTCGGCGATCTCCTCGTACGACAGCCCCTGTAAGTCGAACAACACAACGACCCCCCGGAGTTTCGGAGACAGGTACGCAATTGCCCGCAGCACCTCGCCACGCAACTCGGATGCCTCGGCAAGATCTTGAGGATCTCGCTGCTGATCGGCGATCTCGCGCTGCAATTCCCCCTGGTCGGCTTTGAGGGGAGCATCCAGCGATGAGACGCGCGAGTCCTTCCGCGCGCGGCGCCTGAGCGCATCGACGCAAATGTTCGTCGCGATCCGGTAGAGCCACGTTTGGAACGTGGCGCCCCCCCGAAACGACTTGATGGCCCGGTGGGCGCGCAGGACCGCGTCTTGGGTCAGGTCCTCGGCCTCGGACGCGTCGCCGACCATCCTGGCGACGTAGTTGTAGACGCGACCGATGTGGGGCCGCACGAGGTCCTCAAACGCTCGCGCGTCACCGGCCTGGGCCCTCTGCAGCAGGGCCGCCACATCATTGCTCGTCATGCAGAGCGTAGCTCCCATGTGTCCGTAGACGAACAGCTTGCCTGAAGGTTCACGACTCACGCGCCGTGCCTATTCGACCTGTTCGGGCTCGTCTGCGTTCTCAGCGGCATCGCCGATATATATGTACCGATCAAACAACCTCTGGTAGTCAGACCACCGATTGCCCGAACCCGTTCCCTTCTCCACCACTTGGCTGAAGTACTGCACGTGAGCATCGAGGTTATCCGCGTAGTGCAGCGCGCAAGCCTCGGCCGTCATGGGCACAATCGGCGCTCCGTATTCCTTCTGACCGTGGTGGCTCAGGAGCATGTGAACGAGGAGATTCGCCAATTGCTCCGGGAAATCGGGAATCTGCTCCATCTGCTCGCGCACCATCCGATCAGTCAGCACCGTATGGCCGAGAAGGCGTCCGGCGTCGGTGTGGTCTTGCCGACATCATGCAGAATCGCTCCGGCGGTCAACAGGTCGAGGTCGAGCTGAGGGTGGCGATCGTGGACAGCGCGCAGGATCATCACCACTGACAGCGTGTGCTCAAGCAAGCCTGACACGAAAGAGTGATGCAGCGCCTTGGCGCCCGCCCCATGCGCGAACTTCGTCCGGAACGTCGAGTCGGCGAAGAACGCGTGCAGGAGGGCCTTCAGGTATGGCTCCTCAACCGTCTCGATCACGGCGTCGAGTTCATCCATCATGTCGAGCGGGTCGCGAGTCGACGTGGGGAGGTAGTCGCCCGGGTCGACATGGCTGGCCGGGACGAGTTCCGCAGTGTCGACGATGAGCTGAGTCTTGCCCTGGTACTCGTCGACGCGGCCGCAGATCCAGACAACGTTCCCCGGCTGGCAGACCTCCGCCAGCTCCTCCGCGTTGTCCCAAGCTCGCCCGGCAATATCGCCCGTCTTGTCACCGAGGGAGAGGTTGAGGTAGTGTCCGGGCTTGTTTCGGAACTCCGCCAACGATGCGGAGCGCACGGCAAATGAACTCTCCACGCGCGCCTTCGCCACCAGATCCGCCACCAATTGCTTTTCCATGGTCGCCTACTCCCCTTGGGATCACTTCGGTTTCATGTTTAGGAACGCTGGCCGCCACGCGCTGCCGTCATATTCGAGCAGCGATATGGCGCCGGTGTCTTGCGTGTAGGCGCCTCGGTCTGTTGGCGCCCGGCCGATGGCGGGCAGGACCAGATTCTTGAGGATCCCGCCATGCGTGACAGCGACGACAGTCTGGCCGGAGCGTTCCGCCACCAAGTCGAGAAAGAGCTGAGCGCGCCGCGCAAATTCATCGGCGGGCTCGCCCATCGGGCCGAACCCGTCCGTCGCAACGCGTCCAGCCGCCTGTTCGATCGCCATCTCGTAGCTCGCCAGCCCCTGCCGCTGCCCCCAGCCCCGCTCGTCTATCAGAGGCGAGACCAGCAGCGGAGCCCCGGTAAGCTCGGAAATCACGTCCGCGCCCTCGCGCGTGCGGCGTAGTGTTGAGGCGTAGACCGCATCGACGCGGGAGCTGTGCAAGTGATTTGCCACCGCGCGGGCCTGCTCGCGCCCCGTCAGATCCAATCGAACGTCGAGTTGGCCCTTCAGCCTCTGGTCTGGCTCGAAGTAGGTCTGCCCGTGGCGGACAAGATAGAGGCGTATCATAGCGGGCTCTCCTCACGGACCGTGACGCCAGGCCCGCGTCCCAGACAGCGCGTCCTCTTCCGCGCGACTGGGCGGCGGTCCTCCGACCAAGCGTGACAGGGAGCACAGCCGGCAACCGTTCGCCTCGCCGAGGCCTGCCCGCTAGCACCTGCGTTAAGGAGAGTGAATAGCCCACCCACCGGAGGTGACACGATGGCACGAAAAGCGAAGATCGGACTCGTGGCGTTGGCAGCGATAGCGGCGGGCGTGCTGGCCGTGTGGTACTTCGCGCCCGATGGGCGGACCGCCGAACAGAGGGTGCTCGACAACATCGCCGAGATCCAGGCGGCCGTGAACGCCAAGAGCGTCAGCGGGTGCATGGAGCACGTTTCCGAGGAATATGAGGACTCGATAAACGAGAACAAGCGCGAACTGATGCGCTTGCTCGTCGCGGGGCTCCGCGAGAGGGGCGCGATCAGGTGCGTTGTCCTCACCGACGCACCCGTCGTTCAGGGCTCCACGGCGACGGTGAACCTCCGCGTTGAGTTTTCCATCGACTACGGAGGCGGCAAGGTGAACCACGAGGGCCCCTTCCCCGTGCGCACTACATGGGCCAAGGAGAAGGGCGGCTGGCGGATGCTGAAGGCCGAGGGCTACATGACTGCCCAGAAGGCCTATGAGTACTAAACATGCAGATGACGCGACGACGCCGACGTGCTTAGGGCCCTGAAAACACCCGCCGACTGGCTGATTTCAGGGCCTGCGGAACCTTCTCTTCATCGGTACGTAAACCTCAATTGACACCCTGTTTAGTGATCGCGTATACTTTCGGTTCGTACCCTTGCGCCCGTCTCGAAGGGGATGGGCGAATTCTAGCATGGATGTGCTCGAGGTTGACCTGATATGCAGCACCGTCCGAAGATGTGGATCCTGCTTCTCGTCCTCATATTGCTGGTGACGTTCGAGATCGGCTTCCAGCCGATCCGGTTCGTCAGCGGGGGCGATGACCCCGGCTTGGCGGTCTTCGATTACACCTTTAGCGAGCCCGTCGCCGAGGGCGAGGAAGCGCTGACAGCAAAACTCGAGGAAATCAAAGACAAGGTCGTCCTGAAAGGCGTCGAGCAGTTCGAGTTCATAGACCCGCGAACCCTGCGCATATCGACGCGCATTGTCAGGCCGGAGCAGCGTGAGGCCGACCGCGCTGTTGTGATGAGCGCTCTCGAGGACGAATACGAGGGGCTGTCGGCTGCCGCCGTCGATGTCGAAGACAAGGGCGAAGAACCCCTATTTGCACTGGGTCCTATTGGTGTCTTCACGCCCGTGCCGAAGATTCGGCTCGGACTGGACCTTCAGGGCGGCGCGCACGTCGTGTTGCAGTGCAAACCAAGCACGGAACTAACGTTCACATCGCCTGAAGATCGCCCGATGATCGCCGAGGCCGTCGACGCCGAAGATGGCGAACTGCCGGCAGAGGCTCCGGAGCCCGTCGAAGAGCCTGCTGAGGACGCTGACGCCGACGCGGACACCACCGAGGAGCCGGCGGACGACGCTGACGCTGAGACTCCGGCCGATGCCGACGCGACGGATGAACCGGCGGATGACGCCGACGCCGAGACTCCCGCCGACGCCGATGCGACGGATGAGACGGCGGACGACGCTGACGCTGAGACTCCGGCCGATGCCGACGCGACGGATGAGCCGGCGGATCCCGAGGTCACCGAGGAGCCCGCGGACGACTGGGACCCGGGTGAGACCCGCGAATCGCTGGAGGGCCAGCTTGGGCAGCTCATGGCTGACATGGGCGCCGAGCACGCCGACGTGAACGTGGTGTCGGGTTCGATGATCAAGATCCGTACCCGCGCGACCGATGACGCGGTCGCTAAGGACCAACGCCGCCAGGTCCAGGAGTGGCTGCAGGCCAGGTATCAGGGCGTGCAGATCGATGCCGACGAGCCCGCAAGCGTGTTCATCGACACTGAGACCGCCGACAAAGCGAAGCATATCATCGACATGCGGATGTACAGCATGAGCGACGTCAAGGAACCTCTGGTTCAGAAACAGGGCAGCGACCGCATCATCGTCGAACTCCCTGGAGTCAAGGACCCCGCCCGCGTCACCAAGATCCTCCGCAGCACGGCCCAACTCGAGTTCCGACTGGTCCCCACGAATTACAAGTGCGACTACCTGACGGGCCCGGACGACTACTCAAGTTGGACCGATGAGACCACGGGTCAGACCGTCACTGAAGGGCAAGTCCTGGCCGAATCCGAGATCAAGTTCACTGGCGCCCACCTGCAGCCGAATGCGATGGTGCAGTCAGGCCAGATGGGCGATT
>CAZKUN010000387.1:0-6535 GCA_964555935.1 uncultured Armatimonadia bacterium | reverse complement strand
CAAGTGCCTCCCTTTTAGGCCGCCGCCTGCCTCCCAATTACTCCGCCGCCAACAGCAAGACGGGGTTTACCACGGCTGCCGACCGCTTCGCCCCGGCGCCCAGTGCATTCAGCGGGTCCGACCCCTGTCCTTCCCGAAAACCCATGACAGGATGCTGAGCTCGGAACGGATGTCGCTGCGAGACCGCATCGGGTGAAGGTGTGGCCGTCCGGGCGCTCCAGGGCGTGCGGCCAGGTAGGGAGCGCAGGTCACGTGGACTGATCGCACCGCGGTCAGGCTGCTCGCCTCCCGTAGTGATGGTGCAAGCCGCCGACTTCAGAGACCTCGATGATCTCGCCGGCTTCGGCCGACTGCACAGTTCGAGGTTCCGGGCAGTCCATGTCCAACGAGAGGTGCGTTCTCCAGTCGTGGTAGTAGCTGAGGTAACTGCGGAGGATGCGCCGGAGATGCTCTTGGCTGAGGACGATGACGTGGTCCAGGCAGTCGCGTCGGACACTGCCGATGACGCGCTCTACGAATGGGGTCTGCCATGGACTACGGGGCGCGATGAGCACTTCCTCGATGCCCATGTTCTTCACCCGCTTCCGGAAGTGAGCGCCGTAGATGCTGTCCCGATCTCGCAGCAGGCACCTCGGCCCCTCGTCCCATGAGAAGGCGTTCACGATCTGCTGGGCTGTCCACTCCGCTGTCGGGTGCTGGGTGACACCGAAGTGCACGATGCGTCGCCGGTGATGGGCCAGCACGATCAAGACGAAGAGCACCTCGAAGCGGACCGCCGGCACCACGAAGAAGTCGATCGAGACCAGGTCCTTGACGTGATTGCTGAGGAACGCTCGCCAGGTGGGTGATGGCGATTCACGCTTCCGGACCATGTACTTCTCCACCGTCGACTTCGCAATGGTGATCCCGATCTTCTCCAGCTCTCCCACAATCCTCGGCGATCCCCACAGCGGGTTCGCCTTCGACATCCGCCGGATCAGCTGCCTGATCTCTGCCGACGTCGACGGGCGGCCAGGCTTTGTCCTCCCACTCAGCCGGGCCCAGTGATCCCTGAAGCGTCTCCGTTGCCAAGCAACGATCGTCCGTGGCTGCACGAACGCCAATGCACCCCGCCAGCCTGACCAGACGCGAGACAGCCAGGACCAGAACACTCGGTCGCCGGGCTGGGTTCGGGGCTTGACGTCGGACCGTTGGTACACCGCCAGCTGATGCCGAAGAGCGAGGTTCTCAAGCTGGAGCGAAGCTCGTGTGCGGAAGGCAGATGCAACAGTGGTGAGCAGTACTTGCGTAAGGGCTCTCACGTAGGAAGATCCCATCCGGAGTCGTGGGTTGGTGGACCGCCGCCGCCCCTTCCCGGCGATCCCGGGCTGTACCTCGGAGGCGCAGAAGGCCCGTCATCTCAGGCGACGCCGATTTTCGGGAAGGACAGCCTAGCGATTAGCGCGACAAGCGGGAAGTGCGACCAGCCAAACGGCTTTGCGGAACGACTCTCGTCCAATGCGAGCCTCCGGGGCGGCGAGATGCACTCGAAAGCCGGAGGATACCACAGGAACCACCCAATGCAAGGCCCGTAAACGACAGCTCGCCAAGGTCTCAGATTCCCCCGGACCCTGGGACGATGAGTTTCCGGACACTACGGGCTCGGACGCCATCACCGAGATTGCCGATCCCGCCACTTGCTGCCGACGTAGAGGAATCTCGCCCGGTCTTCCAGGCCGTCGATCGTCAGGCGGATGGTCGGATCTTCTGGAGTCAGCGTCCCGAGCTTGGCGCGAGTCAGCAGGTCGTAGACGCCGCGCCGTCGCTCGACCGGGAGAGTCAGCACTGCCTCGCGACGGTCGGTCGCCACGTAGTTGTCGCCGACCAGGACGACCCGCTCTTCGCCGAGCCGAAAACCGCGCGCGTGAACACCGTCTCCCGTCACCTCGATGTCAGCTATCCGCTCGCCCTCGACGATGAGGTCCTCCACAAGGCGGATGCTCCCAAAGACCGTTGCGTTGATCGCGAGTTGCTTGCCGTCCAGACCGTCGTATGGGTACAGCAGCATTCCCTGGATACCGTTCATCGCCGTCTCGAGGAGGTAGTACTTGGTCCGCTCAGGTTTGGTAGCGACGGAGGACCCGGACCAGCCGTACCCCGATGTCGGCGGACTGTCGTACATGCTTCGCCGCGAGCCGAGTTGCCTGTGGTAGAGGTCGACGTACTGCTCGAACTGAGGCTGGCACACAAGCCCTGCCGGGCCGTAGGCGCCGACCGCGTAGAGCTGGATGCTCTCTCGCATCGTGTACGGCCCGTAGAGGCAGTCCTCGCGCTGGATCGTCGTTGGGTACACCGCCGCCCAATCCGCGATGGCAATGTCCTCGAAGGGCGCCGTGCGCGCGGAGCCAATCGTCTCGGCTATCGCGTCGCGCATGCCCCGCCACATGTCGGCAAACTGCTCGATCTTGAACTGAACCCATGCCTCGTAATGCAATGGGTGCTCGGTAACCACGTCGTATTCGTTCTTGCTGGTGTCGGGGCGTTGGACCTCGCGGTTCAACGCGTGCGGGTCGATGTAAGTCAGGTCGGGATGCCGCCTCGCGAACCACGCTTCGAACAGGCCGGTGCAGCGATCGCAGAAGCAGACCTTGCGTCCTCGGCCGCCGTAGATCTCCAGGTCCATGTTGAGGAAGCTCCCGGGCCAGCGCTTGAGTTGACTGAACGTCCGCAGCCGGTCGAGAGCCTCTTGGTAGTAATCGCCGCGGTACGAGGGACACAGGACGTAGCCCGCGTAGTTGGGCACGGTGTCTCCGTTGATGTCGAGTGCTCTCGCCGAGGCGTCTTTCCCGACCCAGTTCCTCAGGCCGTACTCGCTCCGCGGCGCCCATGGGAAGAAGCTGTTGTAGAGCACGAAGAGCCCGGCCTCGCGCGCGGCAGTGTAGACAGGATCGCCGAAGTCGTAGAACTCAGCAAGTCGCTCCGTGTTGTCTTCCCAATGGCCCACATAGTAGAGGTTGATCGCGTTCAGGCCGAGGCTTGTGAAGTCGGCTGGGAAGTCCGGGCACATCAGCTTCAGATCCCCGGTCTCCATGTGCCAGACGCCGGTGAAGAACTTCGTCGGTGGCTTCACCTTCGCGATCGCTATCGACTCGATGCGGATGGTCTGAGGTTGTTGCTCTCCGCCGATCCAGGCAAGGTAGTAGCGCCCCTGGGTTACGCCGCCGTGGGGAAGCGTGGTCCGGTAATAGACCATGTGCGTGCCCGTGCGTTCCGGCGCGTTCACGATGCTCGACAGCCTGACCTCGTGCCGCTGCCAGCCGGGCTCGCCGCCCTCCGCGGGCTGGACTTCCGGGTAGATGAGGTTCTTGGCCTCGAGTCCCTCGGCGTCTCGCAGCCCGACGACTTCGACGGCCTCAGGCAATTCGAAGACCAACCGGAGGTCCAGGTCCGCGTCATTGCTGAGGTCGAGCCACCGCGCCTCGCGGTTGTGGGTGTAGGTGATGCCTCGGGGAACGACGTGATCCGGCGAGACGTAGAGTGTCCCGTTGTAGATCAGGTCGTCCTCGTCCACGCAAAGCTCGGGGTGTCTGGTGCGGTACATCTCGCGCGTGTAGAACGGCCCGTCCTTGATGATGGCCGCCGCCTCGAACGGCCGGCCGTCGGCTTCACCGCCGCTCGTCCCCTGCGTGCCCGCGGCGCAGACGATGGCTGCCATGCTGAGTGCAAAGAGTAGTGTCCTCATTTGCCCTCATCCTCGAGGATGTCCAGGATCGCCTCAATGATCCTCGCGCGGGCCCCGTCCATGTCGCCCATGAATCGCCAGTCGAGAAGGTGCGCCGATCCGCTGTGGTCGTTGAGGGCTGGCGTGAGGTCGATCTCGTCAGTGATCTCGTCCAGCAGCTTGAGTCCGGCCCTCCCTGCCGCTCGGCCACCCGCGCCGTCGCGCTCCAGAGCGTCTTCGGCCAGCTTCCGGAGGGTCAGCATATACCGGTAGTCGTCGATGCCCTCGCGGACGCCCTCCCAAGTTACCGTGGGAATGATCTCCCCATCCTCAAAGACCACGTGCCCGTACCGCTGTCTCCACTCGGGGGTGAATACGAAACCGTCCCCGTATCCGTGCTGGCGGCCGAAGCGGTCGTAGAAGGAGTCGTCCTCGGCGTAACTCCACAGCCCCACGCCCTTCAAGCCCAGCTTCCAGGCGTACCGACCGAAGAAGCACCGTTCGTACGCGGCGCTGACCTCATGCACTGCGCGGCAGCTATACGTCCATGGTTGCTGGCCCAAGGAGAGACACTGCCTGACCATCTCAGGCTTCGAGCATCCGATCCACACATCGTACATGTGCCCGAGCGCGTCCGCTCCCTTGGGGCCCAGCGCGGTGGTGGTCTTGATGTCGGGCGATAGCTCCTTGATGGCATCGAGGATCTTGCGGGCCCGCTCGATCCTCTCCGGGTACTCGATCTCGTCGCAGATGTAGAAGAGGACCTCCGGCCAGTCGCGGTCGCGGACGATCTCGTCCAGCGCGACGATGATCTCTGGCGGGTAGTGCATGGAGAGGACATCGAGCAGCGGCGCCTCCACCCCGAGGCCCGAGTCCTGCAGCATCTGCATCATCCGGGCGTACGTCACGCCGTAGTTGTCGGCCTTGCGCTCGTCCAGGTCGAGTCTAGTCCGGCCGGTATCGGGATCGGTGACCGTTGCCCAGTTGTAGATCGTGAAGGTGCTCATCCCATGCTCGCGCATGTCCGCGACGGTCTTCTCAAAGAAGGGGGCGTTGCTGAACCACTGGTCATTCGCCCCCGGGTAGTACATGAAGTAGCCCATGTCGTCGGGCGGCGACAACTCAAAAGGCAGCACTCGAACCCTCAACGGAATACGGGTAACCGCGCCGTCGGAAGTGAGCGTCATCTTCCCCCGATAGTGGCCGGGAGGCGCGTTGTCCGGCACCCTCACCGTCAGCCACAGGCGAGCGCTTCTGCCTGCCGCGAGGCTGATTGCATCTACGGGGCGCAAGAGGTGTTCCCTTGCCTCGAAGGCCCTTGGGTTCTCCCAGACGGATTGCCAGGCGACCTTGCGAATGTCGAGCGATACGCTCGGGATCGTCGCCCTGCCGGGGCCCCGCAGATCGCTCACCTGCACCTGGAGTGCCCCCACATCTCGGAGCGGGTACAGTGAGAAGGTCACCGTCTCGAACTCGCCCCGACATGCCGAGATCGACAGCTCGGACACGACTTCGTCGCGTCGGGGCACGGAGCGGTACAGCACCGAATGCGTGTAGGGCCGTTGGTACGCGATGTGTCCGTTTGCCCGCTGCCGGCGGCTTGGGGTCGGCGGCGGCCACTCGTCCCCAGGCGTCAGGTCGTGTTTCTGCGTTCCTCCGAGGTAACAGGCCCTGCCGTCGGCGTCCGCTATCGAGACCTCGAGCTTGGCCTCAACGTCGTCACCCGATACCAAGTGATCGAATGAGACGCTCTTTTCGGCATCGGGCTCCAGGCGGAGCGACTGCTCATGCCGGATCTCCCCTCCGGCGGCGTGGCTGATGCGGAGCGCCGCCGTCCCCACGAAGGCCTGGCCGGTCTCGTTCTTGACTCTCAGTTGGATTGACGTGTCGCCGGGCTCGGGCTCCCGAGCGAAGTCGACATCCCAGTAGAACCGCGAGAGATCCCCGTTGAGGACGAGTTCTCCGAACAGCTCGGGCGTCTGAAAGCCCTGGCCGCGGGTGGAGTTCCACGAGCTGAAGAAGCCATCTCGATCGTAGCTTTCGCCATACAGGTCATGGGACCGGCTCAGGTTGAATCCCCAGACGGGAGCCGTGTCCGGGTGGAGGTGTAGCATTGCGAAGGGGAACGACATCTCGATCGCGTAGCCCGTGTCGGTCACCGTCGCCTGAGAGTCCAGGTAGTCCTCGTTGAGGATATTGAAGACGTCGTCTTCAGAAAGCGTGATCGTCGATGAGCCGTTCGCATGGAGGAGGTACTGCTGGAAGGTCTGCTGATCGTGGTTGGTGTCGATGAAGATCTCGACGACCCCGCCCTTGTCGTACTCGAAGCCTCCCGCCGCCTCGGCCAGCCGCCCCCTGAAGTTGTCCATCTCGTCCACTGCGCACTCGGCGGAGATGTACAGATTCGCATCATCGTAACACACGCGTCCGATGGTCCATTCCGAGTGCGGCCGATTGGGATCGGCGAAGACGGTGAAGTCGGTTGCCCGCGCCGCCTGCTCCCAACATGCATCATCCAGCTCGCCGTCTATGATCGGGGCGACCTCGGCCCGGGTGGCGGTGAGCCTCTTGGCGGGCGGCCCATCCTGGGCTATGGCGCCGAGACCGGAGACCAGCGCGACGATGCAACAAGGGAAAACCTGGAGCTGGGCCATGTCGTCCTCCCTCACCAGGTTGCGGTCGAGCCCGCGTGTGGCTCGCAGATCCGGTAGGGAGGTTCACTTGCGCCTGGGGTACGGAAACACCTTCGTAGGACCGGCCATGGCACCGGGTGCCGCCCGGCGCCGGAGGGATCGGCGGACGGTCGAGCGAAGTCAGAGGACCTGAAGCCCGGCG